>NZ_JBEXYK010000004.1:0-368036 GCF_040630865.1 Nonomuraea sp. NPDC005730
GACATCATCACCACGATCGCCCGGCGCAGTTTGACCGGGTCTTTCGCAGTACGGGCGATGCGCTGGATCTTCCGGCCCTCCTCCATCGTCAAGGGTCGGACGAACACATCCGGTGGACGGGCCACGGCTACCTCCCAGGTTCCAGAGGCAGCCAGCTTTCCGGGTTCACCAGCCGAGATCAATTACCGGGTCAACGTTCAGAGACGGGCCACTAGCGATTTCGCTTGCGTTTATTTCGTCTGTTGCGGATACTGCGAAGAGGGGGTGACGTCATGACTGACGTGCAGGCCAAGCGAGTTCGGCCGGGAAGCATCGATGCCGAGGTAGCCGGTCGCGCGGTACGCCGAATCAAGGATTACCTCATGCGGTATCCCGAGCAGCCGACCGTACATGTCGTCGGTGAGCACGGGGACGAGGACCCCTTGATCCTGCCTCGTGAAGCCGTGACTCTGCTTGCCTTCATCCTCGCCCAAGCAGCCGAAGGGCGCGGAGTCACGGTGATTCCGTCGCATGCTGAGCTGACGACACAGCAAGCGGCGGACATGCTGAACGTCTCACGCCCGTATGTGATCAAACTTTTGGAGACGGGAGAAATTCCCTTCCGGTTGATCGGCAAGCACCGCCGAATCAAGTACGAGGATCTCCAGGAGTACAAGCGTCGCGATGATGCCAAGCGCCGGACCGCGGCCGACGAACTCGCTGCGCTGGGGCAAGAGTTGGGCATCTGAGCCATGACATTCGTGGTGGTCTACGACGCGAACGTGTTGTACGGCAACACCCTGCGTGACCTGCTCATTCGTCTCGCCATGGCAGGACGGGTGCAAGCCAGGTGGACCAACGGCATCCTTGACGAGATGCAGCGCAACCTCGCCGCCAACCGGCCCGACATTCCTGCGGAGAAGCTCGACAAGCTCCGCTGCCTGATGAACTCCGCTGTCCGAGACTGCCTCGTCGAGGGATATGAGCCACTGATCGAAGGGCTGAAACTACCCGACTCCGATGATAGGCATGTGCTGGCTGCGGCGATCAAGGTGGGCGCGAAGGTCATCGTTACGTCGAATCTCAAGGACTTCCCTGCCGACTACTTGGTTCCATGGGATATCGAGGTGAAGTCACCCGATGACTTCGTGCTGGACCAAATCGACCTGGACGGAAGGGTCGTCTGGGCTTGTGTGCAGCAGATCGCGGACTCACGGACCAGCCCGCCGGAGACCGTCGATGATGTGCTTGACGCTTTGGAGGCGGCGGGGCTCGTCGAAGCGGTCGCTGCCCTCCGAGCCGGCTGAAGTCCCCCAACTGGATCTGTAGCGCGAAGCCAAGTTCTACCACCAGCAATACTTGTACAAAGTGCCCAACGGGTACTGCGGAATCGGCGGAACGGGCGTCGCCTGCCCGGTGGGCCTGACGTCTGGCGAGGCGTGAGTCGAACGCCGGCCCAGGCGTCGCACTTCTGTGCAGATAGATATACAGTTCATGTATGACTGTTCTGCACGACGCTACTGAGCTGAGCGTCACAGAGGCGGCCCAGCGAGGGGTTGCCCGCCTAGTGGCTGATGCGGAGCAGGGGACCGATCTGGTGGTCACCCGTCGGCGTCAGCCAGTGGCGGCCGTGGTGAGTATCCGCCGGCTCAATGAGCTGGAAGAGGCGGCGGCTGATCTGCGTGATCTGGCGCTGGTGCTCGCCCGGTCGGTTACGGACACGGGGGAGCGGGTCTCACTCGATGAGGTGCTTGGCGCTTTCGGGCATACTCGCGAGTCGCTGTCCACCATCCCGGACGATGAGTGAATCGTGTCCGACGTCGCCTTCACGGCGCCGGCGGTCGACGACCTTCGGCGGATCGGCCCAGACGCGGTACCCAAGGTGCTCAAGAAGATCCTTCTCCTGCTGGACAACCCTGAAGCTGGTTATCCGCTCGGCGGGGAACTGACCGGTTTCCGGAAGCTGGTGGTCGGTCGCAACACCTGGCGTGTCGTCTACCGCATCACCGAGGACAAGTCGGTGGAGATCTGCGAGGTGTGGGCTGTTGGTGAACGTGCCGACGCCGAAGTGTACGAGGAGGCGACGGCGAGGGTCCGGGAGGCGGGTGCAGGCCGTCCCGAGATCATCCAGCTCGGCCAGGTGATCGAACGCCTCGGCGCGCTGGCCGATCACATTCGGGTGGAGAAAGCATCTCCCAGGGAACCCGTTCCGGATTGGCTCGCAGACCGTTTGATCTACACGGTCGGGATGGCGCGTGAGGATGTTGCCGCTCTTGACCTTGAAGAGGCGGTCGACACGTGGGCTGAGTACCGGTCCGAATCTCGTTAGGTTGCGCATCTATCGCCTGAAGCAAAGTGCGGCACGCGTGACAGTGCTTCGGAGGAGGTTGCGGCGAACATCTCGCAATCTTGATCGGCGTCTCCTCCCGGCCGAGACACTGGGCCAAGGCTCGGCAGATCAGCCAGCCTATGTGCGGCAGATCTGCCGGGAGAGGTGCGGCAAATCTGCCATGGAAGCACGCCCGATGTCGATCATGGGCCAGATTCGTTCTCGGCGACAACCTTCCTTGAAGATCTAGGGCAGGTTGGGTGTCCAAGGTGGTGCGTGGTCGTCAGCCGCTCACTGTGGACCAGCTTCGGGAGATATCCATCCAGATTGGGTGCCGCTTCACCTGCTCCGATTCGGAGCCCGAGGAGATGACGATCCGAGGAAGCGCAAAGATTTCGGCACGGCCGTGGCGTTGACCGCGCTGGCGGGGATGGCCCTGCCCAAGCGTCCCGATGTGGATGAGACGACAGCCGTCACGCGGACCAGCATTACGGGCGCCCAGCGTCGGTTGGAGGCGGTCACACCTGCGCGCGAACTCGCCAGGTCGGCTGTGGCGCAGGTCGATCTCGCGAGCCGGGTTCTTGGCCCTGGACTCCTGCGAGCCATCGGATCGAGCGCGGCCCCATGGCGCGTAGCACCGAGGAGATCCTCTCCCTGTCAGCTGATCGTGGAGAAGAGCGGGAACGGACGCCGGCCACCGCCTCCCTTGCGTTGATCAAGCACGATCCCACCGCGCGTGCCCTGGTCATCGCCATGCCAGAGGTCTTCCCTTGGGTTCGCCACCTGTCGTCCACCGAACTCAGCGCCTTCACGTTGGAATTGGTGGAGGTGCTCTCGGATGCGGCTGAACTCGATGTCGACGCCACCAGCCAAGAGGTCATAGCGGGCTGGCGAGCCACTGCCAGGATCAAGGCGGATCCTGCCGGCTACGCCGAGGCTCGTAAGGCCACAAGCGGCGACTTCGGGCCGGTGCCGGTTTCCATATGAGCCCGAAGCGACACCCGAAGGACGCGGAGTAGGTAGTCATCGCTTCGTGAGGCTGGGTGCTTACCCCCAGATCAGGACGACCCAGATCAGGACGAGGGGACGGCGCGCCGCCGCATCTCCGTCCTCTGGCCGCGCACCGACGGCCCCGGCTCGTCGAAGGAGGTGAGACTTTCTGGGCGCGTGCCCGATCTGTGCCAGGACGGGCAGGCGCGTGGTCACTCACGGCTGGTCGCGAGGGTGATCGTCACCTGGTTGATCGCTTGTGGTGGGGGTCAGAACTTGCCCGTCTGTACCTCGATGCGGTGACCCAGTTGCTTGCTCAGTTCCGTGTGGAAGCCGGCGCGGAGAGGTGGCCAGCCCCAGAAGTCGAATGCGAGGGCACCGAGGTCGAAACCGGACCCGAACAGCCACTCGGTGACCGGGACGGAGGCTCCGCACGAGGAGCAGGTGACACTTCCTTCGCCGGTCTCCTTCCAGGTGTCGATGCCGTCGCTGAACGGCTGCCAGGCCTTCTGGTCCGCCTCCCACGCGTTCGGGTAGTCGATGATCACGGTGGTCGTGTCACATCGCGGGCAGGTCGCCGAGTCCGCCTCGCTCATCCCCTGGCCCCCGACATGGTGATCCCGCCCGACGATGACCGCTACCGGGCCCGGTATCCACGACGGGTCCGAGGAATCGGCCACTGCCCGTTCCCAGTTGGGGCCGGGCTCGTAGCCGTCGTCTACTTGCAGGCTGTACATCCCGTCGCGGGACCTTTCGCGTGTGATCAGCCCCTCGGCGACCATCCAGTCGACCACACGCTCTGCGAGCGACTCAGCCTTTTCGCCGGTCACCTCGACATCGACGATCCGCTCGAAAAAGTCACCCATAGTGCTTCAACTCCTCCTCGGTCACTGATGCCCACTGTGCCACCCCGCTGAGACAGGGACGCCGTTCCCGCGACCGCTACGTGCCGCGGCACAGGTGGTTGAGCCTGTTTCTGGAGAGGCAGAGATTTGCGGGAGCACCTGCCTCGTTCTCGGCAGATCATCTCGATCGGTGGTCACATAACATCGTGAACATGGACGAGGCCACCACCGTAAGGCTCCCGCACGGGCAGAACCTCAGGTGCGACACGTGCCAGAGCGAGATCTTCGAGTCCCGCCAGTGGAAGCTGCAGACGACCGGAATGACCTTCATGGGCCTGGACTGGGCCAACCGGGACGCGACCTGCTTCGTCTGTACCACTTGCCGGCGGATTCACTGGTTCCACCTGTAGGGGGAACCGGCTGCCGGCGCCCGGAGGTGAACCATGGTGCGCATCGCGGTGTCCGGGCACAGGGGCTTGCCGGGCGAGGCTGCTGTTCTGGTCGATCGGGCGATACGTGAGGCCCTCGTGGAGTGCCTTCCCGGCCTCAGTGGGTTGTCCTGTCTGGCGGACGGGGCCGATCAGATCTTCGCTCGCGCGGTACTCGACCTCGGCGGTGTGCTGGAGGTCGTGATCCCGGCCGAGCGGTATCGGGACGGGCTGCCGGGCGAGTGTCGTGCTGCGTACGACGAGTTGCTGGGCCGGGCGGGCCAGGTTCACAGGCTGGAGTTCGTGGAGTCCACCGCGGAGTCGCACATGGCGGCCAGTGTGCGGATGCTGGACGACGCCGATGTGTTGTTCGCCGTCTGGGACGGGCAGCCGGCCCGGGGGCATGGCGGCACGGCTGACGTGGTGGCCGAGGCTCGGCGGCGGGAGGTGCCGGTGCGGGTGATCTGGCCCGATGGGGCCCGGCGGGGTTGAGGTGCCTTCGAAGCTTGATCGGGATGGCGCCACCCTTGATGTCGCAGTGACGGACTCGCTTGCTGCCGGCCCGCTTGCTGCCCAGCTCGGCCTGCTTGTTGTCCGGTCGGCTTGGGTCGCTTTCGATATGGTCGGTTGCGTTTCGTGTACGGGGGGCTGGTGAGAAACCATATCCCCGGGAGGAAAGACGGTTGGTGATAGGAGAAAGAACTACACCTCGGGTCGGACCACGGCTCGGTTTCTTTGCCGTCCACCTGTCACTGTGCTCACGTCAGAGCACGCGCCGGGCCACCGGCGCGGCATCTTCTTCCCTGCGTGGAACAGGCAGGAGCCGTGAACCTAGAGGCGCAGATCCTCGAGGTGATGCTACGCGTCAAGGCGCTCGAGACGAGCACCCGTACCGCGGACGACATCACCATGATCAGCATTGTTCTGATGATGACCGAACTCGCTGCCTTCCAGGCCGAGCTGAGACGAGATTACGAGGCCCTGGTCGACGAGATCACCGGGCTGCGGCACCACATCAACGGCCATGGCTGCAGCCTTTTGCGCCGTTCGGACCTTCGGCAGCGACCGGAGAGCAACTAGCGAGCCGGTGCCGGTCGAGAAGACCTCCTGTTGTGGGGGAGACAGCGTCTCCGTCGCAACAGGAAGGCTTATGTCCCACGGTGCCTGTGGTGCAGTTTGGGATCATTGAGTGTGATGTGGAATGTGGCGGGGCGGTTGTGGGCGGACCTGGCTCGGGTGCCTGTGGTGTTTCCCGGGCGGGGAGAGGTCGCGGTGGTCGTCTCCGCCGGGTCGTGGTTGTGTCCGCCCGGGTGGACGGGGATCGTCGTGCTGGACGGCGGGGCGCTGGTCACGGTGCCTGACGCCGGGTTGGCCGAGCCGGTGCGCCAGGCCCTGCGCGGCAGTCTCGGCGAGGACGGCGTCGATCTTTCGCGGTTGTCCGAGCGGCTTTCTGAGCGGCTTTCTGAGCGGTTGTTCGAGCGGTTGTCCGAGCGGCTGGAGGTCCGCGAGGTTCTGGGGCCGGCGACGCTCGCGTACGTCGATGCTGAGGAGTTCGTTCCCTGCCATGCCGGGGCGGATGTCGAACGGCTGGCGGCGGGGGATGGGGACGTCGGCAGGCTCGTGGCGGCGGTGAGTGAGCAGGATGCCGACGAGAGCGGGCTGGCGGAGGTCGGTTCGGCGGTCTGGGTGGTTCGTGAGGGCGGTGAGGTGGTGGCCGCAGCCGGGTATCGGACGTGGTTGGACACGGCGGCGCATTTGTCCGTACTGACTGCCGAGGGGTTTCGGGGGCGGGGGCTGGCTCGGGCGGTGGCGTCGGCGGCGGTGGCCGACGCTCTTGGTGAGGGGCTGCTGCCGCAGTGGAGGGCGCGTCCGGCGGCGTCGCGACGGGTGGCCCGAGCTCTCGGGTTCCGCGAGCTGGGGTCACAGGTGAGCCTTCGCGTAGAGCGGTGACCGTATCTCTGCAGAGCGGTGACCGTATCTTTGGCGCGTGGGCAAGGTGTCGCCAGAGGTGTTCGAAGAAGTGTCCGTGCTTTGGGAAGAGCATCGGCACATTCCGTTTCCCGGGCTGGCTGATCGGGACCTGTTCGCGGACCTGGTCCTGGCGGACGACGGTGTCGCGGGTGTCATGTTCTGGTACGTCCGTAATGAGGGCAAGGCGCTCACCGACCAGCTACGCGAGCGGCTCATCAGCAGCGCCCGCGACCTGCGCTGGATCCGGCGGCGAGCGCGTGGCCGGGAGGCGAGGACGTACGTGGACCGGCTGCTGCGGATGGCCGACCTGATCCTCGGTGGCTCCCCGGCTGGATGAGGAGCTTGCCCGGCGCCCGGTCAGATCGCGTCGGTGAAGCGGGTGAGGAGGGTGCGGAGGGTGGTGCGTTCCTCGGGGGTGAAGGCGGTGGAGATGCGGCGTTCGATGATCACGGCGGCCTCGTCCGCCACCCGCAGGGCTTCGCGCCCGGCGTCCGTGAGGTGGGTTTCGAGCATGGTGCGGTGCCACTGATGGGGGGAACGTTCGATCAGGCCGTGTTCGAGCAGGTTCTTCAGTACGACGTTCATGGCCTGCGGCGTGACCAGGCATTCCCTGGCCAGGGCGGCGGCGGAGATGCCCGGGCTGGCGTCGAGGGCGAGCAGGGCGGCGTACTGGGGCACGGTCAGTCCGGCGGTCTTGACCGCGGCGTGCTTGGCCGCCATGAGTCGCTGCTCGGCGCGCTTGACGTCGAGGCCGAGCCGCTCCTCCGGGGGCATGTCCATGCAGGGAGCCTACAAGCCGGCAGGCACTAAAAGCTCTTATAGGTATAAAAGATTTGATAGTGTTCCGGGCATGTCTGTGATCCCGGAGAGCCATCTCGACCTGCTGACCCGCCCCCTGTACGTCCACCTGGCGACGTTGATGCCCGACGGCACCCCGCAGGTGACGCCCGTGTGGACCGTCTGGGACGGTGAGTTCCTGCGCTTCACCACCACGAGCGACCGGCAGAAGGGGCGCAACGCGAGCGCCCGCCCGCACGTGGCCGTCTCGGTCAACGATCCCGAGCAGCCGTACCGCTACCTGGAGGTCCGGGGGACGGTCGAGCGGGTCGAACCCGACCCCCAGGGTGACTTCTTCGACGTGCTGGCCAGGCGGTACGGCCTCGACTACGAACGGCCCGTCGGCGACGCCGAGCGCAGGGTGGTCATCGTCGTGCGGCCCACCCGCTGCACCAGCCAGTGACCGAGCACCTCTAGGACGGCTGCCGGGGGCGGGGCTGGGCGCGCATGTGCATGCGTTCGCCCTGCCGTCCGAACAGGTTGAGCACCTCCACCGGATGATCGCCCGCGGGGCCGAACCAGTGGGGCAGGTGGGTGTCGAACTCGGCGGCCTCGCCGGGCCCCATGGCCAGGTCGTGGTCGCCCACGATCAGGCGGACGCGCCCCGAGAGCACGTACATCCACTCGTAACCCTCGTGCGTGACGAGCTGCGGCTGGTTCTGGTCGGCGGGGATGACCGACTTCCACGCCTGCAGCGGGCCGGGCTGGATGGTCAGGGGCAGCACGGTCCGGCCGTTGCGGACCACCGGCTTGAGGCGCACGCGCGGGTCGCCGACCTCCGGCGCGCCGACCAGCTCGTCCAGCGGCACCTGGTGCGCCTCCGCGATCGGCAGCAGCAGCTCCAGGCTGGGCCGCCGCTGCCCCGCCTCCAGCCGCGAGAGCGTGCTCTTGGAGATGCCGGTGGCCTCGGCCAGGGCCGACAGGGTCACGCCGCGCTGGGTGCGGAGGTGTCTGAGCCGGGCGCCGACCTGGGCCAGCGTGGCGTCGATCCGGGATTGCTGCTCCATGAGGCCCATTCCATCGCCGATTTCCCAGAAATGGCAACAGAAGTTGTCATCTCCGCGTGCCGGATCGCACCATCGGGGCCGGAGGTGATCGTCATGACTACGGCGATGAACAGCAAGAACAGCGAGTACGACGTGGTGGTGGTCGGCGCGGGGGCGGCCGGACTGAGCGCGGCCCTGCTCCTCGGGCGCGCGCGGCGCAAGGTGGTCGTGGTCGACGCGGGCGCGCCGCGCAACGCCCCGGCCGCGCACATGCACGGCTTCCTGTCCCGCGACGGTCTGCCGCCCGCGACCCTGCTGGAGCTCGGACGGGCCGAGATCGAGCGGTACGGCGTGCGTCTCGTCCGGGGGCGCGTGGCGGAGGTCGAACCGGGCTTCGCGGTGCGGCTGGAGGGCGGCCCGGTGCTCGGCGCCCGCCGCCTGCTGGTCGCCACCGGCCTGTACGACGAGCTGCCCGCCATCCCCGGCGTGCGGGAGCGGTGGGGCAAGGACGTCCTGCACTGCCCCTACTGCCACGGCCACGAGGTCGGCGACCAGGCGCTCGCGGTGCTCGGCACGCATCCGGGGGCGGTCCACCAGGCCCTGCTCCTGCGCCAGTGGAGCGACGACGTCGTCTTCCTGACCCATACCCTCGACCTGGCGCCGGAGGACCGCGGCCGTCTGGAGGCCCGCGGCGTGCGCATCGTCGAGGGCCCGATCGACCACCTCGTGGTCGAGGACGGACGGCTGCGCGGCGTCGAGCTCACCGACGGGCGGGTGCTGCCGCGCGCCGCCGTGTTCCTGTTCCCGCGCATGGTGCCGCAGGACCAGGTGCTCACCCGTCTGGGCTGTGCCAAGGACGACGCCGGCTGGGTCGTCACCGACCGGACGGGACGGACGAGCGTGCCCGGGGTCTGGGCGGCGGGCAACGTCGTCGACCCCCGCGCGCAGGTCGTCACGGCGGCGGGGATGGGTTCGGCCGCCGCGTTCGCCGTCAACGCCGACCTGGTGGACGAAGAGGTCCGGGACGCCGTCGAACGGCGCCGCGCGACGTCCGTCCCGGCTCGCTGACCCCCCACACGCAAGGAGACTTCGTCATGCCCGCGCATGTTCCTGGCCCGGTGCCCAGCATCACCGAGCAGAACTTCACCGAACGCGTCCTCCAGGCGGAACGTCCGGTCCTGATCCAGTTCTGGGCGGCCTGGTGCCGTCCGTGCCAGATGGTCACCCCGATCGTGGAGAGCCTGGCGGCCGACCGCGCGGGCGAGGTGGACGTCGTCCGGGCCGACCTGGACGACCAGCCCGGCCTGGCCGCCCGGCACGGCATCACCGCCGTCCCCGCCTTCGTCGTGTACGCCGGCGGCCGGCCCGCCGGTTCCTGGACGGGCGCCGCTCCCCGGCACGTACTGGACGAATACCTCACCGCGGCCCTGCGCGAGGCGGGGGTGGACCGATGAGCGCCACGGCCACCGGGCGGCCGGCGGTCGCCCGTGGCAGGCTGCCGCTGGGGGTCTACCTGCTGTCCTTCAGCCTGTTCTCGATGGGCAGCGCGGAGTTCCTGCTCGCCGGCGTCCTGCCGGCCGTCGCCGCGGACCTGGGGATCACGCTGGCCTCCGCCGGCGGGCTGATCTCGGCGTTCGCGGCGGGGGTCGTGATCGGCGGGCCGCCGCTGGCCATCATGACCCTCCGCTGGCCGCGCCGGACGACGCTGGTGGTCGCCCAGGCGGCCTTCGCCGCCTGCGTGGCGATCGGCATCCTCACCGACAGCTATCCGGTGCTCCTGGTCACGCGCTTTCTCTCCGGTCTGGCGTACGCGGGGTTCTGGGCGGTGGCGGCGGTCACCGCGATCGGGCTGGTCCCCGCGGACCGCACCGCCCGCGCGTCCGGGGTGGTCGTCAGCGGGCTGAGCCTGGCGATGATCGCCGGCGGGCCCGCCGGGGCGATGATCAGCTACTTCACCGGGTGGCGCGGCGGCTTCTGGGCCGTGACCGCCCTCACCGTCGCCGGCGCCGTCCTGACGCTCGTCGCGCTGCCCGCCACCGGCGGGCACGGGCAGGCGAGTGTCCGCGGCGAGCTCCGCACGATGCGCCGGCCCCAGCTGTGGATCGTGTACGCCGTCACCCTGCTGAGCACCGCGGCCTACATGATCTCCTACAACTACCTGGCGGCGTTCCTGACGGGGGTCACGGGCGTGCCCGGGGTCTGGGTGCCGGTGATCCTGACGCTGTTCGGCGTGGGGGCCTTCGCCGGGCTGTCGGTCGGGGGCCGCATCGCCGACCGGCTGCCCACCCACGCGCTCCTGGCGGGGGCGCTCGGGATCGCGGCCTGCTCCGTGCTGCTGGCCGTGCTCGGGCGGCACGTCCCGGCCGTCGTGCCGCTGGTGCTGCTGCTCGGCGTCGCCGGGTTCGTGCTGAACCCGGCCATCTACGGGCGGGTGTTCGCCATCGCGTCGGGGGCGCCGACGCTCGCCGGGGCCACCACCGTCTCGGCCTTCCAGCTGGGCATCAGCCTCGTGCCGGTGCTGGCCGCCGCCGCGCTGGACGCGGGGGCGGGGGTCACCGCCGTCCCGTGGATCGGCGCGGGGCTGGCCGCGCTCACGGTCGTCCCCGTCCTGCTGGACCGGTTGTCGTCGCGCCGGGCGGGCTAGCAGACGCCGGGCAGGCCGCAGACCTTGACGGCCATCTTCCTGGCCTTCTTGGTGAGCCGGCCGGGGTCGTAGTCTCCCTCGTCGGTCCGGTAGAGGATCAGCGCGCTGCCCCTGCGTGCGACGACGCCCGTGATCGTCCGGTCCACGTTGCCGGTCTGCCGGGTCCGGTAGCCCATGCCCAGGGCCTCGTCCCCCGCCTTCACCTTGGTCGTCCGCCACTGGATCTTGAGCGTGGGCATCGACGGGTCCCCCTTGCGCGCGCACCGCCCGGCCTCGGCGCGCAGGCCGGCGAGCGCGGCACGGGCGGCCCGCGGGCTTTTGTAGAGGACGAGCTGCTCGGCCGACCTGCTGGGCGCGGTGCTCCAGTGGGTGATCGTGCGGGCGGCCGTCCGGCCGCGGTCGACGGCACGCCGGTGCCCGCACGGGTTCAGTTCGAAGGGCGCGGTGAGCCTGTCGCTGATCTTGTATCCCATCTCTGCGGCGTCGTCCGGGCTCAGTGGCACGCGCGCGTCGCGCTCGGTGAACAGGAAGTTCTTCGGAATCTCGGTCACGGCCGCCGGTGACAGGGCCAGCAGCAGGGAGAGCGTCACGCTGATCATGAACAGTTGGATGCCGCCGCAGCCGACTTGGTTCTCGGCCGACGTGTGTCGCGGATCACAGCGGGGCCGTGTCACGGATGGGGCGGGGTCTCGCATCACGTGGTCAGACGCACCGTACGAAAGGCACGACGATGACCACACAGCGCGAGAACGGCAAGGCTCCGCACCACGTCCTGGTGCTGGGGGCGGGGTATGCGGGGATGGCGGCGGCGGTTCAGCTCGCGGCGCGGACCAAGGGGCGGGCGGACGTCCGGGTGACCCTGGTCAATCCGCAGGAGCGGTTCACCGAGCGGTTGCGGATGCACGTGGTGGCGAGCGGGCAGCAGGTCGCCGAGATGCGCATCCCGGAGCTGCTGGAGGGCACCGGCGCCCGGTTCGTGCGCGGCTGGGTGACGGCCGTGGACGTGCGGACCAGGAGCGTGCGGATCGACGACGACCGCGTCCTGCACTACGACACCCTGGTGTACGGGCTGGGCAGCGTGGCCGACTCGGTGACGGTGCCGGGGGTCGAGGAGCACGCGTACACGCTGGACAGCGTGCCGGACGCCGAGGCGCTGGCCGCCCGGCTCGCCCGGCTGGGCCGTGGGACGGTGGCCGTCTGCGGCAGCGGGCTGACCGGCGTCGAGTCGGCCGCCGAGATCGCCGAGCGCCACCCCGAGCTGGACGTCGTGCTGCTCGGCAGGCAGGAGCCCGGCGCGGCCATGGCGGCCGGACCGAGGGAGTACGTGCGCAAGGCGCTGGCCCGGCTGGGCGTCCGGGTGCGCAGCGGCGTCGAGGTCACGAAGGTGCTGCCCGGGTCGGTCGAGGTGGTGTGCGGACCGGACGCGGAGAGCGTCGCCGCCGACGTCGTCCTGTGGACGAGCGGCACGCGGGTCTCGCCGCTGGCGGCGGCCGCCGGGCTCACCGTGGACGACCGCGGCCGGATCGTCACCGACGCCTTCCTGCGCTCGGTGTCGCACCCGGACGTGTACGCCCTCGGCGACGCCGCCGCGATCCGCCAGGGTTACGGCGTCATGCACGGCACCTGCCAGAGCGGCATGCCGACCGGCGTGCACGCCGCGGTGTCGATCCTGCGCGCCCTGGACGGCCGGCGGCTCAAGCCGTTCCGCTTCGGCTACTACCACACCCCGGTGAGCCTCGGCCGTAACGACGGGGTCGTGCAGTTCACCCACCCCGACGACAGCCCGCGCAGGGTGTATCTCACCGGTCGCACGGCCGCACGGTATAAGGAGACGGTGACTGCCGCACCCTGGCCGACGTACGTCCGCATGAAGAAGATGCCGGTCTCCGGCGCGCTCTGGCCGCGTGGCGGCCGGTTCACCCGGATCGGCGCCGGGCGATGAGCCACGCGTACTCGGAGCAGGACCAGCAGGTCTTCGACCAGCATCGCAAGCTGCTGTTCTCGGTGGCCTACCGCGTGCTCGGCTCGGCGGCCGACGCCGAGGACGCGGTCCAGGACGCCTGGATCAGGTGGTCGGCCGACGACCGTTCGCAGGTGGCCGATCCCAAGGCGTACCTGGCGCGGATCGTGTCGAACGTGGCCCTGCAACGGCTGCGGTCGACGCAGTACCAGCGCGAGACGTACGTGGGGCCGTGGTTGCCGGAGCCGATCCTGACCAGCGGCGACACCGCCGACGACGTCGCGGGCGCCGATTCGGTCTCGACGGCGATGCTGGTGGTCCTGGAGACCCTGAGCCCGCTCGAACGCGCGGTGTTCGTGCTCAAGGAGGTCTTCGGCTTCAGCCACGCCGAGATCGCCGAGGCGGTGGAGCGTTCCGAGGCGGCGGTGCGCCAGGTCGCGCATCGGGCGCGGGAGCACGTACAGGCCCGGCGGCCGCGCTTCACGGCCGACCGGACGCGGCAGCGGGACGTCACGCGGCGCTTCCTGGCCGCCGCGACCGGCGGTGACATCAACACGCTCATGGAACTGCTGTCCCCTGACGTCACCCTGTGGACCGACGGGGGCGGGAAGGTGCGCCAGGCGCTGCGTCCGGTCGTGGGCGCCAAGACGGTGGCCGCGTGGTTCGCCGCGATCGGCACGGTCGCCTACCAGGGCGTCGAGCCGGGCGACATGAGGGCCGAGCTCGCCGAGATCAACGGCGGCCCCGGCGTGGTGTTCAGCGGTCAGGGCCGGGTCGTCGCCACCGTGACCTTCGACTTCGACGCCGACGGGCACATCACCGCCGTCCACAACGTCGCCAACCCCGACAAGCTGGGCGCGATCGCGGCCGGGACCGCCCGCGATCTCAAGCCTTGACAACCGTTGCTGACCCGGCCGGTGGCGACGACCTGACATGTCGGTTGTCCGCCATGCCCTAGTCATGGTGTGTACGTCCCTTTCTGGCAAAACTTTGTTCTGCCGGTTGCGCAACCCCCCAACCGGTAGAAAGAGAGCCACCGCCATGCCATTCAGTCGTAGAGCGGCGCTGCTCAGCGCCGCCCTCGCCGCCACGCTCGTCGCGGCCGGCACCGGAAGCGCCCACGGTGACGCGACGGCCCCCGCCGCCGGTGTCACCGGCGTCCCGGCGTCGTCGGTCACCACCGCGCGGGTCACCCTCATCACCGGGGACGAGGTCATCGTGGCCAGCCAGGCCGGCCGTCCCGTCTCGGTCACCGTCACCCCCGGCGGGCGGTCGGCCGGCGACCTGCGCACCTACACGGTCGGCACCGACGTGTACGTGCTGCCGAACCAGGCCGCGCCGCTGGTCGCCTCGGGCCAGGTGGACAAGCGGCTGTTCAACGTCACCCAGCTCATCGCCCAGGGGTACGACGACGCCCACAGCGAGTCGATCCCGACCATCGTGCGGTACACCGGCAAGGGCCTGGCGAAGGCCGGTCCGCCCGACGGCGGCCGGGTCACCCGGTCCCTGCCCGGCATCCGGGGAGCGGCCGTCGCCGCGGACAAGAAGCGCGGCGGCGCGTTCTGGGAGGCCGTCGACGACGACACCGCCAAGGCGGGAACGCCCAAGGCCCGGCTCTCCGGCGGCATCGAGAAGCTCTGGCTGGACGGCAAGGTCAAGACGCTGCTCGACAAGAGCGTGCCGCAGATCGGCGCCCCCGAGGCATGGGCCGCCGGTTACGACGGAACCGGCGTCAAGGTCGCCGTCCTGGACACCGGCGTGGACGCGAACCACCCCGACCTGGCCGACCGGATCGCGGAGAGCCGCAGCTTCGTCCCCGGCCAGACGGCGCAGGACGGCCACGGGCACGGCACGCACGTCGCCTCCACGATCGCGGGCAGCGGCGCGGGCTCGGGCGGCAAGTACAAGGGCGTGGCGCCCGGCGCCCGGCTGATCGTGGGCAAGGTGCTGGCCGACGAGGGCGCCGGCATGGAGTCCTGGATCCTCGACGGGATGAACTGGGCGGCCCACTCGGGCGCGAAGGTCGTCTCGATGAGCCTGGGCGGCCAGGAGGGCGCCGACGGCACCGACCCGATGGCCGTGGCGGTCAACGAGCTGACCGCCGAGACGGGCGTGCTGTTCACCATCGCCGCGGGCAACAGCGGCCCGGGGGCGACCACGGTGGGCTCGCCCGGCGCGGCCGAGGCGGCGCTCACCGTCGGCGCGGTCGATTCGGCGGACGCGATCACCGACTTCTCCAGCCGCGGTCCCCGCGGCGGCGACGGGGCGCTCAAGCCGGAGATCACCGCTCCCGGCTTCAAGATCGTGGCCGCCCGCGCCGCGGGCACCTCGATGGGGACGCCGGTGGACGGCACCTACACCACGGCGAGCGGCACGTCCATGGCCACGCCGCACGTGGCGGGCGCCGCCGCGATCCTCGCGCAGCGGCACCCCGACTGGACCGCCGCGAGGCTGAAGAACCAGCTCGTCAGCACGGCCCGGACGACGGCCGGCACCCCCGTGCACAGCCAGGGCGCCGGCCGCGTGGACGTGAGCCGCGCCGTACGCCAGCCCGTCTCGGGCTCCGGCGTGATCGACTTCAGGCTCGCCGACTGGGACGCCGGAGAGCCGGCCACCAAGCAGATCGAGTACGTCAACGACGGCGACCAGCCCGTCACCCTGACGCTCGCCGCCAAGGGCGCGGGCGAGGACCTGCCGGCCGCGGCGCTGACCGTGGGCGCCCAGACGGTGACCGTGCCGGCGCGCGGCACCGCGTCGGCGGCCGTCACCGTCGACACCTCGGCCGTGCCGGCCGGGGCGCACGGCGCGCACGTCACCGCGACCACCGCCGACGGCCAGACGGTCGTGACCACCGCTGTCGGCTTCGTCCGGGACGTGGAGCGCTTCGACGTCACCCTCAAGGTGCTCGACCGGGACGGCAAGCCGACCACCGGCGCCGCCGTCGTGCACGACATCGATCTCGACCGGCTGGGCCTTCCGGACAGCCACCTGATCGGCGCGGACGGCACCGCCAAGGTCCGGCTGCCCCGCGGCGAGCACGCCTTCATGGCGGAGATCTTCCACTACGCCGCCGACGGGAACCGGATCTGGGAGTACACCTACGGCGCCGAGCCGGGCGCGGTCATCGACTCCGACCGGACCATCACGTTCGACGGCGCCAAGGCCGGCCCGGTCACCATGGACACCCCGAAGCCGAACCAGGCGAACAGGGTCCGGCTCGGCCTGGCCATCCAGAGCGCGGCCGGCACCAACGCCTACGGCCTCGAACAGTGGATGAACGGCGAGACGAAGGTGTACTCCGTCCCGTCCCAGGGCACGAGCAGCCGCTTCGAGTCCCGGGTCGGCTGGTCGCTCACCGCGCCGGAGCTGAAGGCGCAGATCCTGGGCGCCGGTGCCGAGCCGATCGAGCCGGCGTACTTCCGGGGCCGGGCCGGCTCCGCGCGCATCGACGGCACCCAGGTCATGCGGGCCGCGGACGCCGGGACCGGACGTCCCGAGGACTACGCGGGGCAGGCGGTCCGAGGGCGAATCGCGCTGGTCAAGCGCAGCGCCGAGCTCACGCCGCAGCAGCAGGTCGACAACGCGGCCGCCGCGGGCGCGGGCGCGGTCATCGTCTACAACGACAAGCCCGACAACTGGGGCGCCGAGAACTGGAGCACGTCGCCGACCAGGATCCCGGCGATGACGCTCGCGGGTGAGCAGGGCGCCCGGCTGGCCGCGGCGGCGGGCCGGGGCAGGTTGCAGGTCCGGCTCACGGGCACGGCGGTGAGCCCGTACGCCTACGAGCTGGTCAAGTACCGGAACGGCGGCGTCCCGGCGGACCAGCGGTACAAGGTGCGCGACGGCGAGCTGGCCACCGTGCAGTCGTCGTTCCACGCGTCGGCGCCCTCCACGGAGGCCGGGTACGTCCGGCTGCTGGTCTCGCCGATGCAGACCATGGCCTACGCGGTCTTCACCCGGCTGATCATGCCGCGGCCCCTCACCGAGTACGTCACGGCCGACCTGCGGACCTGGGAGGCGATGCAGGTGGGCTCGGTCTGGGAGGGCGGCCAGGCGTGGCAGCAGACCGCGCCGTCCGTGCTCAAGGCCGGTCAGCGGGTGTCGCGCGACTGGAACAAGGCGGTGGTGCGCACGGCGCTGCCGGCCACGGTGGACAAGGCGGCGGTCCGCGAGGGCGCGACCGGCGTGGTCTTCGCGGGCGGGCTGTTCGACACCGCGCCCGGCCAGACGTACCTGTTCCGCGCCTCTGCCGACAAGGAGCAGTCGACGGTCTACCGCGACGGCGAGCTGCTGGGCTCCGCGCCGTCGGCGGCCGTCGCCTTCCCGGTGGTGCCGGAACGCGCCCAGTACCGCGTGGTGACCGACGTGGAGCGGAACCAGCCTTTCTGGACGACCTCCACCAAGGTGCGCACCGACTGGACGTTCCACTCGGAGCAGACGGCCCCCTCCGTCCTGCTGCCGGTCCTGTCCATCGACTACGACCTCGACGTCGACGAGGCCAACAGCGCCCGCGCGAACGCCCCCACCCGCGTCGGCCTCGGCCTGCGCCACCCGAAGGGCCTGGCGGGGCCGCGCATCACCCGGGCCGCCCTGTGGACCTCCGCCGACGACGGCGCCACCTGGCAGCCCGTGCGGCTCGCCGGGGCCGGTGAGCGGGCCTTCACCGGCACGATCAGGAACCCGGCGAAGCCCGGCGGGTTCGTGTCGCTGCGCGTGCAGGCCACCGACGCCGACGGCGGCACCGTCGAGCAGACCGTGACCCGCGCGTACCAGCTACGCCGATAGGTCCAGGTGAGGGGCGTCCCCGGCGGGGGCGCCCCTCACAGCGGGATCATGCCGGACCGGGCCGCGTACCAGGCGAGCTGCATGCGGCTGTCGGTCCCGGCCAGCTTCATCAGCCGCCGGATCCGGCGCTGGACGGTGCGCTCGCTGGTGCCGAGCCGGGTGGCGACCGTCTTGTCCGGCATCCCGGACAGCAGGTACGTCATCAGCGTCACATCGGTGTCGTCCCAGGCCGCGACCCCTTCGGTCACGCTCGTGGCGGTGAGCCGCAGCGGGGTCGCCGCCTGCCACACCCGCTCGAACAACGCCACCAGAAGATGGACCAGGGACTGCCCCCTGACCAGGAGGAAGCCCGGCTCCACGCTCGTCTGGTCGGGCAGGATGGGCAGGAGCACGACCTCCCGGTCCACGATGATCATCTTGCTGGGCAGCTCGACGGCGATCCTGATCTCGTAGCCGCCCTTCAGGAACCTGGCGATCTCGGCCGGGGCCCTGGGGTCGTCCAGCGCGGCGCGTTCGTACACGTAGCGGTAGGTGGCCAGGGCGTTGGTGGAGTCGTTCAGGTTGACGTCGAGCACGTACGGAGGCCGGAAGAAGGCCAGCACCTCCCGCCGGGCGCCGCGTTCCAGGTTGCCGAGCCAGGTGGCGAGCTGTTCCGGCGTGGTGAGCGCCTCGATCTCGCCCGCGGGCGAGGCCGCGCCCGTGCGGTACACCTCCACCAGCTCGGCCAGCCTGCCCTGCACCTGCTGCAACGCGGCCTGACGCTCGGCGATCAACGTGCCGAGGCCCACGTCGGGGGGCACGGCCGTGTACAACCCGGTGTTGTCGCGGCTGGCCAGGCCGAGCGCGACGAGCCGCGTCACGGCCGCCGTCACGGCCGCCACCGGCAGCTCCAGCGCCTCGCCCACGTCGGGGATCGTCACCCGGCGGCGGCGCAGGAGCTCGAGGTAGACGACCTCCTCCTCGTCGCTGAAACCCAGCCTATCCAGCATTTCCCAGCACTTTCCGACTGCCTCGCCGCATCACTGTCGCTCGTACGCGGGGGCGGCCAGCTCCCAGAGGCCGATGGGCCGCAGGGCGCGTGCGGCGGCGAGCAACTGCTTCTCCTCGGGCACGGTTCCGCTGGAGAGCTGCACCAGAGTGTTCTCGTAGGCGGTGAACACGGTTCTGCCGTGGCCGCTCCTCAGGATCCAGAGGTCCGGCGCCGCCTCCGCGCAGGTCATGTCCCCTTGGGGATCCACTGCGTCGTTGCAGGCCTGCTCCGGGGACATGGTCTCCGGCAGGACGTTGACCAGGACGGTGGCGGTGGCGCGCTCGTACCACAGGGAGAGCTCCGGGCCGTAGATCCTCACCCTGGCCAGCCGGAAACCGGGCAGGTCGGGCACGACGTTCGTGGTGTCCCGGGCGGCCATGGCCTGCGCCTGGGCGGCGAGCGCGATCACGTCCTGGTTCGACCAGGCCGCCAGGAACATGGACGCGGCCACGCCGATCGCCGAGATGCGCAGCGGCGTGACGAGCGGCAGGGCGAGCCCCGCTCCCACGGCGTAGCCGCAGGCTCCGGCGGCCATGGTGATCAGGCCGACCCGCCAGGAGCCCAGGCCGACGAGGATGGGGAAGGGCGCGGTCATGGTCAGGCCGACGTACAGCGCGACCAGGGCGAACTGCCCCAGCAGCGCCACGAGCCACCAGTTCCGCAACATGGCGTACCAGGCCAGCAACATCCCGGCCGGAAGGGGCGCGAACAACATCAGCAGCAGGTTTCCCGCGGCGTCCTCAGGGCCGTGGAAGGCGATGACGGCTTGTGCCAGGCCCACGACGGCCCCCACGAGGGCCGCCCGGATCAACGCGTTCATGCCCGATCATGGACGATCTTCGCCTATTCCTGTCAAGAGGCGGCATCCATCCGCTTCCGCTGCGAGAACCAGCCCCAGGACGGCGGCAGGAGCAGCAGGACGACGACGGGCAGCGGCCCGAGGGCGTTCGCGACGAGCAGCCGTACCGGGTCGAGGTGGCCGGAGTCGATCAGGCGCAGTACCACGAACTCGGTGACGACGAGCAGTTCCAGGGCGACGACCGCCCGGCGCACCCACGTGGCGCGGGTGCCGAGGCGGCCCAGCAGCCAGCCGGTCAGCCCGAGGAGCGCCGCCTCCCATGCCATCAGCAGGAGCGGGCCAGGTTCGAAGGCGGACAACGCCGCGGCGCCCAGGAAGGCGAGTGCCACCAGCCCGAACGCCACCTGGAGCGTCATGAGGAACCTGGCGGCCCGTACGACGAAGGGCATCGGCTCGGTCCGCACGGTCACCGTCATGGGACGAATGATGACGGACCGGCCGCCCGCAGGGACAGGGGAACCCCGCGTGAATCCCGCCTTTCGATCAGGGGACGATCCTCCGTCCCAGGGACCCTCAATTGGACAGCGGCATGCGCGCAACGGATATTGGACGGGAATGGAGGATCTATTACATGGATGCGCGTCTGGACCATCTCGTTCTCTGGGTCTCCGACCAGCTTGCCGCCCTGCGCTTCTACGAGCAGGTGGTGGGCCTGCCTGGGGTCCGGGGGGAGGAGTTCCGCGAGGGCAAAGCGGGGTTCCCGAGCGTACGGATCGCCGACGAGACGATCATCGACCTGATGGCGCACGAGGTGTCGAAGGGCGTGGAGGAGGGCACGGGGGTGACGGGCAGCGCCGGGCACCAGATCAACCACTTCTGCCTGTCGGTGAGCAGGGAGGACTTCGAGGCGCTCAAGGTCCGGCTGAAGGACCACGGGGTCGAGGTCACCGGCACCGGCTCCAACTCCTTCGGCGCCAAGGGCATCGCCCCCGAGACCATCTTCTTCCCCGACCTGGACCGCAACGTCATCGAGGTCCGCTACTACCGCTGAGCCGGCGGAGTTGTCGGTCGGATTTGATAGACAGGCGCCATGGGTGTGAGCGTCGACGAGTTCCTTGACCTGGTCCGCGGGTTGCCGGAGGTGACCGAGCATCCCGGCGGGGAGTGGGTCGGTTTCAAGGTCCACGGCAAGGGCTTCGGCTACCTGTGGGAGAAGACCGAGACCGTCGGGGTCAAGGCCACGATCGAGGAGCAGCTGGCGCTGGTGGCCGAGCGGCCCGAGGTGTTCGAGGTGCAGTTCACCGCGGGGCGCTTCGGGTGGGTCGTCGTCCACCTCGACAAGATCGACGCCGACGAGCTGTTCGAGCTGATGGCCGAGGCGTGGTGCCTGACCGCGCCCCGGCCGCTGGTCAGCGCGTTCGAGGCGGAGCACCAGATCGCGCCGTCATGAGCCGGCGGTAGTCTCGGGCAGCGTGACCCCCGTCGACATCCGGCTTCGCGAGTGGCGCGAGGACGACGCCCCGGCCGTGCTGAGCGCGTTCCGCATGCCCGATCTGCGCCGCCAGTCGTCCTTCCCCGTCGTCACGCTCAAGGACGCGGTGGGCTGGATCACGTCCTGGACGGGCGTCGGGCACGCGTTCGCCGTGACCGTCGAGGGCGGCGCGGTGGTCGGCAACGTGGCCGTGGCCGGGATCGACGCCCACGACACCGGGTGGGTGTCCTACTGGGTCCTGCCCGCACACCGGGGGCTCGGGATCGCAACGGCGGCCACCGAGGAGCTGGCCCGGTGGGCGTTCGGCGAGCGCGGGCTGTTCCGGCTGGAGCTGGGGCACCGCACGGACAACCCGGCGTCGTGCCGGGTGGCGACCAAGGCGGGGTTCCGGGCGGAGGGCGTCGAGCGTGGCAAGCTCTGCTACGAGGGCGTGCGCCTCGACGTCGAACGCCACGCCCGCCTCGCCACCGACTGACCCGCCCGGCCTGACCCGCCCGGCCTGACCCGCCAGACTGACCCGTCAGACTGACCTCGCCGCAGCGGGCCTGGGGGCCGATCGACGTTCGCGCCGGGGGAGGGCTCGGTGGTCACGGCCCCACCGCGGGAGGGCGAGGTGATCGGGTGAACTGGTCACGAGGTGGCGGGGTGAACTACCCTTTTTCGGGTGGACAGCGAGAGCCGGGCCGCGGCCGGGCTGCTGGCGGCCCTGAGCAGGGCGGCCGAGATCCTCGCCGGCTTACGCCACCCCTTCGTGCGCAGCCGTCCCTTCTCCTGCTTCGTCCCGCCCTCGGGAGTGCGCACGGGCGCCGACTTCGTCCTCCCCGACGGCCGCGAGGTGCGCTTCGAGGTGTCCCTCACCGTCTCCGGCGACGCCTTCCACGTGGAGGGCGGGATCACCGCGGAGGGCGAGCCGCTGCTGGAGCTGCCGCGCAGAAGCCTGCCGGACGTGCACGACGCGCTCGCCGTCCTGGACGACTACGCGGGCGACGTCGCCGCCCCCGCCGACCGCATGCTGGACGGACTGCTGGACGAAATTGTCTAATTGTCTGACAATGGAGGCATGAAGAACGGACCTCTCGCCGTCGTGGGCGCCTCCGCGCTCTGGGGCACCGCGGGCACGGCGGGGCTGCTGGTCTCGGCCGACTCGGTCGCCCTGGCCGCGGCCCGGCTGGTCATCGGCGGCGCCGCACTCGGCCTGCTCGCGCCGGCCGGCTTCCGGCGGGCGTTCCGGCCGGGGCTGGTGCCGGCGGCCCTGGCGGTGGCGGCGTACCAGTTGTGCTTCTTCGCGGCGGTCGGGCGTACGGGCGTGGCCATCGGCACGGTGGTCGCGATCGGCAGCGGCCCCGTGTTCACCGGCCTGCTGTCCTGGGCGCTGCACGGACGGCGGCCGAGCGGGCGGTGGGCGCTGGCGACCACGGCGGCGGTCTGCGGCTGCGCGGCGCTGATCGTCGGCGGCGGCGCGCAGGCGGGCGGCCAGATGGTCTCGGGAGTGCTGTTCGCGCTGCTCGGCGGCCTGCTCTACGCCTTCTACGCGGTCTCGGCGGCCAGGGCCATCGAGAAGGGGGCCGAGTCGGACGCCGTGATGGGGGTGCTGTTCGGCGGCGCCGCCCTGGTCATGCTGCCGGTGCTGCTGGTCAACGGCGTCGGCTGGCTGGGGGAGCCGCGCGGGCTGCTCGCCGTGCTCTACCTGGGCCTCGGCACCACCGCGCTGTCCTACATCCTGTACGGGCGCGGCCTGCGCACCACGCCGGTCGCCACGGCCTCGACGCTGGCGCTGGCCGAGCCGGCCGTCGCCGCGCTGCTGGGCCTGCTGGTGCTGGGCGAGCGGCTGTCCCCGCTCTCGGTCGCCGGGCTGGTGATGCTGGTGCTCGGGCTGGTGGCGGTGGCCGTGCCGGAACGCGGCAGGAAGCGGGGCAGGGAGCGGGGCAGGGAGCGCGACGGGGAAACGGCACTAGCATCACAGCCGTGATGTTGCCCCTCAAACCCGTCTCCACGGTCGGCGCGCTCGCCGACGCCCTGCGCAGCCGGGTGCTCTCCGGCGAGATCGCGCCGGGCACGCCGCTGCCCGAGCAGGAGATCGCCGCGTCGTACGGCGTGGCCAGGCCGACCGTGCGCGAGGCGCTGGCCGGCCTGGTGCACGAGGGACTGCTCAGGCGGGAGCGCAACCGCAGCGCCTATGTCCCCGAGGTGACGATCTCGGACCTCCAGGACCTCATGTACGTGCGCCGCCCCCTGGAGGACCTGATGGCCCAGGCCGTCGCCGGCCGCCGGGTCCCCGACGCCGAGGCCGCGCTGCTCAGGTGGGAGGCGCTGCCGGCCGACGCGCCGTGGTCGGCGACCGTGGCCGAGCACATGGCCCTGCACGAGGCGCTGATCGAGGCGGCCGGCAGCCGGCGGCTCGAACGCCTCTACGCCACGCTCGCCGCCGAGACCAGGCTCGGCATGGTGCGTCTGCGCCAGGTCTACCGCGACCGGGACGTCCTGATCCGCGAGCACCGTGAGCTGCTCGACGCCATCGCGGCGGGCCCGGTGGAGGCGGCGCGGGCGGCCGTCGCGGCGCATCTCAGCCACAACTGGGGCAGTCCCGAGCTGCCCTGAACGGGTGAGCCGTGTGCGTCATTGCGCGCGAGCCCTTGCGGGACAACCCCGGAACTCGCAAGAATCGCGGCCATGCACGGCAACCCGATGCCGGACTCCTACGTATATGTCACCGAAGAGGGCGTCACCCGCCACTACGCCGACGGCAGCGTCGAAGCCCTCGCGTGGGAGGACGTGGTGGAGGTCCGTGTCGCCACCGAATCCGGGGAGGACGTCCTCTACATCCTCCTCGATCGGGACGGCGAAGGCTGCGTGGTGCCGCGTTCCGCGACTGATGCCACCTTTGTCGCCCGACTACGCTACTTGCCCGATTTCGATCTCGACCGGCTGAACCTGGCCGCCGATTCCGCGCGTGACGGAGTTGTGGTCGTGTGGCGCAGCCCTGATCCGCCGTCCGCATTGCCGGACCTGGAGTACGACTAGCGGCTTTGCTTGCCGGTCACCTGGCGAAATGTCGTCATAAACCTCACATTTTCTCGCCCGCACGCTGCACTTTTGGATCGTTCCGTCAACCCCCGAAACCCCTAGATCGACGTCCGATTGTGGACATTTCCCGTTATTCCCCAGGTTGGAATCGATCTTTACTCTTTAGTGGGGGCCGCCGCCCTTGATAACGCATGGGTCATTGTCAACCTATGCGGCACAAGGAACGTCCTGTTATCGCGGTGAAAGCAGTTATCACAGGGTGGTGCTATGAGGGTGGGGACTGGGGAGTCCACTGCTGTGCTCCTCGAGGCCGCGCCACGCCTTGAGTCCAACATCTGGACGCGGGCGTATCTGCGGCTCCTGTTAGGTGGGGACACGGCGTGCGCGCTGTTCGCGTGCGCGTGCGTGCTGGGCGTACGCCTGGCCTCCGGCGTGTACGTGCCGATCGCCGAGTACGTGCTCGGGCTCGGCCTGCTCGTCGTCTGGCCGGCCGCGCTCATGATGGCGGGCGCGTACCGTCAACGCGCCAACGGCGAGGGCACCGAGGAGTTCAAGGCCGTCTTCGGCGGCGGCATCGGGCTGATGGCCACCACGGCCATCCTGGCCTACGCCACGCAGACGGCCATCGCGCGCAGCTTCGTCATGGCGATGTTGCCGCTGGTGCTGGCCGCCACGCTCTACTTCCGCTACCGCATGCGCAAGCGTCTTCATCGCAGGCGGGCGATCGGCGAGTACATGCGGCAGGTGATCGCGGTCGGGCACCGGGAGTCGATCCTCGACCTCGTCGTGCAGTTCCGCCGTCAGCCGCACCACGGCATGCAGGTGGTGGGCGCCTGCCTGCCGCACGACACGCTCGACGTCGACCTCGACGGCATCCCCGTGATGGGCTCCTTCGGCGACGTCGCCGAGGTCGTGGCCCACTCGCGGGCCGACGCGGTGGCCGTCCTGGCCTGTCCCGAGCTGGACGGCGCTGCGCTGCGCAGGCTGGCCTGGAGCCTGGAGACCGCGCGGACCGACCTGTTCGTGGCGCCCGCGCTCATGGACGTCGCCGGCCCGCGCATCAGCATCAGGCCGGTGGCCGGGATGCCGCTGCTGCACGTGGAGCACCCGGAGTTCGACGGCTCCCGGCAGCTCGTGAAGGCGGCCTTCGACCGGCTGGTGGCCGGCGCGGCCCTGCTGGTGCTCGCGCTACCGCTGCTGGCGCTCGCCCTGGTGATCAGGCTCACCAGCCAGGGGCCGGCGCTGTTCCACCAGACCAGGGTGGGCAGGGGCGGCAGGGAGTTCCGGGTGGTGAAGTTCCGCACGATGGTGGTGGACGCGGAACGGCTCAAGCAGCAGCTGCTCGCGGCGAACGAGTTCGACGGCGTGCTGTTCAAGATAAGGAACGATCCAAGGATCACCCGGGTCGGCGCGTTCCTGCGCCGCTACTCGCTGGACGAGCTGCCGCAGCTGCTCAACGTCATCCGTGGTGAGATGTCCCTCGTCGGCCCCCGGCCGCCGTTGCCGGAGGAGGTCGCCAGGTACGGCGCCGACGTGCGCCGCCGTCTGGTGGTCAAGCCGGGCATGACCGGCCTCTGGCAGGTCAGCGGGCGCTCCGACCTGACGTGGGAGGAGTCCGTACGGCTCGACCTGCGCTACGTGGAGAACTGGTCGCTCCTGCTCGACCTGCAGATCCTGTGGAAGACCTGGTCCGTCGTCACCCGTGGAGAAGGGGCTTACTAGCAGTGAAGGCACTCGTGCTCGCCGGAGGGTCGGGCACACGGCTCCGGCCCATCACGCACACCTCGGCCAAGCAGCTGGTCCCCGTCGCCAACAAGCCGGTCCTGTTCTACGGGCTGGAGGCCATCGCGGCCGCCGGGATCCGGGAGCTCGGCCTGGTGGTCGGGGACACGCAGGCGGAGATCGAGTCGGCCGTGGGGGACGGCTCGGCGTTCGGGCTGCAGGTCACCTACCTCCGCCAGGAGGCACCGCTCGGGCTGGCGCACGGCGTGCTGATCGCCCGCGAGTTCCTGGGCGACGAGGACTTCGTCATGTACCTGGGCGACAACTTCGTCGTCGGCGGCATCAACGACCTGGTGGACAGGTTCGCCAGGGAACGGCCCGCCGCGCAGATCATGCTGACCAGGGTCGGCGATCCCGGCCAGTTCGGGGTCGCCGAGCTGGACGCGAAGGGCCGCGTGGTCGGCCTGGAGGAGAAGCCGGCCCGGCCCAAGAGCGACCTGGCGCTGGTCGGCGTGTACCTGTTCAGCCCGGCGATCCACGCCGCCGTCGCCGAGCTCAAGCCGTCGTGGCGGGGGGAGCTGGAGATCACCGACGCCATCCAGTGGCTGATCGAGGCCGGTTTGCGCGTGGAGTCGTCGGTGATCTCGGGATACTGGAAGGACACCGGCAACGTCACCGACATGCTGGAGGTCAACCGGCTGGTCCTGGAGTCGGTCGAGCCCGGCGTGCGCGGGCGGGTCGACCAGGCCAGCGAGCTGATCGGCCGGGTCGTGGTCGAGCCGGACGCGGTGGTCGAGCGCTCCCGCGTGGTCGGCCCGGCGATCATCGGCCGGGGGGCGCGCATCCAGGACAGCTACGTCGGGCCGTTCACCTCGGTCGGCGCGTCGTGCGTGGTCACCGGCAGCGAGATCGAATACTCGATCCTGCTGCCCCGGGCGTCCATCGACGGCGTCGGCCGGATCGAGGCGTCACTGATCGGCCACGACGTCGAGGTCACCCGAGCGCCCAACACGCCCAGAGCCCACCGTCTCGTGCTGGGCGATCACAGCAAGGTACAGATCACTACATGACAAGAATTCTGGTGACGGGCGGCGCGGGATTCATCGGCTCCCATTTCGTCCGGGGGTTGCACGACGCGTACGTCACCGTCCTCGACAAGCTCACCTACGCGGGCAACCGGGCCAACCTGGAAGGGGTGCGGCACGAGTTCGTCCACGGCGACATCTGCGACGCCGAGCTGCTGCGCGAGGTCGTGCCCGGTCATGACCTGGTGGTGAACTTCGCCGCCGAGTCCCACGTCGACCGGTCGATCGAGGGCGCCGCCGCCGAGTTCATGCGGACCAACGTGCTCGGCACCCAGACGCTGCTGCAGGCGTGCCTGGACGCGGGCACGCCCAAGGTCGTCCAGGTCTCGACGGACGAGGTCTACGGGTCGATCGACATCGGCTCCTGGGACGAGTCCGCGCCGGTGCGCCCGCGTTCGCCGTACGCGGCCAGCAAGGCGGGCGGCGATCTGATCGCCCGCTCGTACGCGATCACCTACGGCCTGAACGTGTCGATCACCCGCTGCGGCAACAACTACGGCCCCCGGCAGTACCCGGAGAAGCTGATCCCGCTGTTCGTCACGAACCTGCTGCGCGGCCGCCCGGTCCCGCTGTACGGCGACGGCGGGAACGTGCGCGACTGGATCCACGCCGAGGACCACTGCGCCGGCATCCGCCTGGTCGCCGAGAAGGGCGAGCCCGGCGAGATCTACCACATCGCCGGCACCGCCGAGCTGACGAACAAGGAGCTGACCGCCCGCCTGCTCGAAGCCTGCGGCCGCGACTGGGACTCGGTGCGTCACGTCGAGGACCGCAAGGGCCACGACCGCAGGTACTCCCTGGACGACAGCAAGCTGCGCAAGCTCGGCTACCGCCCGGAGATCCCGTTCGAGCAGGGGCTGAAGGACACGATCCGCTGGTACGCCGAGCACCGCGACTGGTGGCCCGCGTGACCGGGCGCCTGCCATGAGGTGGCTCGTCACGGGCGGCGGCGGGATGCTGGCCGCCGACGTCCTGGAACGGGCCGCGCTGACCGGCGAGCCGGTGCTCGCGCTCGGCCGGTCCGAGCTCGACCTGTGCGACCGGCGCGCGGTCCGCGACTTCGTCTCCGCCTACCGGCCGGGCGTGGTGGTCAACTGCGCCGCCTGGACCGCCGTGGACGACGCCGAGACCCACGAGGACGAGGCGCTGGAGATCAACGGGCACGCGGTGGGCTGGCTGGCCGAGAGCTGCGCGCGGGCCGGGGCGCGGCTCGTGCACGTGTCCACCGACTACGTCTTCGACGGCACCGCGCCGGCGCCGTACCCGGAGGACGCGCCGACCGCGCCGGTGAACGCGTACGGCAGGACCAAGCTCGCCGGCGAGCGGGCGGCGCTGGAGCACGGTCACCACGTGGTGCGCAGCGCCTGGCTGTACGGCGCGGCCGGCCCCAACTTCGTCCGGACGATGATCAGGCTGGCGGCCGAGCGCGACACCGTGGACGTGGTCGACGACCAGCACGGCCAGCCGACGTGGACCGCAGACCTGGCCGACTACCTGGTCCGGCTGGCGCGCTCCGAGCTGCCGCCGGGCGTCTACCACGGCACCAGCTCCGGGGAGACGACATGGTGCGGCCTGGCCAAGGAGATCTTCACGCTGCTCGGCCTGGACCCGGAGCGGGTGCGCCCGGTGAGCTCGGCGGGCTTCCCCCGGCCGGCCCGGCGTCCGGCCAACAGCGTGCTCGCGCACACGAGGGGAGAGCCGATCCGGCACTGGCACCAGGCGCTGCGCGCGGCCTGGCCGGTGCTGACGCGCGGGCGCCCGTGCGGCGTCGCGTAGGCGGCGCGGTGCTGTGGCTCATGGTGGCGGGCCTGGCGGGATGGGCGGGGCTGCGGCTGTGCGGGTGGGAGCCGAAGTTCCTGTGGTCGCAGCTGGTGTCGTTCACGCCGTACGCGGCGGCGCTGTCGGTGGTGCCGCTGGCGTTCGCGCTCTACCTGCGCGCCGGGCCGCTGATCGCCGCCGCGCTCGCCGTGACGTGCGCGTTCGCGGTGGCCGTCGTGCCGCGCGCGGTGCCCGAGGGCAACCCGCCGGCCGCCGGGCCGGTGCTGCGGGTGCTGGCGGTCAACCTGCTGCACTCCTCCGTGCTGCCGCCGGTGCTGGTGGCGACGGTCGAGCGCGAGCGGCCCGACGTGCTGCACCTGCTGGAGTTCACCGGCCTGATGCGGGAGCGGGTGGAGGAGCTGGGGCTGACGCGGCTGCTGCCGTACCGGATCGTGTTGCCGGGGGAGGACTCGTCGGGGGCGGCGATCTACTCGCGGTACCCGTTGCGGGCCGCGGGCTCGCCGATCGCGGCGCCGCCCTTCGAGGAGAGCCCGCGCCACCTGCCCGCCGTCGTCACGCTGCCGGGCGGGCGGGAGGCCGAGATCGTCGCCGTGCACGCGTGCGCGCCCTCGGAGGGCTGGCGCACGGCCTGCTGGGCGTCGAGCATCCGGGCGCTGCCGCCGGCCGGCGGACCCCTGCGGATCCTGGCCGGGGACTTCAACTCCACCCTCGACCACGTGGTGCTGCGCGACCTGATCGCCACCGGCTACCGGGACGCCGCCGACGTCACCGGAAAGGGGCTCTCCATGACCTGGCCCTACTACGAGCAGCCGCGGCTGTTCCCGAAGGTGGCCATCGACCACGTGCTGGCCGACCGGCGGATCGCGGTCCGGAGCTTCCAGACCCTGCGGGTGCCGCGGACCGACCACCGGGCCACGCTCACCGAGCTGGTCCTTCCTTGATGTGACGTTTCCGGAGCTGAGACCGATATGTCATGGACACCCAGGGGGACGGATGACGAGGTTGCCGGAGAGGAAGACGGTGTTCGGCACCGTGCTGGACGCCCTCACCATGAGCCAGGTGATCGCCCGCTGCGTGGCGGCCGTCGCGGAGGGCGGCAGGCTGACCATCGGCGTGGTGAACGCCGCCAAGATCGTCAACATGCGCGCGGACGCCGCCCTGCGCCAGTCGGTGCTGGACAGCGATCTCGTGCTGGCCGACGGGCAGGCGGTGGTCTGGGCGGCGCGGGTGCTCGGCCACCGGATCCCCGAGCGGGTGGCGGGCATCGACCTGTTCACCGAGCTGATGGCCGAGGGCGGCCGGCGCGGCTACCGGGCCTACTTCCTCGGCGCGACCGGCGAGGTGCTGGCCGGCGTGCTGGACGAGGTGCGCGCCCGCTACCCGGGACTGGCCGTCGCCGGGTCCCGCGACGGCTACTTCGCGCCGGAGGAGTCGGCCGAGGTCGCCGCCGAGATCGCCGCCTCGCGGGCCGACCTGCTGTTCCTGGGCATCACCTCGCCGAAGAAGGAGATCTTCATCCGCGAGTGGGGCGAGCGCACCGGGGCGCGGATCATCCACGGCGTGGGCGGCTCGTTCGACGTGCTGGCCGGGCGTACCCGCAGGGCGCCGGTGCGCTGGCAGCGATTAGGGCTGGAATGGCTCTACCGCATGCTCCAGGAGCCGCTGCGGCTCGGGCCGCGCTACGTGCGCACCAACGGCAGATTCCTGCTCCTGGTGGTCAGGGAGTGGGCCGGTGTCAGACGCAGGATCGAGGAGACGACGTGACGGATCACCGGATCGCTCTGCTGAGCTCCGGCCACCAGGACTTCGTGCGGGGCATGCTGGACCTGTCGGTACGCGGCCTGCCCCCCGGCTACGGCGACGGCGGCTTCGTCTTCACCCGCCGGGGCCGGCGGCAGGCCGACGGCACGTGGACGGCCGTGCCCGAGGGGCGCAGCATCCGCTACTCCGCGATCGTCGCGCTCGGCGTGGCCACCCTGGAGGAGGCGCGGCAGCGGGCGGCGCTGGCCGGTGACGACGTCCTCGACCTGGTGGGGAACCTGGTCAAGCGGCTGCCCGAGGTGCGCGGCGCCGGCGACGCGGCGCTGATCTGCTGGGCGGCGGCCGAGACCGGGCACGCCGACCTCGACCTGGCCCTGAGCCGCCTCGCCGAGCTGGACGCGGGCGGGCACATCTACACCGTCGAGGCGGCGTGGGTGCTGGCCGCCCTGGTCGCGGCCGGGGTGCGCGACGGCCGGGCCGAACGCGCCCGGGAGCGGCTGCTCGGCGGGCTGGCCGGCAACCGGCTCTACCCGCACGCGCTCGGCCGGGGCGCGCTGGTGCCGCGCTACCGCGCCCACGTGGGCTGCTTCGCCGACCAGGTCTACCCGCTGCAGGCGCTGGCCAGGCTGCACGCCGCCACCGGGGACGCCGAGGCGCTGCTGGCCGCCGAGCAGGTGGCCGCGGGCATCTGCCGGGCGCAGGGGCCGGAGGGGGAGTGGTGGTGGCACTACGACGCTCGTACCGGCTCGGTGGTGGAGGGGTATCCGGTGTACAGCGTCCACCAGCTCTCCATGGGGCCGATGGCGCTGCTGGACCTGGCCGACGCGGGCGGCACGGCGTACGTGGCGGAGATCTCCAAGGGGCTCGACTGGATGATCGAGCGGCCCTCGTTCGTGCTCGACGACCTGGCGCTGACCTGGCGGAAGGAGGCCAGGGCCGATCCGCGCAAGCTGGTGCGCGGGCTGCGGGCGATGGCGACGGGCGTGCATCACGGGATGCGGCTCGGCGTCCTGGACCGGGTCTACCCGCCGGTCGCCGTGGACCGGGAGTGCCGGCCGTACGAGCTGGGGTGGTTGCTGTACGCGTGGCTGGCCAGATGCGGACAAAGCGCGTGACTTAGCCCTGAATCGGTGCGATAGATCGATTCAGGGCTCGGGGGATTTTTCCGTTTCAAGGGGGTTCCCGTGTTACGGCGGCTTCGCCATGCGCTTTTTTCCGTCCTGCTGATCACGACCGGGCTGGCGATCGTCGCGCCGCCGCCCGCGCAGGCACTTCCGGGCAGCTTCCAGAGACAGGTGGTCTTCAGCGGGCTGACCAATCCGACCAACATCGAGTTCGCCCCGGACGGCCGGGTGTTCGTCGCCGAGAAGAGCGGCCTGATCAAGGTTTTCGACTCCCTCGCCGACACCACGCCGGCGATCTACGCCGACCTGCGCACGCAGGTGCACAACTTCTGGGACCGCGGGCTCCTCGGCCTGGCCCTGCACCCGGACTTCCCGGCCGACCCGCGCATCTACGTGCTGTACTCCTACGACGCGGTGCCCGGCGGCAGCGCGCCGCGCTGGGGCACCGCGGGCGCGAGCGCCGACCCGTGCCCGACCCCGCCCGGCGCGACGGGGGACGGCTGCCTGATCACCGGGCGGTTGTCCGTGCTGGCGCCCTCGGGCGGCTCGGTGGCCGAGACCCCGCTGATCACCGGCTGGTGCCAGCAGCACCCCAGCCACTCCGTCGGCGACCTGGCGTTCGGCCCCGACGGCATGCTCTACGCCAGCGGCGGCGACGGAGCCAGCTTCAACTTCGCCGACTACGGCCAGGACAACCTGACCGGCTCCGACGTCACCCCGGACAACCCCTGCGGCGACCCGCCCTCGCCGGTCGGCACCGCGCTCAGCCCGCCGGCCGCCGAGGGCGGCGCGCTGCGCTCGCAGGACCTGCGCACCGGCGGCGACCCGGCGGGCCTCAACGGCAGCATCATCAGGATCGACCCGGACACCGGCGCCGCCGCCCCCGGCAACCCGAACGCGGGAAGCAGCGACCCCAACGCGGCCCGGATCATCGCCTACGGCCAGCGCAACCCGTTCCGCATCACCGTCCGGCCCGGCACGAACGAGATCTGGGCGGGTGAGGTCGGCTGGAGCACCTACGAGGAGATCAACCGGATCGCCGCCCCGACCGGCCCGGTCAACAACTTCGGCTGGCCCTGCTACGAGGGCCCGGCCCGGCAGGGCGGCTACGACAACCTGAACCTGACCCTCTGCGAGAACCTGTACGCGGCGGGCCCGGCGGCGGTGACGCAGCCGTACTTCGCCTGGAACCACTCCTCCAAGCCCGCGCCGAACGACCCGTGTCCGTCAGGCGGATCGTCCTCCAGCGGCGTCGCGTTCTACGAGGGCGGCTCCTACCCGGACGCCTACGACGGCGCGCTGTTCTTCTCCGACTTCAGCAGGTCGTGCGTCTGGGTCATGACCAAGGGCGCGAACGGCCTGCCCGACCCGGCGACGGTGACCACGTTCGACTCCGGGATGCCCGCCGTGGAGGTGCAGACCGGCCCCGGCGGCGACCTGTTCGCGGTCGACTACACCAACGGGCAGATCATCCGATACCTGTACAACAACATCCCGCCGACCGCCGTCATCGGCGCCAGCGCGACCTCGGGCAACGCGCCGCTCACGGTGAACTTCACCTCCGCCGGATCCGCCGACGCCGACGGCGACCCGCTCACCTTCCGCTGGGACCTGGACGGCGACGGCGACTACGACGACTCCACCTCGGCCACGCCGTCCCACACCTACGCGCAACCCGGCTCCTACGTGGTGAAGCTCCGGGCCGACGACGGGCGAGGCGGCCAGGGGACCGCGACCGTGACGATCAACGTCAACAACACGGCCCCGACGGCGACCATCAACTCGCCGTCGCCCTCGCTGACGTGGGCCGTCGGTGACACGATCACGTTCTCCGGCACCGGCACCGACGCCCAGGACGGCACGATCCCCGGCTCGCGGATGCAGTGGAAGCTGATCATGCATCACTGCCCCAGCACCTGCCACGAGCACGAGATCACCACCTTCACCGGCACCGGCGGCTCCTTCGCGCCGCCGGACCACGAGTACCCGTCCCACCTGGAGCTCCGGCTGACGGTGACCGACGCGCACGGCCTGACCGACACCAAGAGCGTGCTGCTGCAGCCGAAGACGGTGAACCTGACCTTCCAGACCGTGCCCGCCGGGCTGCAGCTCGGCTTCAACAGCGAGCAGACCGTCGCCCCCTTCACCAGGACGGTGATCGTCGGCTCCCACAACTCGGTCTCCGCGCCCTCGCCGCAGAGCTCCGGCGGCTCCAGTTACACGCTCACCTCCTGGTCCGACGGCGGCGCGGCCACCCACAACGTCACGGCGCCGGCCACCGCGGCGACCTACACCGCGACCTACCAGCAGTCCCAGGTGCCGGACGGCCTGGTGGCGGCCTACGGCATGGACGCGGGCGCCGGCACGGCGGTCGCCGACGCCTCGGGCAAGGGCAACAACGGCACGGCCGCGAACACCACGTGGTCCCTGACCGGCAGGTACGGCCAGGCGTTGTCGTTCGACGGCACGTCGAGCTGGGTGACGGTGGCCGATTCCAGTTCGTTGCGTCTGACGAACGGGATGACGTTGGAGGCGTGGGTGCGTCCGTCGAGTGTGACGGGGTGGCGGACGGTGTTGATGAAGGAGTTCGGGGCGGATCTGGCGTACGCGATCATGGGGAGCGGCGGCAGCGGTCCGGCGGCGTTCATCTACACCTCCTCAGGGGCGAATGCTCCGGCGGCGAGCAATCTGCCGTTGAACACCTGGAGTCATGTGGCGGCGACCTATGACGGGTCGACGTTACGGATGTTCGTCAACGGCACGCAGGTGGCGACCAACCCGACGGTCGGCAACCTGCGTACCGGGACGAGTCCGTTGCGGATCGGCGGGAACAGCGGTTCGGGCGAGTACTTCAGCGGTCTGATCGACGAGGTGCGCGTCTACAACAAGGCGCTCACCGCCGCCCAGATCACCACCGACATGAACACGCCGGTCGGGCAGCAGGGACCGCCCGACACCCAGCCGCCCACCGCGCCCGGCTCGCTGGCCGCGACCGGCGGTCAGGGCAGCGCCCAGCTCACCTGGACGGCCTCGACCGACAACGTGGCCGTCACCGGGTACACCGTCCACCGGTCGGCGACCGCCGGGTTCACGCCGTCCGGGGCCAACCAGGTGGGCTCGACCGCGAGCACGTCGTTCACGGACTCGGGGGTCGCGGCGGGCACGTACTACTACCGCGTCGTGGCCTTCGACGGCTCCAGCAACACAGGGCCGCCGTCCAACGAGGCGTCGGCGGTGGTGACCCAGCCGCCCACGGTCAGCGGGCTGGTGGCGGCGTACGGCATGAACGCGGGCACCGGGACGGCCGTCGCCGACGCCTCCGGCAACGGCAACAACGGCACCCTCACCGCGGCGACCTGGACGGCCGGCAGGTACGGCCAGGCGTTGTCGTTCGACGGCACGTCGAGCTGGGTGACGGTGGCCGATTCCAGCTCTCTGCGTCTGACGAACGGGATGACGTTGGAGGCGTGGGTGCGTCCGTCGAGTGTGACGGGGTGGCGGACGGTGTTGATGAAGGAGTTCGGGGCGGATCTGGCGTACGCGATCATGGGGAGCGGCGGCAGCGGTCCGGCGGCGTTCATCTACACGTCTTCGGGGGCGAATGCTCCGGCGGCGAGCAATCTGCCGTTGAACACCTGGAGTCATGTGGCGGCGACCTATGACGGGTCGACGTTGCGGATGTTCGTCAACGGCACGCAGGTGGCGACCAACCCGACGGTCGGCAACCTGCGCACCGGGACGAGCCCCCTGCGGATCGGCGGGAACAGCGGTTCCGGTGACTACTTCAGCGGTCTGATCGACGAGGTGCGCGTCTACAACAAGGCACTCACCGCCGCCCAGATCACCACCGACATGAACACGCCGGTCAGCTAGTTCCGGCTGCTCTCGTCGCGCAGCCAGGTGGTGTAGTCGCCCGCGCGGATCGCGCGGGCGGCCCGCCGCCTGGCCAGCACGGCCATCGCGGCGAAGACCACCGCCGCGCCCGCCAGGCGCGGCTCCTTCGCCACGATGGCCGCCAGGTCGCGCGGGCCGGTGCGCTCGCCGGCGGTGGCCGAGGTCCGCTCCAGCTCGGTGACGCTGGTCATGGCCCGGACCCGGCGACGCAGCAGGTCGGCGACCGTGCGCGGCGGATGGATCACCGCGCGGGCCGTGCCGACGATCACGCGTTCGTCGGGCGTGAACGCCAGCGAGGCGGTCAGGTCGTCGGCCATCACCGGCGGCAGCGCGCGCAGTCGCTCGTTGCCCACGCCGTTCACCGCGATCACCCCCCGGGCGAACAGCCCGGCGCGCACGTGCGGCAGCCGCGTCCAGATCGCGTAGTAGGCGCGCACCGGCCACGGGCGGTCGGCCAGCGTCAGGTCCCGCTCCGGCGCGGCGGCGAGCGGCCCGTCCGGCGCGGCCAGCACGGCCGCCAGCGCGCGCGCCGAGGCGGTGCTGAGCTCGATGTCGGCGTCGACGTACAGGCGGGGGTAGCCGCGGGCGGCCGCGTCGCCCATGCGCAGCGCCGCGCTCTTGGAGGGGACGGGCGTGGTCAGCACCCGGACGTCGTACGGCCGGGCCACCTCCGCCGTGCCGTCGGTGCAGCCGTTGGCCACGACCACCACGTCGAACTCGCCGGGCGCCGCCTCGCCGAGCAGGCCGTCCAGCAGGCGGCCGAGCACCTTGGCCTCGTTGTGCGCCGGGATCACGACGCTCACCACGACGGGAGGATCCCCGCGTCGCGGGCCTGCTTGAGCGTGGGGGCGGCGGCGTCCTTCGCCGACAGGACCGGCTCCACCTCGATCGGCCACTCGATGGCGAGATCGGGGTCGAGCGGGTGGATGCCGTGCTCGTGAGCCGGGTCGTACGGGGAGGAGCAGAGGTAGACGACCGTGGCCGACTCGCTGAGGGCCATGAAGCCATGGCCCAACCCCTCGGTCAGGAAGATGCCCTGGCGCGAGACGTCGTCCAGCCGCACCGCCTCCCACCGCCCGTACGTCGGCGAGCCCACGCGGACGTCCACCACGACGTCCATGGCCTCGCCCGACACGCACATGACGTATTTGGCCTGGCCGGGCGGCACGTCGGCGAAGTGGATGCCGCGCAGCACGCCGCGGCTGGAGACCGAGCAGTTGACCTGGGCCAGCTCGATCGAGCGCCCTGTCGCCTCCCGCAGGTCGGCGGCGCGGAAGCTTTCCAGGAAAACGCCCCGGGGATCGCTGAGGATGCGGGGGGTGTAGAGCAATGCTCCATCGATGCTCAGGCGTTTCATGAAGACACTTGTAACACTCATTGCCGCTCACCCGAAGTATGGCTGTGGGTTTCCAAAGGGGGAAATCTTGTCATTTCTGGGTGGGGCCCTTTGTTGATGACATCGTGCCGGTTGTGCGGCTCGACGGACCTGGTCGGCGTGGTGGATCTCGGGGCGACACCGCCCTGTGAACTCTTCCTCACCGCGGAACAACTCGATCAGCCAGAGCTCACCTATCCCCTTCATCTGCGGGTATGCACGGGCTGCTGGCTGGCCCAGATCCCGCCGTTGATCACGCCGGAAGAGACATTCACCGAATACGCCTACTTCGCGTCATTCTCTGCCTCCTGGGTGGAGCACGCGCGGCGGTTCGTCGACACGGCCGTGGAACGGTTGAAGCCGTCGTTCGTGGTCGAGGTGGCCAGCAACGACGGCTACCTGCTGCAGCACGTGGTCGGACACGGCATCCGGTGCCTCGGCATCGAGCCGTCGGCCAACGTGGGGCAGGCGGCCAAGGACAAGGGCGTGCCGACGCTCACCGCGTTCCTCACTCCGGAGACGGGCGCGTCGGTGCGGGACGGGAACGGTCCCGCCGACCTGGTGGTGGCCAACAACGTCTACGCGCACATCCCCGACGTCATCGGCTTCACCAAGGGACTGCGCGCCCTGGTGGCCGACGACGGATGGGTCTCGATCGAGGTCCAGCACCTGCTCACGCTCGTGGAGCTGAACCAGTACGACACGATCTACCACGAGCACTTCCAGTACTACACGGTGGCCTCCGCGCAGCGGGCGCTGGCGAGCGGCGGGCTGACCCTGGTCGACGTCGAGCTGCTGCCCACCCATGGCGGGTCGATCCGGCTGTGGGCGCGACCCTCGGGCAGCCCGTCCGGCCGGGTGCTCGACGTGCTCGCCAGGGAGAAGGCCGCCGGGCTGCACGACCTCTCCGGTTACGCGGGGTTCGCGGAGCGGGTCGCCCGCGTCCGCCGCGACCTGCTGCGCTTCCTGATCACCGCCGCCGAGGAGGGCAAGACGGTCGCCGGGTACGGCGCGCCGGGCAAGGGCAACACGCTGCTCAACCACTGTGGCATCCGGCCGGATCTGCTGGCCTACACGGTGGATCGCAATCCGTACAAACACGGCAGGTTCACGCCGGGCACCAGGATCCCGATCGCTCCGCCGGAGCGCATCGCCCAGGACCGCCCGGACTATGTGCTGGTCCTGCCGTGGAACCTGCGCGAAGAGCTCACCGCTCAGCTCTCCTATGTGCACGAATGGGGAGGCCGGCTGGTCTTCCCGATCCCACACCTGGAGGTCGTGTGAAGGTTGTCCTGTTCTGCGGAGGATTCGGCACCCGGATGCGGACCGGTGTGCCGGGCGAGGTGCCCAAACCGATGGCGCTCGTCGGTCCGCGACCGCTGCTCTGGCACGTGATGCGCTACTACGCCCACTTCGGACACAAGGAGTTCATCCTGTGCCTGGGGTACGGCGCCCACCACATCAAGGACTTCTTCCTCGGCTACCAGGAGGCCACGTCCAACGACTTCGTGCTGCGCGGCGGCAAGGTCGAGCTGCTGTCGAGCGACATCTCCGACTGGTCCATCTCGTTCGTGCAGACCGGGACCGACTCCCCGATCGGGGAGCGGTTACGCCGGGTCCGCAGCCACCTGGGCGACGACGAGGTGTTCCTCGCCAACTACGCCGACGTGCTCACCGACGCCCCGCTGCCCGAGATCATCGACCGGTTCACCGAGTCCGGCGCGGCCGCCTCGATGATGGTGGTGCCGCCGTCCCAGACCTTCCACTGCGTGGACGTCGGCGAGAACGGGCTGGTCGGCGGCATCTCGCCGGTCAGTGAGATGCCGGTGTGGGTCAACGGCGGCTACTTCGTGCTGACCCAGGAGATCTTCGAGCACATCCCGGAGAACGGCGACCTGGTCGCCGACGGCTGCGCCGAGCTGGCCAAGCGCGGACGCCTGCTGGCCTACCCCCATCGGGGCTACTGGCGGCCCACCGACACCGTCAACCAGCGCATGGAGCTGGACGAGGCGTACTCGCACGGCGTGCGCCCGTGGGCTCTGTGGGAACGGTCCCGGTGATCGGACTGCGTCCCGGAGGCGTGACCTCCGTCGTGGCGCTCGCCGCGCACTGCGACGACCTGGCGATCGGAGCCGGCGGCAGCCTGCTGACGATCTGCGCCGCCCGTCCCGGCGTGCGCGTGGACGCGCTGGTGCTGTCCGGCGGCGGGACCGAGCGGGAGGACGAGGAGCGCGCCGCGCTGGCCGACTTCTGCCCCGGCGCGGACCTGCGGGTGAGCGTGCTCAAGCTGCCCGACGGCTACCTGCCGGCCCGCTGGGAGGAGGCCAAGGCCGCGGTCGAGGAACTGCGGGCCCGCACCGAGCCCGGCCTGATCCTCGCGCCCTGGCGCGGCGACGCCCACCAGGACCACCGGGGGCTGGCCGAGCTGGTGCCCACCGCCTTCCGCGACCACCTGACGCTCGGCTACGAGATCGTCAAATGGGACGGCGACCTGGCCGCCCCCGCCGTCTACCAGCCGCTCGCCGCGGAGGTGGCCGAGCGCAAGGTGGACCTGCTCCAGCGCCACTACGCCTCCCAGCGGCACCGCCCCTGGTACGACCGCGAGGCGTTCCTGGGCCTGGCCCGCATCCGTGGCATCGAGTGCCACGCGCGGTACGCCGAGGCGTTCCACGTATCCAAGCTGACCGTCGATCTGGAGAACTGATGCGGGTACTTCTCACCGGCCACCAGGGCTACCTGGGCAGCGTGATGGCCCCCGTCCTGGCCGAGGCCGGGCACCAGGTCGTCGGCCTGGACTCCGGCCTGTTCGCCGACTGCGTGCTCGGGCCCGAGCCCGAGCCGGTCGAGGCGCACGCCGTGGACCTGCGCGACGCCGGCCCCGAGCACGTCGCCGGGTTCGACGCGGTGATCCACCTGGCCGCCCTGTCCAACGACCCGCTCGGTGCGCTCGCGCCCGACCTGACCTACGACATCAACCACCACGCCTCCGTACGGCTGGCCAGGCTGGCCAAGGACGCGGGCGTGCGCCGCTTCCTGTACGCCTCCACCTGCTCGGTCTACGGCGCCTCCGGCGGCGCGGACCTGCTGGACGAGGAGGCCCCGCTGCGCCCGGTCACGCCGTACGCCGAGTCGAAGGTGCGGGTCGAGGACGACCTGACCGCGCTGGCCGACGAGGACTTCACCCCGGTGTTCCTGCGCAACGCCACCGCCTTCGGGTTCTCGCCGAGGCCGCGCGCCGACATCGTGCTGAACAACCTGGTGGGCCACGCGCACCTGACCGGCGAGGTCCGGGTGTTGTCCGACGGCACCCCGTGGCGTCCGCTGGTGCACGCCAGGGACATCGCCGACGCGTTCGCCGCCGCCCTGACCGCGCCGCGCGAAGCCGTGCACGCCACGGCCTTCAACGTGGGCACCGAGGTCAACAACGTGACCGTGGCCGAGATCGCGGCCGAGGTGGCCGCGGCCGTGCCCGGCTCGACGTTGACGATCACCGGCGAGACGGGCGCCGACCCGCGCTCCTACCGCGTCGACTTCTCCCGGATCAGGTCCGCCCTGGGCTACGAGGCCCGCTGGACGGTCAAGGCGGGCGCCGTCGAGCTCATCGACGCCTACCGCGAGCACGGCCTGACCCGGCACGACTTCGACCGCCGCTTCACCAGGCTGGCCCGGCTCGCCGACCGGCGCGAGGCGGGCACCGTCGACGCCACCCTGCGGCCATGACCGGCCCGGAGATGCACGACCTGGTACGGCGGCTCTACCCGCTGTGCCGCAGCATCACCGGCGACGGCCTGCGCCGCACCCTGGAGATCATCGGCGGGTCCATCCCGCTGGAGATCACCGAGGTGCCGACAGGCACGCAGGTGCTCGACTGGACGATCCCCCGCGAGTGGAACATCCGCGACGCCTACGTCAAGGACGCCGCCGGGAACCGGGTCGTCGACTTCCAGGAGAGCAACCTGCACGTCGTCGGCTACAGCGCGCCGGTCGAGGCCACCATGTCGCTGGCCGAGCTGCGCGGGCGCCTGCACACGTTGCCCGGCCAGCCGGACCTGGTGCCGTACCGGACCAGCTACTACGCCGAGACCTGGGGCTTCTGCCTGAGCCAGAACACCCTGGACGGGCTGGCGGACGGGCCGTACGAGGTCAGGATCGACTCCACGCTCGCCGACGGCCACCTGACCTACGGCGAGCACGTGATCCAGGGCCGCAGCTCGGAGGAGGTGCTGATCTCCTGCCACGTCTGCCATCCCTCGCTGGCCAACGACAACCTGGCCGGGGTGGCGGTGGCGGTGTCGCTGGCCCAGCGGCTGGCCGATCCCTGGTACACCTACCGGTTCGTGTTCGCGCCCGGCACCATCGGCGCGATCACCTGGCTGGCGCTCAACCGCGAGCGCACCGACCGGATCAGGCACGGCCTCACCCTGGCCTGTGCCGGGGACGCCGGGACGGTCACCTACAAGCGCAGCAGGCGCGGCGACGCCGAGATCGACCAGGTCTTCGCGCACGTGCTCAAGGACCGGCCGCACACCCTCCTGGACTTCTCGCCCTACGGCTACGACGAGCGGCAGTACTGCTCACCGGGGTTCGACCTGCCCGTGGGCTCGCTGACCAGGACGCCCTACGGGAGTTACCCGGAGTACCACACCTCGGCCGACGATCCGGACTTCGTGCGGCCCGAGGCCATGGAGGACACCCTGGAGACGCTGTGGAGCGCCGTACGGGTCCTGGAGGGCAACCGCCGCTACCAGAACCTCAGCCCGTACGGCGAGCCCCAGCTCGGGGCGCGCGGCCTGTACGGCTCACTGGGCGGCCGCAGTGACACGAAACAGGCCCAGATGGCGATGTTGTGGGTGCTCAACCTTTCCGACGGGCGGCACAGCCTGCTCGACATCGCGGAACGGTCGAACCTGCCGTTCCAGGCATTGGCGGACGCGGCGAACGCCCTGCAGAACGCGGGCCTGCTGAAGGAGTGGGTGGATTGAGCCTGGCGCTGAAAGTCGGCGACGTGGTCGAGGTTCTCAGTGCTGAAGAGATCCTGGCGACCCTCGATGAGCGCGGAGAGCTGGACAGCCTCCCGTTCATGCCGGAGATGCTGCGGTTCTGCGGGCAACGGCTGACCGTCCACAAGGTGGCCAACAAGCTCTGCGACACGATGACCAGGACCGGGATGCGGAAGATGGAGGACGCCGTCCACCTGACCGGCTCCCGCTGCGACGGCACGGCCCACGGTGGCTGCCAGACGGCCTGCCTGCTCTACTGGAAGACGTCCTGGCTGCGGAAGGTCGACGGGCCGCCCACGGCCGAGGAGCGGGTGCGTCCCGAGCGGCCGCTGCTGCCGCTGCTGGAGGTCAACACCCGCAAGGAGCCCGCGCCGGACGGCGAGGAACGTTTCCGCTGCCAGGCGACCGAGCTGTTGCGGGCCGCCCCCGAGCTGCTCCCGTTCCGCGACCTGGGCCAGTACGTCACGGACGTCCGGGTGGGCAACGCCGGGATCGCCTCGACCGTCCGGACGTTGTTCTTCGGCCTGTTCAACCGCTACCAGCGGCTGTCCAGGAAGTTCCCCCGGGCGCTGCGCTTCAGAGGCGGCCTGGACTGGGGGTTCGTGCAGCCCGGCCCGCACACCGGCCCGGCCCCGACCGGGACGACCGACCTCCAGCCGGGCGAGCTGGTCCGCGTCAGGTCCAAGGACGAGATCGTCGCCACGCTCACCACCAAGGGGTTCAACCGGGGGCTGGGCTTCGAGGAGGACATGGCGCGGTCGTGCGGCAAGGTCGCCCGGGTGACCGCGCGGGTCGAGCGCTGCATCGACGAGAAGACCGGAAAGCTGCTTGAGATGAAAAATCCGTGCATCGCCTTGGACGGAATCATCTGCGACGGTGTGTACAAGTCCAACTGCCCCCGCGCGTTCATCCCGTTCTGGCGGGAGATCTGGCTGGAGCGGGTCAACGAGCAAAAGTAGGGCACAGCATGGTGGATCAGGCGAGCCCGGACATCAGTGACATTGGGCGCAAGGTGGGTCGAGGGGCGGTGTGGAGCCTGCTCGGCACGCTCGTCACCCGTGCGGGCTCGTTCATCCTCGGGCTGATCCTGGCCCGGCTCCTCGCGCCCGCGGACTTCGGCACGTACGCCGTCGCGCTCGCGGCCACCCAGTTCGTCATGGTGGTCAAGGACGTCGGCGTCATGTCGGCCGTCGTGCAGTGGCGCGGCCGGCTGGAGGACATCGCGCCCACGGCCACGACGCTCACGATGATCTCCGCGCTCGGCCTGTACGGGATCTTCTGGACCGGGGCGCCGTACTTCTCGGCGCTGGCCGGCAGCGAGGAGGCCACCTCCGTGGTGCGCATCCTCACCGCGGTCATCCTGGTCGAGGCGGTCACGGCGGTGCGCAGCGCGGCCCTGCTGCGCTGGTTCCGCACCGGCAAGAACGCCAAGGCGGTCCTCGCGGGCTTCCTGGTCAACGCGCCGGTGGCCATCGTGCTCGCGGTCAACGGCGCCGGGGCCTACAGCTTCGCCTGGGGGCAGCTCGCCGGGGCCGTGGTCACCGGCGTGTTCATGCTGATCTACGCCCGGCTGCCCTACCGGTTCGGGTTCGACCGGCACATCGCGGGCCGGCTGCTGAGGTTCGGGATCCCCTCGGCGGCCGGGATCGCCCTGGAGGTCCTGCTGCTCAACGTGGGCTACATCATCGTCGGCAACATCATGGGCGAGTCGTGGCTCGGCTTCTACCTGATGGCGTTCAACGTGTCGAGCTGGGTGCCCGGCATCATCGGCAGCGCCATCCGCATGGTGTCGATCGCCGGCTTCTCCCGGCTGGCCGAGCGGGACGAGGAGTCGTTGTCGATCGGCGTCCAGCGCAGCGTGCCGCTGCTCATCGCCATGGTGCTGCCGCTGGCCGTGTTCATGGCGGTGCTGGCGCACTCGCTGATCATCTTCATCTACGGCCCGGACTGGGAGCAGGCCGCCGGGGTGCTGCGCTTCCTGGCGGTCCTGATGGTGGTGCGCATGCTCACCGCCTTCGCGCTCGACATCCTGAACGGCCAGGGCGCCACCCGCTCGACCGTCTGGATGAACCTCGGCCACGCCGCGGCGATGATCCCCGCGGTCATCGCCGGCACGCACCTCGACGGCATCCGCGGCGCCGCGATCGGCCAGGCCACCGCCGCCGTGCTGGTCGCGCTGCCGCTCGCGATGATCGCCGTGCAGCGGGCGGGGGTCCGGCTCGGGCCGGTGCTGCCCGGTCTCGTACGCCCGGCGGTCGGGGCGGTGGTCTGCGCCGCCGTCATGCTCGGCCTGGCGAGCCTGACCCACGGCAGCCCGTTCGTCCAGCTCGTCCTGGCCGGCGGCGGCGGCCTGCTGGCGTACGTGCTGGTCGTGGTGACCCGCGACCAGTTCCACCTAGTGAGCGCCCGTCTGGTGCGGCTGCTGCCCGCCCGCGCGCGCTGACCCCGAGGAGAGACGATGCTGGTGTCCATCGGAATCCCGGTACGCAACGGTGCGGACCGGCTGGAGACGGCCGTGCGCTCCGCGCTCGCCCAGGATCACGCCGAGCTGGAGGTCGTGATCTCGGACAACGCCTCCACCGACGGCACGCAGGAGCTCTGCCGCGAGCTGGCCCGCCAGGACGGCCGCATCGCCTACCACCGCCAGCCGCACGACCTGCACGTGGTCGGGAACTTCGTGGAGGTGCTGCGCCGCGCGCGTGGCGAGTTCTTCCGCTGGATGGGCGACGACGACCTGCTCGAACCCGACTACGTCTCGCGCACGCTGGAGCCGTTCCTGGCCGACGAGCGGCTCATCCTGGTCACCTCCGACGTCCGGTACACCGGCGCGGACGGGACCGTCCACGAGCCGCGCTACCGCGGCACCCGGATGCTCTCCGACGACCCGGTCGACCGCCTCGACGAGCTGTGGGACGTGGTCACGACCCAGCACCACGGCCTCGACCCCCTCTACGGGCTGATGCGGCGCGAGCGGGTGGCCGCCGTGCCGAGACCGCTGATGATCCGCGAGGACGAGGTCTACGCCACCATGCTCGCGCTGACCGCGCCCTGGGGGCACGTCCCGCGGGTGCTGGCCCATCGCAACCTGCGCGAACGCCGCCTGTCCGGGATCGCCGCGGCGCTCGGTGTGCCCGCCTGGACCGCCCATTTCGCCACCACGCTGCAGTTCCGGGCCATGCACCGGGCCCTCGGTGGCACGGAACTGTCGGCGGAGCAACGCGCCCGCGCGCGGGCCGTGCTGCTGCGCACGTACTGGCGGCGCCAGCAACAGATGCTGACGCACCGCAGCCGCAAGATCGCCGGGTTGGCGGCCCGACTCGTCTCCTCGAAAGGGTGAAACCCTCGTGCTGATTCGCATCGTGCGGCTGCTCATGCAGCCGGGCCGCATCCTGCTGGCCGTCATGCGACGCCTGCCGTTCGGCTCCCACGAGCTGCGCTGCGCGCTCGACCTCTATCCGCGGCCGCACTACGCGTACGGCGTCCAGCAGGCGGCCGAGCTGGCCAGGCGGCTCGGCGTCGGCCGGATCAGCGTGGTCGAGTTCGGCGTCGCCGGCGGCGCGGGCATGGTCGAGCTCAACCGCATGGCGGCGCTGGCGACGGCGGCGACCGGCGTCAAGATCGACGTGTACGGCTTCGACACCGGCGCCGGCCTGCCCAAGCCCACCGACTACCGCGACCTGCCCTACATCTGGCGCGAGGGCGACTTCGTCATGGACGTCGAGGCCCTGCGCGCCCGCCTGGGAGCCGCGCACCTGATCCTGGGCAACATCGAGGACACGGTCGGGCAGTTCCTGGACGGCGAGCACCCCGCGCCCATCGGCTTCGTCTCCATCGACGTGGACTTCTACTCCTCGACCGCATCGGCGCTCAGGCTGTTCGCCGGCGACCACCGCTACTTCCTGCCCCGCGTGTTCGTCTACCTGGACGACACCGTCGGCGACGACGACCAGGTCATCCACAACGACTACGTCGGCGAGCTGAGCGCGATCCGCGAGTTCAACGAGGACAACAAGGCGATGAAGCTGGCCCCGATCCACGGCCTGCGGCACAAGCGCCCGGTCGCCGCCCCCTGGAACGACAACATCCAGGCGCTGCACCGGTTCGACCACCCCGACTACTCGACCTATGTCGCCCGTCCGGACACCGAGACGCAATTGCCGCTGTAAGTCCCTGTAACGAAGAAGCGGGCATCGGCGAGAGAAAGGAAAAGAACGACGCGAGGGGGTAAATCTCGCTATGTCCGTTATATTAACCAATAGCCGAATTCGGGATGATGTTCGGCGTCAAATGATCTTCAAAGGGGACGTGTTCCTCTACTCCGCCACCTCCGCCTCGACCAAGCTGATCGAGTTCGCCCGCGAGCTGATCGAGGAGGCGTTCGGAGCACGCGACCCGCAGACCGCCCAGTACGAGATGCCGGTGGAGGACTTCGCCGCGCTGCTCGCCGAGCTCAAGCCCCGCTTCATCCATCATCCCACCAGCAAGAAGCTGATCGGCGCCCTGCTGGAGGAGCTCGGCATGGCGCTGGATCAGACCTACTTCGACGTGCCGCGGCTGCGCACCTCGACCGCCGACCACTACCTCGACTCGGGCATCTCCTACGCCTACCACGCGCACAGGGACTGCTGGTACTCCGCGCCGTTCTGCCAGGTCAACTGGTGGATGCCCATCTACGAGGTGGTCCCGGAGAACGTCTTCGCCCTGCACCCGCAGTACTTCGACCGTCCCGTGCTCAACGGCAGCGGGCGCTACGACTACGCGGAATGGACCGCGGTGAGCCGGCCCACCGCCGCGCAGCACGTCCACAGCGACACCAGGGAGCAGCCCAAACCGGAGGAGGCGCTCGACCTCGACCCCGAGCTGCGGCTCGTCCCCGAACCGGGCGGCATGATGCTGTTCTCCGGGGCGCACCTGCACTCCACCGTCGCCAACACCTCCGGCAGGACCCGCTTCAGCATCGACTTCCGCACCGTGCACATCGACGACGTCCGCACCCGCGCCGCCGCCCCCAACGTGGACGCCGCCTGCCGCGGCACCACCCTGCGCGACTTCCACCGCGCCGACGACCTGTCGCGCATCCCCGAGGAGCTCGCGGCGGCCTACGAGGCCGAGGCGCTGGCGAAGATCACCTGATCCGGGTCACCTGAACCGCGCCCGCGCGGCCTCGCGCAGGCTCCGCCAGCCTCTGTGCCGCTGGAAGGGCAGCTCGAAGACGGACGCGAACAACCACGCCACTCCCACGCTCGCCGGCACGGCCAGGGCGAGCGTGAGGAGGAAGGCCGGCATCCCGGGCGGCACGCGCGGGGCCACGACCAGCCGGTTGACCATGACGACCAGCGGCGCGTGGATCAGGTAGAGGCTGTAGGAGAACGAGCCGAGCCGCCGTACCGGACGGGTGTCGAGCAGCCGGACGAGCCAGGAGGGCCGGCCCGTCGCCACGCCCGCCAGCAGCAGGCCGGCGGCGGGCCCGACCGCGAGGTCCACCCAGAAGAAGTGCCCGACCACCCACGCCGGACCGGCCACCACCACCAGCACGAGCACCGGCAGCGCGGCCGCCGCGGCCAGCCAGTGCCAGGGCAGCCGCCCGGTACGCTCCGACGCCCGCACCACCCCGGCGCACACCGCGCCCACGGCGAACAGCGCCGCGAACTGCGGGGTCAGCCGCATCAGCAGCTCCACGGCCGGCACGTACGGCGCCAGCGCGCCCACGGCCACCACGACCAGCGTCACCGCGCCCAGCATCACCGCCGCGCCCCACCGGCGCAGCACCAGCAGCATCAGCGGGAACACCAGGTAGAGCTGCGCCTCGACGGCGATCGACCACATGGCGCCGTTGGGGCTGGGGGAGCCGAAGACGTCCTGGAGCAGCAGGCCGTAGATGAGCACCGACTGCCCGGTGGGCACCTGCTGGCCGGGCTGCGGGATGACCGTCCACGCAATAACCAGGCTGAACAGCAGCGCCGCCCAGTACGGCGGCAGGATGCGCCAGGCGCGCCGGTTGAAGAACGTGGGGAGGCTGCCGAGCCGCCAGCCGGACCGCGCGGGCGAGACCGCGAGGGAGAACCCGGACAGCACGATGAACACCACGACCGCGAAGTGCCCGTAGAGCAGCCACCCCGTCCACCAGGGCGCGTCGTTGACCGGGAACCCGGGGAACGACAGCAGCCAGCAGTGGTGCAGGACCACGAACAGCGCGGCCAGCCCCCGTAACCCGTCGAGCCCGGCGAGCCTGCTCCGTGTCGCCGGACGCTCAATTGTCAGCCCCACCGAAAGCCCCCGTCGCCGTAGTCGTAGGTCTATCGCGGCGACCACGTCCGATGTAACCGATCTGGGGGGATGTAACGTCTGCCAGTGATTGGGCGATGGTCCGCTATAGGGCAAGTTCGCTGATGCGGGGGAACGTACCAAAATGGAGTTCTGGAAGGCGATCCTTGGTCTTCTCCGACGAATTCTGATAGGCCCGCCGCTGATCCTCCTGTCGATCCTGGTGGGCGGCGTGGTGTACGTCGTCCTTCCGGCCCACTACACGACCGACGTCTCCCTCGTCCTCGCGACCCCGGTGAACGGCGGCACGGTCAACAGCGACAAGACCAAGCAAGGGCTGACCAACCCCTTCCTCTCCTTCAACGACGCCCTCAAGACCGGGGCCAGCATCGTCATCCTGGCGATGAACACCCAGGACGTCTGGACCGAGCTCGGCGCCCCCAAGGACGGCCCGACCGAGATCACCATCGACGACGGGCGCACCAACCCCAACGTCCTGGACATCAACGGGCCCTACATCTACATCAGGGTGGACAGCGAGTCCCCGCGGCAGGCCACGACCGTGCTCATGGCGGCCCGCGAGCGCGTGGCGACCGAGCTGTTCAAGTGGCAGAAGACGCTCGGCGCGCCGCCGAACACCTTCATCACCTCCACCGACATCGTGCCGCCGTCCCAGCCGGAGGCCGACCACAGCGTGAACTGGCAGGGGGCGATCGGCGGCGCGCTGCTCACCCTGGTCCTGGGGCTCGGCATCGCCTACGGCGTGGTGGTCCGGCGCGAGCCCCGGCAGCGCCGCCGGCCCGAGCTCGCCGCCCCGGCCGCGCCCCCCGCCCCCGCTCCTGCCCCCGTTCCGGTTCCGGTTCCGGTCGCGGCGCCCGAGCCGGTCGAGGCCCAGGCGAGCGAGCCCGCCGAGCTCCCGGTACTCGACGAGGACAGCTCGGCCACCATGGAGTTCCCCGCCTACCGGGCCGGCCCGCTGTCGCCCGTCCCGGGGCCGAGGAAGGCGAACCAGGACGACGGCGAGAAGTGAGGGCCCGCCATGGACTTCTGGGCGACGGCGAAGATCCTGTTCAAGCACTGGTACGTGACGGTCCCCGCGTTCCTGCTCACGGTCGTCACGGCCCTCGGCGTCTTCGCCGTCGCGCCCAAGACCTTCATCTCCAGCTCGGCGCTCGTCCTGACCCTGCCGGTGACCGGCGGCAGCGTGCCGAGCGACCCCAAGTTCCCCAACCCGCGCACCAACCCCCTGGTCTCCTTCGACCAGGGGCTCAGCATGACCTCCTCGATCCTCATCCAGGCGCTCAACACGCCCCAGACGGCCGCCGCGCTCGGCGCGCCCATCGGCGGCGACGTCACGCTCAAGATCACCAGCGGTGGCACCAACCCCGAGCTGATGCCCGCGACCCCGTTCATCGTGATCGTCTGTGAGGCGCCGAGCGCCGAGCTGGCCCACGGCATCGTCGTGAAGGTCACCGCCCTGGCCCAGAAGGAGCTGCGGGCCCGGCAGCAGCAGGTCAAGGCGCCGCCCACCACGTACGTGACCGCCACGGTCGTGGTGCCGCCGACCGCGCCCGACGAGAAGAAGGGCAGCCGCATGCGCAGCGCCGTCATCACCGGCGCGCTGGCGTTCTTCATGAGCCTGTTCGCCGCCTTCGCCGTGGAGAGCTTCGCCCGGCACCGCCGGTCACGCCGGGGAGCCGCGGGCGGTTCCGTGCGGTTCGAGCCCGCGCTCGCCAACGGCGCCAGGACGCCGGCGGGACACGAAGGATGACCGCGACCACCCTGCCGCGGCGCGCCGACGGCGCCACCCTGGCCTGCCTGTTCGTGCTGTTCCTGCTGATCCTGCCGGCCCGCCTGGCGGTCGCCGGGCTGCCGCTCTCGCTCACCCCCGCCGAGATCATGGCCCTGTTCCTGGGCCTGGTGTGGGTGTGCGCCCAGATGGTCGGCACGACCGGCGTCGCCAAGGGCGGCAACCCCGTCCGCACCTCGATCTTCGTCTACGGCATGCTCCTGCTGGCCGTCTACGGCTACACGACCTACCGCTACCTGCCCTCCGACGAGCTCAACCTCGCCGACCACACGCTGGTGCTCTACCTGGGGTACGCGAGCCTGCTGCTGGTCATGTGCGACGGGATCGGCAGCCGCGACCGCCTCGACTTCGTGCTCAAGGCGGTCGTCATCGGCGGCACGTTCGCCGCGATCGTCGCGTTGCTGCAGTTCCGGCTGGACCTCGACCTCACCGAGTACATGCGCGTCCCAGGCCTGCGCCACTCCTCGGTCGAGGAGGTGCCGACCGTGATCTCCCGGTCCGACCTGCGCAGGGTCGCCGGCACGCTCGGCCACCCGATCGAGTTCGGCGCGCTGTCGGCGATGCTGCTGCCGCTGGCCGCCCACCTCGGCTTCCAGGCGCGCAGCCGGGGCCAGGCCGCGACCCGCTGGTGGATCTGCGCGGGCGTCATCGCGGCCGGCCTGATGTTCTCGGTCTCCAGGACGGCCGTGCTCGGCCTGGCCGGGGCCGGGCTGATCCTGCTGCTCGGCTGGTCCAACCGGCGGCGGATCGTCACCATCGGCGCGTTCGTGGTGTTCCTGGGCTTCATGAAGGTGCTGGCGCCGGGCCTGATCGGCACGTTCTACAACCTGTTCGCCGGCGCGGGCGAGGACAGCAGCGTCATCTACCGCACCCACGACTATCCCTTCGCGATGCGGGAGTTCGCCAAGAGCCCGGTCTTCGGCCGCGGCCTCGGCACCTGGTACCCCTTCAAGCACCAGGTGTTCGACAACCAGTACCTGCTGTCCCTGGTGGAGACCGGGGTGGTCGGCGTGCTGGGGTTCGTCGGCGTGATCGTGTGCGGGATCGTCGTCGCCCTGCGGGTGCGCCGCATGAGCACCGACCCGAACGTGCGCAACCTCGGCCTGACCATCGCCGCCTGCCTGGTGATCCCGCTGCTCGGCGCGGCCACCTTCGACCTGCTGTCCTTCCCCGGCATCACCAGCGTGCTGTTCCTGCTCGTCGGCGCGGCCGGGGCGCTGATGCGGTTCGAACGCCGCGATCAGGAGGCCAGGATGGTCCTGAGCTCCTTCCACGAGCCCGCCGACCTGTCGCGCTCGCTGATCGCGGTCACCGGCAACGGCCACGGCAGCGCGAGGTCGGGGTCGTCGTAGCGGACGGCCAGGTCCTCGGCCGGGTCGTGCTCCCTGTCGATGCGGTAGCAGACGTCGGCCTGCTCGGTCAGCGCCTGGTAGCCGTGCAGGAGGCCCGGCGGCACGTACAGGTTGGCGAAGGTCACGTCGTCGAGCCGGACGGCGACGTGCGCGCCGAACGTCGGCGACCCCGGCCGCGCGTCCACCAGGACGTCCAGCACCGCGCCACGGGCGGCGCGCACCAGCTTGGCCTCGCCGCGCCCCGACCGGCCGTGCATGCCCCTGACCGTGCCGAGCCGCGAGCGCGACTGGCTGTCCTGGACGAACGCCGTGTGGTCCAGCCCGTGCTCGGCGGCGATCGCGGCGTCGAAGGTCCTGGTGAACAGGCCGCGGTCGTCATGGCTCGGCGTCGGCACGAACAGCAGCGCGCCTTCGAGCCCCAGTCGCTCGACTCTCATGGTGTTCCTCTCCTGTGGAAGGGCCCGCGGCTCAGCCCGGCAGGGCCCGCAGCCGGCGGGACGGCCTGAGCAGCGCCACGACCGAGGCCCTGGCCGTACGCCGCCCGGCCGCCGCCCGCATCGCCTCGCCGAGCAGCACGGCCAGGTAGAAGCCCGCGGTCGCGACCCGGCCCCGGCGCCGCCGGAACAGCCGGACGCGGTTGACGGTGAGCAGCGCGGCCAGCATCGGGCTGGTCTTGGCCTCGCCGCCGATGTGCTCGACCACCGCGGCGGGCTCGTACCAGAGGGTCCAGCCGGCGTCGGCGGCGCGCAGCGCGTACTCGGTCTCCTCGCTGTAGAGCAGGAAGGACTCGTCCCAGGGGCCGAGCCGGGCCAGCGCCGTGGCCGAGACGAGCATGGCGGCGCCGGTGGCCCAGTCGGCCGGCCCGGGACGTTCGTAGCGGGCCGGATCGACGATCATCTCGCCCAGCGTGCCGATCCGCCCCGCCAGCCGTCCGCCGACCAGCGACTCGGCCAGCGCGCGGCGTACGGCGGGCGTGCGGCGCAGCGAGTGGTGCAGCACCCCCTCGGTGCTGACCAGCCGGGGGACCGCGATGCCGGTGCCCGGCCGGTCGAGGGCCGCGGCCAGTACGGCCAGCGCGCCGGGGCGCAGGCGGCAGTCCGGGTTCAGGACGAGCACCGCGTCGAGGCCGTCCAGGTCGAGCGAGGCGACCCCGGCGTTGATCGCCGCGGCGTACCCGGCGTTCCGGCCCACCTGAAGGGGCCGTACGGGCAGGCCGGCGGCCTGTTCGGCGATGCCGATCGAGTCGTCCTTGGAGGCGTTGTCGGCCACGACGACGTCGGTGAGCCGGACTCCCTTCGCGCCCTCGGGCAGGGAGGCCAGGCAACCGCCGAGGACCGGCGCGCTGTTGTAGGTCACGATCACGATCGCGACTCGGGGAGGGCCGGGCGTCACATGTCGCCATCGGCGGCCGGGAATGGATCGTTACAGGTAACAGAAGGCACTGATGAGGCGATGAGGAGGTAGAGGCCGGGTGTCGTAGGAGACGGAGACACATTCCATGCAGGATCTGCAGGCTTTCACCTTCCGCCGGGACGAGCTGTTCCCGCTGGCGGACAAGTACTCCGAGCAGTTCCGTACCGCCTCGCCGTTCCGTCACGTGGTCATCGACGACTTCCTGCCGCCCGAGGTGCTGGAGCCCGTCCTCGAGGAGTTCCCCGAGCCGCGCGACGCCACCTGGCAGCGGTTCGACAGCGCGCGCGAGGTGAAGCTGGCGCTGGCCGACACCGAGCGCATGGGGCCGGCCACCCGGCGTCTGCTGGCCGAGTTCAACAGCGGCGTGTTCGTCGAGTTCCTGGAGCGGCTGACCGGCATCACGCAACTGGTCTCCGACCCGCACTTCGAGGGCGGCGGCCTGCACCAGATCCGGCCCGGCGGCTTCCTGAAGGTGCACGCCGACTTCAACCGCAGCCGCCGGCTCAACCTCGACCGCCGGCTCAACGGCCTGCTCTACCTCAACAAGGACTGGGAGGAGAGCTACGGCGGGCACCTGCAGCTGTGGAACCAGGACATGACCGAGTGCGAGGGCAAGATCCTCCCGGTCTTCAACCGGTTCGTGCTGTTCGCCACGACCGACGACGCCAACCACGGCCACCCCGACCCGCTCACCTGTCCCGAGGACCGGGCCCGCCGCTCGATGGCGCTCTACTACTACTCCAACGGCAGACCCGACGACGAGGTCACCGACGACCACACCACGCTGTTCAAGCAGCGGCCGGGCGAGGCGTGGAAGAGCAACCTGCGCCAGGTCGCCAAACGCTGGACGCCGCCCGCGCTGGCCGACCTCGTCGGCGGCCGGAGGACCAAGGGCGAGTGAGGCCGTACGTCCGAGGGGGCTGGTGTCTCGTCGCGGTCCTGGTCGTGCTGCTGAGCGGCTGCACCGGGTCCCCCGGCGGGCCCGAGGTCACCCGGTCGCCGGCCGTGGCCACGTCCAGGCCGGGCACGCCGCCGCCGTCGAAGCCGGCCGAGCAGGGCTGGCCGGGCGCGCACAACACCGGCGTGCCCGAGGGGGTGGCGCTGCGCGAGTCGGGGTCGATCAGGGTGACCAAGGACGGCACGGTGATCGACGGCGTCGAGGTGACCGGCTACATCACGGTCGAGGCCGACGACGTGGTCATCCGCAACACGCGGGTGCGCGGCACCAAGGGCTGGTGGGGCATCCTCCAGCGCGAGGGACGCACCGGCCTGACGGTCGAGGACACCGAGATCTTCGGCAACGGCAAGGCGCGCACCCAGTTCGGCATACTCAACCAGGGCAAGCTGATCACGATCCGCCGCGTGGACATCCACACGATCTCCAACGGCATCCTGACCCAGCAGGGCCTGGTCGAGGACTCCTACGTGCACGACCCGAAGTACTACTCCGGCGACCACACCGACATGATCATGTCCACCGGGCCGCCCGCTCCCGGCACCGAGCTGGTCATCCGGCGCAACACGGTGATCAACACCCTCGACCAGACCGGCGCCATCGCCCTCTTCCAGGACTTCGGCGTCGTCAAGGACGTGACGGTCGAGGGCAACCTGCTGGCCGGCGGCGGCTGGTCGCTGTACGCGGGGGCCGGGGTGAAGGGGAAGTCGTCCAACATCAAGGTGATCGGGAACGTCTTCAGCCGCCGCGTCTGGCCCAAGGGCGGAGCGGCGGGACCGGTTTCATATTGGGATAAAGACGGGCCCGGAAACAGGTGGCACGGGAACACCTGGGAAAACGGCGGCACGGTACAGCCGGGATGACGCCTCTTTGTCGGATTTGCCGTGATAGATGAGAAACATGAGCTTGTTGTGATTTTGGAGGATAACGAGTTTATTTCGGTAAAAGGCACCACTTCTTCTTTCGGCATGGCTACTCTCTCCCCTTGGGGGACTCGGACTCGGCCACGATCGGAAGGAGTCGCCTGTGTCGCGGCATCGAAGAGGGAAGAGACGTACCGGCTGGTTATCCCTGGCCGGGGTCTCCGTGGTGGCGGTGCTGGCCGGCGGGTACGGCCTCGTCGTCTCCGACGTACTGGAGCCCCGGGCCGTCCTGACGGAAGCAGGCGGGGCGAGCAACGCGGCCTCGCCACAGGCCGCCGCCGGCCGGCGGGCCCGGCCGCGTCCCACCACCCACAAGCCCCGGCCCACCCGGACCCGGAGCCAGGAGCCGTGGTGGTGGCCCAGGCGGCCCACGAGGAAGCCGACCGCGCGCCCGACGCGCCGTCCCACCCACCGGCCGACGCACCGCCCGACGCCGACCGGCACCCTGCCCGGCACCCCACCCGGGACGCCCACGAAGACGCCCCCGCCGACACCCCCGCCGACACCCCCGACGACGCCCACGGCGACGCCCACGGTGAGCCCTCCGGCCACGCCGACCGTCACGGCCACCCGTACCCCGACCGCGACGCCCACGGCCACCCGCACCCCGACCGCGACCCCCACCGGCACCCCGACGGCGACGCCCACCGGCACCCCGACCGCGACGCCCACACCGAGCAAGACTCCGCCCCAGACGCCGACCCAGACCCCCACCAAGACCCCCACCGCCACCTCGCCCCCCGGCGGCGGCTGGCCCGGCGCGGGCAACACCGGCGTCCCCGACGGCACCGACCTGGTCAAGAAGACCGGCTCGATCGTCATCAAGGAGGACGGCAAGGTCATCGACGGCTGGGACGTCACCGGTGACATCACCGTCGAGGCCGACAACGTGACCATCCGCAACACCCGGGTCCGCGGCCAGAGCGACTACTGGGGCATCCTCCAGCGCGAGGGCTTCTCCGGCCTGAAGGTCGAGGACAGCGAGATCTTCGGCAACGGCAAGGTGCGCACCCAGTTCGGCATTCTCAACCAGGGCAAGATGATCACCATCCGCCGCGTGGACATCCACACGATCTCCAACGGCATCCTCACCGACCAGGGCCTGGTCGAGGACTCCTACGTGCACGACCCGAAGTACTACTCCGGCGACCACACCGACATGATCATGTCCACCGGCACCGCCGCCCCCGGCACCGAGCTGGTCATCAGGCACAACACGGTGATCAACACCCTCGACCAGACCGGCGCCATCGCCCTCTTCCAGGACTTCGGCGTCACCAGGAACGTCACCGTCCAGGGCAACTTCCTGGCCGGCGGCGGCTGGTCGCTGTACGCGGGCGCCGGCCGGAAGGGCCTGTCGTCCAACATCAAGGTGATCGACAACGTCTTCAGCCGCAAGGTCTGGCCCAAGGGCGGCTACGCCGGCCCGGTGTCGTACTGGGACGCGAACGGGCCGGGCAACGTCTGGAAGGGCAACTCCTGGGAGGGCGGCGGCGCGAGCATCATGGGCGCGGACTGACCCCGGCGAGCCAGGGCGGGCCGGCCGCGGACCGCGAGGACCGCGCTCAGGGCGGGCCGGCCGCGGATCGCGAGGACCGCGCTCAGGGCGGGCCGGCCGCGGATCGCGCTCCGGGTGCTAGCTGCGGACCGCGATGACCGACTTCACCAGCCCGGCCAGCCGCTCGAAGCGCAGCCGCGACTTCGGGAAGTAGTGCCGCATCTCGGTCACGCTCAGCAGCTCGACCTCCATGGCGATCATCCGGGCGGCGTCCCGGTCGGAGGTCGGCGTGTGGACGAGCGGCCAGCGGCGCAGGATCGTCGTCCGCGCGGCGAGCGGCAGGAACTGGAAGCCGGGGAACAGGAAGTGCGGCTCGACCGGGAAGTACCGGTAGGGCGTCTGCACCCAGTGGCGATCGGCCATCTCGTGCACGGTGTCGGCGAAGCGCTGCCGGCGCTGGTGGCCGCCGACGTGCTCGATGACGGCGTTGGAGAAGACCAGGTCGTAGCGGGTGCCGCGGATCGCGGGCGGCAGGTCGCAGGCGTCGGCGACGTCGGCCCGCAGCCAGGACGGCAGGTCGGCGGGCGGCTGTTCGAGGTTGACGATGTGCACGTGCGCGGGCCTGACCGGGGCGCGCATCCAGGCCCCGGCCGTGCCGCCGAGGTCGAGGACGCTCATCCGGTCGAGGTCGGGGAAGCGGGCGGCGAACCACTGCCACCTGCGTGCCCGCGCCTTGGCCCCCAGCGAGTCGGGAGCGTCCACGAAACGACTGCGCAGGGCGTTCAGGCGGCTCATAAAGGCAACTCCTCCGGCCGGAATAAGTAGCCCTATGCTCGCAGAATTTCGCCTGCCCGGCTAAGAGCGCGTTTCTTCGTGACATTCTTGGGATGCATACCAATTGACCGTCCGGCGCAACCCCTCGTCCAATTCCGTGGCAGGGCGCCAGCCGAGCCGGTCCGCCGCCGGGACGATGTCGGCGACCTGCGTGATGTCGTGCGGTCGGTCGGGCGCGGCGCCGAACTCGGGCCGCGTGCCCGTGCCCGTGATGCGGTAGAGCCGCTCGACGACCTCGTGGGCGGCGGTCCGTACGCCGGTGCCGACGTCGAGCGTGTGGCCGACCGCCTTGTCGGACTCGCCCGCCAGCACGAACGCGTCGACGACGTCGTCCACGTAGATCCAGTCGGCGAGCTTGGCGCCCCTGGTCAGCCGGGGACGTTCGCCGCGCAGCAGGCAGAGCGTCACGTACGGCACCAGCTTGGTGGTGTCGGGCTGGGCCGGGCCGTAGACCATGCTGGGACGCAGCACGGTGACGGGAAGGTCCCAGAGCCGGTGGTAGAGCCGCGCGTAGCCGGTGGCGGCCCACTTGGACATCGCGTACGCCGACGAGGGCGGCGCATGGTCGTTGCCCGGCCGCGGCTCCTCGATCGAGCCGGTGAACACGGTCCGGACGCCGTGCTCGCGCGCGGCCGACAGCACGTTGACCGCGCCCACGACGTTGCTCTCCAGCGTGGCCCGGACGACCTCGTCACCGCGCGACCCGGTGACCTCGCCGGCGAGATGGAACAGCAGGTCCGGGCGTACAGACCGGAACAGCCGCGCGGTGTCGCCGGCGTCGTCGAGCCGGGCCTGGTGCCAGATCTCCCCGTGGCGGGCCCGCTGGGGCCGCCGGCTCACCGCGTGCACCTGCGCGCCGAGCACGCGTAAACGCGCGGCCAGGTGCGATCCGATGAACCCGGCCGCACCCGTCACCAGCACCACGGCCTCAGGCCAATACGACATCGTGGATTGACCTCCGTGGAAGATGGAGCCGTCAGGCCGACGGCTCCATCTAATACACGAACTAGCCGATGCGCCAGGTGTCTCCACCCATGAGCAGGTCGCTCAGGTCGCCGGGGCCCTTCTGCGCCACGGCCTCCTCCAACTGGTCGGCCATGAGCACGTCGTAAGCCGGGCGGTCGACCTGGCGGAAGATGCCGATCGGCACGTGCTCGAAGGCCGGCTCGTCGAGCCTGCTGAGGGCGAAGGCCACCGACGGGTCGGGGTTGTGGGCGTCGTGCACGAGGATCTGCTCCTCGCTCACGCCGTCCCTGGCGACGACCTCGATGCCGCCGTTGGCGGCGCGCACGACGGCCTTGGACGCGCTCACGATCGGCTCGCCGTGCTCCAGGCGCAGCGTGATGTCGTCGCGGACCGCCGGGTCCTTGAGCTGCTCGAAGGCGTTGTCGTTGAAGATGTTGCAGTTCTGGTAGATCTCCACCAGCGACGTGCCGCGGTGGGCCGTGGCCTCGCGCAGCACCGACTGCAGGTGCTTGCGGTCGGAGTCGATCGTGCGGGCCACGAACGACGCCTCGGCGCCGATGGCCAGCGAGATCGGGTTGAACGGCTTGTCCAGCGAGCCCATCGGCGTCGACTTGGTGATCTTGCCGACCTCGGAGGTGGGCGAGTACTGGCCCTTGGTCAGACCGTAGATCCTGTTGTTGAACAGCAGGATGTTCAGGTTGACGTTGCGGCGCAGCGCGTGGATCAGGTGGTTGCCGCCGATCGACAGCGCGTCGCCGTCACCGGTGATCACCCACACCGACAGGTCCGGCCGCGAGGCGGCCAGGCCGGTCGCGATCGCGGGCGCGCGGCCGTGGATCGAGTGGAAGCCGTAGGTGTTGAGGTAGTACGGGAAGCGCGAGGAGCAGCCGATGCCGGAGACGAACACGATGTTCTCGCGCCGCAGCCCCAGCTCGGGCAGGAAGCTCTGCACGGCGGCCAGGATCGCGTAGTCACCGCAACCCGGGCACCAGCGCACCTCCTGGTCGGACTTGAAGTCCTTCAGCCCCTGCTTGACGTCCGTCTTGGGAACCAGGCTCAGGCCCTTCCCGTTCACCAGCTCAGTCACTGTCGATCACGTCCTGAATGACTCCGGCCAGCTCCTCGGCCTTGAACGGGAGCCCGCGCACGCGGTTGTAGCTGATCACGTCGACGAGGTAGCGGGCCCGCAGCAGCAGCGCGAGCTGGCCGAGGTTGATCTCGGGCAGCAGCACCTTGTCGTAGCTCTTGAGCACCTCGCCGGTGTTGGCCGGCAGCGGGTTGAGGTGGCGCAGGTGCGCCTGGGCGACCTTGCCGCCCTCGCGCCTGATGCGCCGCACGGCCGCCGCGATCGGCCCGTACGTCGAGCCCCAGCCGATGACCAGGACCTTGGCGTCGCCGTCGGGGTCGTCGACCTCGATGTCGGGCACGTCGATCCCGGCGATCTTGGCGGCCCGGGTGCGGACCATCAGGTCGTGGTTGTCCGGGTCGTAGGAGATGTTGCCGGTGCCGTCGGCCTTCTCGATGCCGCCGATGCGGTGTTCGAGGCCGGGGGTGCCGGGGATGGCCCAGGGGCGGGCCAGCGTCTCGGTGTCACGCTTGAACGGCAGGAACTCGCCGCCCTCACCGTTGGGCTCGGTCGTGAATTCTTGCGAAATGTCGGGCAAGTCGGAAACTTCGGGCAGGCGCCACGGCTCCGAGCCGTTGGCCAGGTAGCCGTCCGAGAGCAACATGACCGGCGTGCGGTACTTGACCGCGATGCGGGCCGCCTCGACGGCCGCGTCGAAGCAGTCGCTCGGCGAGAGCGGCGCGACGATCGGCACCGGCGACTCGCCGTTGCGGCCGAACATGGCCATCAGCAGGTCGGTCTGCTCGGTCTTGGTCGGCATGCCCGTGCTGGGACCGGCGCGCTGGACGTCAACGATGATCAACGGCAGCTCGGTGGTGACCGCGAGGCCGACCGTCTCCGCCTTCAGCGCCACGCCGGGGCCGGAGGTGGTGGTCACGCCCAGCGCCCCGCCGAACGCGGCACCCAGCGCCGCCCCGACGCCCGCGATCTCGTCCTCCGCCTGGAAGGTGCGGATGCCGAACCGCTTGTGCTTGGACAACTCGTGCAGGATGTCGCTGGCCGGCGTGATCGGGTAAGAGCCCAGGAACAGCGGCAGCTTCGACTGCACGCTGGCCGCGATCAGCCCGTAGGCGAGAGCCTGGTTCCCGGAGATGTTGCGATAGACGCCGGGAGCCAGCCTGGCCGGCTTGACCTCGTAGGAGACCGAGAACGACTCGGTCGTCTCGCCGTAGTTCCAGCCCGCCTGGAAGGCCGCGATGTTCGCCTTGGCGATGTCGGGCTTCTTGGCGAACTTCTGCTCCAGGAACGAGATCGTCTGCTCGGTCGGCCGGTGGTAGAGCCACGACAGCAGGCCGAGGGCGAACATGTTCTTGGCGCGCTCGGCGTCCTTCTTCGAGATCTCGAAGCCTTCGAGCGCCTTGACCGTCAGCGAGGTCAGCGGCACCGCGTGCACGCGCCACTCGCTCAGGGAGTCGTCCTCCAGCGGGTTGGCCGCGTAGCCGACCTTCTGCAGGTTGCGCTTGGAGAACTCGTCGATGTTGGCGATGATGTCGGCGCCGCGTGGCAGGTCGCCGAGGTTGGCCTTCAGTGCCGCCGGGTTCATGGCCACGAGCACGTTGGGCGCGTCGCCGGGCGTCAGGATGTCGTGGTCGGCGAAGTGGAGCTGGAAGCTCGACACGCCGGGCAGGGTTCCTGCGGGAGCGCGGATCTCGGCGGGGAAGTTGGGCAGCGTCGACAGGTCGTTGCCGAACTCCGCCGTCCCCGCGGTGAAGCGGTCGCCGGTGAGCTGCATGCCGTCGCCGGAGTCGCCGGCGAACCTGATGATCACGCGGTCGAGTTGCTGGACCTGCTTCGTCACAGCTCAGTCCTCCTCGACGCGCCAAGGCGCGGTTGCGTTGGGCGCGTTCTCTGTTTCCATGCTAGATCCTCGGAAGGTCACGCGTTTGCCAGCCGCGAAAGCGGGTAACGCGGTCGGAAGTCAGGGTGAGGCGGGAGAACGACGACACAGCCCTGACGCGAGCCTGCAGAGGTCTACATGCAGGCGTGCGAAGAGGACGGTTCGGGTCACGAGCGCCAATGATACGTCCCCCCAACACGTGTGCTACGTCAGGGGCTGCTTGCGCGACTGCTGGTTCCCCGACTCGTACAGGCGTCCGGCGCGCATCGCTGCGGAGCCGTACAACTCTGGAACGGTCACGAAGGTGTAACCCTTCCCGCTGAGTTCTTTCAGGATGCCCGGAATCGCGTCGATCGACTCGGGGTTGGTGTCGTGCATCAGGATGATCGCGCCCGGATGGGCCTTCCGCACGACGCGGTCGGCGATCTCCGACGCCTTCGCGCCGGGCTCGTCCCTGGAGTTCACGTCCCAGCCGACCAGCGACAGTCCGAGGTCGCGGGCGACGTCGCGCACGTCCTTGCTGATCGCGCCGTAGGGCGGGCGGGCCAGTGTGGGCTCCTGCCCGATCGCCGCCCGGACGGCGTCGTCGGCACGCCGGAAGGAGTCAGCGATCTTGCTGGTCGCCTGCTTGGACAGGTCACGGTGCGACCAGGAGTGGTTGCCGACCAGATGGCCTTCCGCGCTCATCCTGCGCAGCAGGCCCGGCTGCGCGACGGCGTTCGTCCCGACGGTGAAGAAGGTGGCCCGCGCCTTGCCGGCGGCCAGCAGGTCGAGCAGCCGCCCGGTCCGCGGCCCCGGCCCGTCGTCGAACGTCAGCGCCACGCACTTGGTCCTGGCGCAGTTCACGCTCCCGGCCCGGTTGCTGGACGCCTCGGGGCTGGCCGTCGGCGTCGTCTTCGGCCCGGCCGGAGGGGCGCTGCGGGCGGCCTCCCGTACGCTCTCCTGCGCCCGGCGTCCCAGCTCGGACAGCAGCGGCGCGACCCGTCCCGCCTGGACGGCCACGGCGACCCGGCCGAGCGAGCACGGCCCGATCTGGCAGTCGTCGAACTCGACCACCAGGTCACCGCTCCGGTTGAAGGCCATGGAGTCGAACTGGCCGGGGTCGGCCCGCACGCCGTCCCGCTCGACCTGTGGCCCGCGTCCCTTGAGCTGCTCCTTGACCAGCACCGCGAGCCGGTCCAGCGCCTGCGGCCCGCCGAGCAGCGCCGCGGACCCGCCCGCCTTGCCGGTACGCGGGTCGAACCAGAAGGTACGGGTGGAGTTGCCCCAGCTCGCGCCCAGGAACTCGCCGGTGCGCAGCCGTACCGCGACGGCCTCCGGGGAGCGGGCGGCGAGCTGCCAGTCCACGTTCAGCTCGGGACGCGGGTAGTCGCCGTTGACGCTCTTGGCGGCCCGGAAGTCCCGCAGTTGCCGCTCGGCGTCCGCGCGCAGCGCGCGGTTCAGGCCCGGCGCGTCGGCCAGTTCGGGGTAGCTGATGTGCACGAATCTGCTGTGGTCGTCCTCGTTCGTGATGGTCGCGGTGGACAGGCCGACGACTGTCGCGGGGTCGACGAAGTCGATCGCGGTCGGCTCTGCCGGGACCAGCACGTCCCGCTCGGGTGCGGCGGCGGCCAGCCCGCAGCCCCCGGCCGAGAGGGCCAGCAGAGCGATTCCAGCAAAGAATCGCGTTTGGTGCATGTCTGTCAGGGTATGTGGGGGACCTTACCTTTTGCCCTGTCTTGGGGCTATGGGGTCTGAGGTTTGACTGGGTTACGATCACGTCATGGAGGGCTACTTCGGGTCCTACGTGCTGGTCGCCGTGCTGTTCGCGATCGGCGTCGCCATCGTCGCCGGGGCCCTCACGGCCAACCGGCTCCTGCGGCCCACCAGGCCGACCCCCGAGAAGCTGACCACGTACGAATGCGGCGTCGACCCCGTCGGCGACGGCTGGGCGCAGTCGCAGGTCCGCTACTACGTCTTCACCTACCTCTACGTCGTCTTCGCCGTCGACGCCGTCTTCCTCTTCCCGTGGGCCACGATCTTCGACGCGCCCGGCTACGGGGTCACGACTCTGGTGGAGATGTTCGTGTTCCTCGGCTTCATCGCCCTCGGCATCCTGTACGCCTGGCGCAAACGCGTCCTGTCCTGGACATAGCCCGGCTCCTGGCCGCCGATCGTTACCCGGACGTGCTGGCACCCTGAATGTGTCGTGTGTCACCGTCCTCGGTCGTGCCGAGACAAAGATCGTGTCCCCGCTGCGACGTTTCGATCGAGCATGATGAGCGGTATCCCGCCTGGTGTCCGTCCTGCGGATGGAATCTGCCCGTCCCTCAGGGCAAGCGCTCGATCAGCGCGGTCCTCGCCGACCGCCTGACGGCCGGACTGCACGCCGACGCGCTCAGGAGAGGCGTCGACGTACCGCAGGGGAAAGTCCCGCGGGCGCTTTCGTACCTGTTCGCCGGGCTCATCCACCTGATCGCGGTGAGCGCACTCGCCGCGGCCGGCTGGGCGGTCGTCACGTGGCCGAACGTTCTCGGCGTGCTGCTCGGCGCGTTCCTGCTGTTCGTGGCCTGGCTGATGCGGCCGCGTCTGGGCCGGGTGCCGAGCGGACCGCTCGTGCTCACCAGAGACGCCGCGCCGCGCCTGTACGACCTGACGGACAGGATCGGGGCGGAGATCGGGGCGGACCAGGTGGACCTCGTCGTCGTCACCCCCGTCTTCAACGCGTCCTTCGAACAGGTGGGCCCAAGGGGCAGGCGCGTGCTCACGATCGGCGCCCCCCTCTGGGCGCTGCTCGAACCCCAGCAGCGGGTGGCGCTGCTCGCGCACGAGCTGAGCCATTCCAGCAACGGCGACAGCCGCCACGACCGGTTCACCCGTACCGCGCTCGGCGCGCTGGCCGCCGTGCACCGGGCGATGCGCGGCGCGGCCGGGGGCGGGGAGTACGCGGCGGAGGCCGTGCCGCAGAGCGTGCTCAGCGTCCTGGCGCTGGTGCTGCTCATCGTGATGCGCGTGGCCGGGGTCGTCGTCCGGCTGGTGGGCCTGCTCTTGCTGGTCGTCACCATGCGCTCCGCCCGCCAGGCCGAGTACGTCGCCGACGAGCGCTCCGCCCGCATCGCCTCCTCGGCGGCCGCCGCCGCGACCCTTGACCTCGTCGCCACCGGCGACGTCGACGTGAACGAACTGGCCTGGATGTCGTCCGCGCTCGGCCCTTCGGTGTGGGAGCACCTGCGTGAGCGGCAGGCCGCCGTCCCCGACTCCGAGCTCGAACGGCGCCGCCGGATCGAGGCCATGGCACAGGCCCGCCTCGACGACTCGCATCCGCTGCTCCCGCTGCGCGTGGAGTTCGTCCGCTCGCTGCCTCACGACTGGCCCCTGATCAGGCTGCGCGACAACGAGAACGAGGCCATCGAGGCCGAACTGGCCCCCCTGTTCGACCGGCTCGCCACCGAACTCGGCGCCACCAAGAGACATGATTCCTTTGCCTGACCTGCGATTCGCGCAAGAATGGGCGACATGGCAGCAACGGATCTCCCGATGCCCACCGTCGGACCTGTCTCCAGGCTCGCGCCCAAACCCATGCGGTTCGTGCTCAACTGGGGGCGGCGCTACTCGCTGTGGGTGTTCAACTTCGGGCTGGCCTGCTGCGCCATCGAGTTCATCGCGACCTCCATGAGCAGGCACGACTTCATCCGGTTCGGGGTCATCCCGTTCGCCAACGGCCCCCGCCAGGCCGACCTGATGATCGTCTCCGGCACGGTCACCGACAAGATGGCCCCCGCCGTGAAGCGCCTCTACGAGCAGATGCCGGACCCCAAGTACGTGATCTCGTTCGGTGCCTGCTCCAACACCGGCGGCCCCTACTGGGACTCCTACTGCGTGACCAACGGCGTCGACCAGATCATCCCCGTCGATGTCTACGTGCCCGGCTGCCCGCCCCGTCCGGAGGCGCTGCTCTACGGGATCATGAAGCTTCAGGAGAAGATCGCGGGGGAGAAGCTCAGCGACCGCTACGTCTGGTCCCGCTCCCACGGCTCCGAGGACCAGGCGTGAACGCCGCCGTCGCCGCCCGTTTCGGCGAGCGCGCCGAGATCAGCGAGTCCTACGGCGAGACCACGGTCGACGTCGCCCCCGCCGACTGGATCGAGCTGCTGACCTTCGCGCGCGACGACCTCGGCCACGCCTTCTTCGACTGGCTGACCGGCGTGGACGAGCCCCCCGACGCGTTCGTCGTCGTCGCCCACGTCTACAACCTGGACGCCCGCGAGCGGCTGCTGCTGCGCACCCGGGTGCCGCGCGCCGACCCGCGCCTGCCGTCCGCCGTCGGCGTCTACCGGGGGGCGAACTGGTACGAGCGCGAGACGTACGAGATGTTCGGGGTGATCTTCGAGGAGCACCCGTACCTGGTGCCGCTGCTCCTGCCCGACGGCTTCGAGGGCCATCCGCTGCGCAAGGACTTCGTGCTGGCCGCCCGCGTGGCCAAGCCGTGGCCGGGCGCCAAGGAGCCGGGCGAGTCAGGGCACGGCGCCCCGAGCCGCCGCAAGACGCTTCCGCCCGGAGTACCGGCCGATTGGGGTCCGCCTGATGCTTGAAGTGGTGCTGAGCTTCGTCGTCATCCTCGCCGTGTTCCTGGTGCTGCCGCTGATCGTCGGCCAGACCGAGCACAAGGTCATGGCCCACATGCAGTCGAGGCTCGGCCCCATGTACGCCGGCGGCTTCCACGGCTGGGCGCAGCTCATCGCCGACGGCGTGAAGTTCATGCAGAAGGAGGACGTCATCCCGGCCGCGGCCGACCGCCGCGTCTTCATGATCGCGCCGGGCGTGGCGCTGGTCCCGTACCTGGTCGTGCTGATCGTCATCCCGCTCGACCGCGGCCTGGTCGCCGTCGACCTCGATCTCGGGCTGTTCTTCGTGCTCGCCGTCATGGGCGTCGGGGTGCTCGGCGCGATCATGGCGGGGTGGGCGTCGGCCAACAAGTATTCGGTGCTCGGCGGCATGCGGGCGGCTGCCCAGCTCATGTCGTACGAGCTGCCGCTGGTGCTGGCGGCCTCGTCCGTGGCGATGGCGGCGGGCACGCTGTCGATGCCCGGCATCGTCGAGGCGTGGCAGTGGTGGTGGCTGCCCTGGCAGGCGATCGGCGGCGTGGTGTTCTTCGTGGCGGGGCTGGCCGAGTTGCGCCGTCCGCCGTTCGACATGCCGATCGCCGAGTCCGAGATCATCATGGGCCCGATGACCGAGTACACCGGCATGCGTTTCGCCCTGTTCATGCTCTCCGAGTACGCCGGGATCGTCGTCCTGTCCTTCCTGACCACCGTGCTCTTCCTGGGCGGCTGGCACGGGCCGTTCCTGCCCGGCTGGATCTGGACCCTGATCAAGGTCTTCGCGCTGGCGTTCGTGGTGATCTGGCTGCGCGTCACCTATCCGCGGCTGCGTGAGGATCAGCTGCAGAAGCTCGCCTGGGCCGGCCTGGTGCCGCTGGCCCTCGTGCAGCTCGCGCTCACTGGAGTGGTGAAGGTCCTCATCTGAGTTTCGCGGCGGCGGAAACTTTATGCCGCCCTTATCCGTCATACCCGGCATAGGGGGCCCCGGATGAAGGGGACGACTTGTGAACGCGCAACTCCTGCCCGTCGCGGGTGCGATGAAAGGCGCCCGCTGCCCGAAAGTCAGCCTCACCTCCGACGGCCGCACCTTGACCGTCACCGACGAAGCCAGGGGCCGTTCCATGACCCTGTCGCCCGCGTCGCTCTACCGTTACAAGTATTCGATCGACGGTTCGGGGAAGAAGTCGCAGTTACTGAAAGGGGTCGCCGCCCTCGACCCCGACGGGCTGGTCCTGCTGGACCTCCCCGGCGACTGGCATCCACCCCACCTGCGGGACTTCGCCGCCAAGGCCGGCATCCCGCTCCGGGACGGCCGGGACGACAGCTCCAAGCGGGCGCGCCGGATCCTCGCCGCCCGCGCCCCCGGCTGGGAACGCATCCGCGGAGTCCCGGCGCCGCGGACGACCCGATGGAACATGGCGCTGGGGGTGTGCGCGGGAATCGCCGGGCTGGCGTTGATGGTGTACCTGGGGGTCGCGGGAATGTGGGGTGCCTGGCGCGGCTTCTCGGCCTTCGGGCGTTTCCTGATGGAACTGATCGAGGCCAAATGGTTGATGGTGGCCTTCAGTCCCGCGCTGCTCGTCGTGCGGCCTGTGCTGGGCGGGGTGCACCGGTGGCAGGAGAAGCGCGGCCTTGTCGTGGGGCCGCCTGGAGGGCCGTACCTGCGGATGAAGTCGTCCCGGACGTTGTCGGTGTACCGCCGTTCGGGGGTCATCACCGAACTTCCGGTCGAACCGGGCAGCAGCCTCCTGCGGTACCGCCACGACGACCTGTGCGGCGTCTTCGTCCTCGACCCCGCCGGGAATCCCCTGCTCCACCTGCCCGGCCGCTGGCCCCCGGCCTCTCTCCACCGCTTCACCGAACGCCACGGGCTGGGCCTGGCGATGCACCAGGTCTCCCGAGAGGAATACCTGACCCTCACCACCCACTCCCCACAGGCCTTCCCCTGACACCCTCATCATCACGACGCCCTGTACGAGATCCGGTGAAGGGGGCTCCCGTGCCTCGTGTCCCTTGAGGCAGGGGATGACCCGCTTTCGTCGTACGGCGCTTCGGAGTGGGGTGATTCGCTTCAAGCCCTTTTGATCCGGTTGGGAAGGCCAGCCGCGGGCGATCACCGGTGGGCGGCCGGTTGTGCGGTGGTTGCCGGCCTGTGTGGAGGTGGTCGGCGGTCAGTGGACGATCGCGACCATCACGTCCGACGCCGACGGTCGTTCCTCGGGGCGTTTGTTCAGGCATGCCCCCACCACAGCGCGCAAGGCGGGCGGCAGCGGCGACAGGTCCGGATGGAACGTGAGCACCCGGTTGAAGACGGCAGGCACGGTGTCCTCCCCGAACGCCGGACGCCCGGTGGCCGCGAACATCATCGTCACCGCCCAGCTGAACACGTCGGACGCGGGCCCCACAGGCTCACCGGTCAACTGCTCAGGCGACATGTACGGCGGTGTCCCCACCATCTTCCCGGACGTCATGGTCATCCGGTCGAGCGCCCGGGCGATCCCGAAGTCGATCACCCGCGGCCCGTCGTGCCCGATCAGGACGTTGCTCGGCTTGAAGTCACGATGCACCACCCCGGCCTTGTGGATGGCCGCCAGCGCTCCGGCTGTGGATAACGCGAGCCGCGTCAGGCCGTCCTCGTCACGGGGCCCGTGGCGCCGTACGAGTTGCTCCAGCGACGGGCCCTCCACGTATTCCGAGACGATGTACGCGTGCTGCCCGTTGATGTTCACGTCGAGCACCCGGGCCGTGGAGAACGTGGCGACCCGGCGAGCCGCGTCCACCTCCCGCGCGAACCGGGTGCGCGCCGTCTCGTCGACCAGGTCGTGCAGCACCTTGACCGCCACCCGCGCCCCGTTGGGCGCCATGGCCAGGTAGACGGCGCCCTGCCCACCGCGCCCGAGCTGGTGCAGCACCCGGTAGTGCCCGATCCACTCCGGCTGCCCGCGATGCTGCTGATGGGTGGGGGCCGTGGTCCGTTGATGCAGGTCGGCGGGCCGGTGTTGCGGCACGGGCGTCTGCGCGTGCGCGTGCATGGGTGCCTGCGTGTGCGCGGGGGCCTGCGCGTGCACCGGCGGCCGGTGGCGCGCCCGCGCCATCGCCGGCACCAGGACGGCAGAATGGGCGATCCCGCCGATCCAGGCGATCACGAACCCGAACGAGATCAACGTGGACATCGGCTCGGGGATGTTGTCGAAGTCGTCGTACAGCATGATGGCGATGACGAACGAGCCGATGAGGACCAGGTAGACGCAGGCCCCGATGGCCTGCCAGGTGCTCCGCAGCCAAAATGCCGCGAACCCGATCGTGAACGGGGTCGCCAGCCCGCACGAGATCAGGGCCAGGCTGGCCCACCCGATGGCGGCCGCCCACGCCCCGCTGCTGGGACGGACCGGTTGGCTGTACGGCATGGCCGAGAGACTATCGCCATGCAGTCGTTCATATCGGACAGTCACCCAGCCTGTGGATAACTTCCATCGAACCTGTGGATGGCTGTGGAAAAACTGGGGACAACGGTCTTGGCTCATTCACCTCCGCCGCCAAGTACGTCATGATGTTGAACCATGGCGCGGATACCGGGAGTCGGACTGGCGAAAGGGCTGTCCATCACTCTTCGCCACATGCTGCGCAAATCCGTCACCCAGCAGTATCCCGAGGTCAAGCCGGCTCTACCGCCGCGCAGTCGAGGCGTTATCGCCCTCGTTGAGGAAAATTGCACCTCTTGCATGCTCTGTGCCCGAGAGTGTCCCGACTGGTGCATCTACATCGACTCCCACAAGGAGACCGTCCCGGCCCCGGAGGGCGGGCGTCCCCGTCAGCGCAACGTGCTGGACCGGTTCGCCATCGACTTCGCGCTCTGCATGTACTGCGGCATCTGCATCGAGGTCTGCCCCTTCGACGCCCTCTTCTGGTCTCCGGAGTTCGAGTACGCCGAGGGTGACATCCGGAACCTTCTCCACGAGAAGGACAAGCTGGCGTCCTGGACCCAGACCGTCCCGCCGCCGCCCGCCCACGATCCCGGCGCCGAACCTCCCAAGGAGCTCACGGCGGCCCCTCGCCGTCCCGCGGCCCGTACCGGAACCACCCGCCCCGGAGCGGCACCGGAAGCACCCGGCCCCGCCCGCCGCGCCCCGCGAGAGCGGGAGGGCGCCACGGGCGAAGCAGCGTCGACAACGGCCCCCCAGGAAACGGGCACGGCTCGACCAGGCGCCGGCCCGCAGGGCGAGCGTGCCGGCAGGCGGGCGACGGGCGCTCCGGGCGGAGGCGTGACCGAGCCGGGAGCCGCCGAGCAGGGAGCCGTGACCCCAGGGAGCGGAGAGCCGGGGGCGGCGGCCGCCGGTGGAAACGCGGGCGCCGACTCCGAGACCGGCGCCGCATCGGCGCTCGGCCCCGACTCCGCCGTGAGCGCTGCCCCCGACTTCGCCATAAGCGCAACCCCCGGCACCGAAGCAGCGCGCCGCCCCGAAGTCGGGGAAGCCGCCCCTGCCCCCGAGGGGGCCGCAGCAGGTGACACCGGACGGGCGGGCGCAACCCCGCCTCCGGGGCGCATCGACGCGGGCCCGTCGGCCGGGGACGTCGAAGAGCGCGCCGGTGCCGACCAGGAAGAACAGGCGCGTGAGAAGGCCGGCGCCGCGGAAGCTCCCGAAGCCGCCCCCGGCGAAGGTCCTGCCGCGCCGCCGTCCGCTGCGGGCCGCCGCGAGCGTACGCGCAGGCCCATGTCCAACGTACGAGGCATCCGTCCGCCAGGCGCTCTCCCGCCCGGTCCGCAGCCGGCCGAACCGTCCTCCACAACTCCCGCCCCTGCACAGGGCCAGGAACCGGAAGACACTCGTCCGTCCGCGACAAAGACGCCGAAACCGCCAACACAGGCAAACCCGTCGGACGTGACGGAAGGCGAGGTTCCCCCCGCGGCGGAGGGCGATGCGACGCGCGTCCATGACGGCGACGCCGCCGCTCCGGCAGGCGAGGAGCCGAACCGCCCGCCCACAGGGGACCAGGGCGGCCAAGCCTCGGACGAGCGCCCGCCGCCTTCATCCACAGGCGAGCCGCCCTCGGACGGGTTTTCCACAGGCGCGGGCGAACCGTCTCCGGAGCCCGGCCCGGACGAGCAGACTTCTTCCGCGAGCCCCCGCAGGCGCCGGATGGCGGACCCGAGGTCCATCCGACCGCCGGGGCGGCTCGGCCCTGACGACCCAGAGGAGTCCGAGGAGGAGTCGTGACCGAGGCGGTGCCCTCCTACCTGTCACCCACCGGGCAAGAGATCGTCTTCTTGCTGCTGGGAGCGGTAGCGGTTGGATCGGCGCTGCTCGTCGTCACGACCCGGCAACTCGTCCACGCCGCCCTGTGGCTCGTGGTCTCCTTCGGCGCGCTCGCGGGCGGCTACCTGGTGCTGACGGCCGAGTTCGTGGCCTGGGTCCAGGTGCTCATCTACGTGGGCGCGGTGGTGGTCCTGATGCTGTTCGGCATCATGCTCACCCGTGCCCCGATCGGCCGTTCCGCCGACCTCGACAGCGGCAACCGGCCGGTGGCCGCCCTGGTGGCGGTGGCGACCGCTGCGGTCCTGGTCACGGTCGTGGTCGACGGGTTCCGCACGGCGTACACCCCGCTCACACCGGGCCAGGGGGCGGCGAAGGAGCTGGGCGCCAGCATCTTCGCCACCTGGGTGCTGCCGTTCGAGGCGCTGTCCGTGCTGCTGCTCGCCGCATTGATCGGAGCCATCGTGCTGTCCCGTACGGACATTCCCGGCTCGCCGCCCGATCAGACCGGGGGTCACTAGTGCACATCGTCTACCCGGCGGTCGTCTCCGCGCTGCTGTTCTCCGTGGGCGTCTACGGGGTGCTCGCCAGACGCAACACGATCCTCGTGCTGATGTCGGTCGAGCTGATGCTCAACGCCGTCAACCTCAATCTGGTGGCGTTCGACGTGTGGCTGCGCGACCGCCTGCACAGCGGTCAGGTGCTCACCCTCTTCGTCATCGTCATCGCCGCCGCCGAGGTCGGCCTCGGCCTGGCGATCGTCCTGGCCCTCTACCGCAACCGGCGCACCGTCGACCTCGACCATCTCCGCGACCTGTCCGAGCCCGCCGACGAACGCCCTGACCTGGTCCCGAGCGGCGCCCGCCCGACCGCCGGCCCCTCCGGCCAGGCCGCCGACACCACCCCGCCCTCTCCCAACGACCACCACCCGGCCTCGCCGGCCGGCCCAGGCCGGCCCCCCTCTGAGGACCACCGCGCCCGGCGAGGGGGCGAGCTGTGACGACGTTCCCGCTGCTGGCCGTGTTGCTGCCCGCCATCGCGGCGGCCACCGGCCTGCTGCTCTCCCGCTGGCCGCACGGCCGCCCCGCAGTCCAAAAACAACCACCGGGCAGAGCGCGGCTCGCGGCCGCCGAGAAGACCGCCGGCGAACGCGCCAACATCCGAGCCGCCTGGATCGCCGTCATCCCGACCGCGGTGTCGGCCGTCCTGGCTCTCTGGTTGGCCTGGGGGCCTGGCTTCACGTTCCTCGAAGGCGGCGCCCCCTCGGAGCCCGTGGGCCGCACGTACGGCTCGATCGTCACCGGCGGCGTCCCGATCTCGCTGACCCTCCTGGCCGACGACCTGTCGGCCGTCCTCGGCGTCCTCGTGACGCTGGTGGCGCTGGCGGTGCATGTCTACTCGGTCGGCTATCTCAAAGACGATCCCCGCTACCCCTCCTACAGCGCGTTCATCAGCCTGTTCACCAGTGCCATGCTCCTGGTGGTCTACGCGGGCGACCTCCTGGTCCTCTACGTGGGCTGGGAGATCATGGGCCTGTGCTCCTACCTCCTCATCGGTCACTGGTGGGAAGACCGGGGCAATTCGCGCGCGGCGGTCAAGGCGTTCCTCGTCACCCGGCTCGGCGACGTCGGCTTCCTGTTCGGCATCTTCGTCCTCGGCACGGCGGCGGGCAGCTTCCGCGTCGCCGACGTGCTGGCGAAGGTCCCCGACATGTCCGCGGCCACCCTCACGACGGCCACCATGCTGCTGCTGTGCGGCGTCGCCGGCAAGAGCGCCCAGGTGCCGCTGCACACCTGGCTCCCGGACGCCATGGCCGGCCCGACCCCGATCAGCGCGCTGATCCACGCCGCCACCATGGTCGCCGCCGGCATCTTCATCGTGGCCAGGCTCTTTCCCGCCTTCCTCGCCGCCCGTCCCACGCTCGACGTCCTGGCCGTCATCGCGGCGATCGGCATGCTGGGCGCCGCACTGGCCGCGTTCGCCCAGGACGACCTGAAACGCGTGCTCGCCTACTCCACGGTCAGCCAGCTCGCCTACATGGCCGGCGGCCTGGCCGCGGGCTCCGACCGGGCGGCGATCTTCCACCTGGTGACCCACGGGGCGTTCAAGGCGCTGCTGTTCCTGTGCGCGGGAGTGGTGATCCACCACGTCGGCTCCAACCTGATGACCCAGATGGGCGGGTTGCGCCGCGAGCTGCCGGTCACGTTCGTGACGATGACGGTGGGGTTCGCCGCTCTGATGGGCCTCCCGCCGGCCAGCGGCTTCTTCAGCAAGGACGGCGTCCTGGCGGCCATGGACGGCGCGCTGGCCGGCGGCCGCCTGACGGACGCCGCCGCCCTCCTCCTGTACGGCTGCGCCCTCGCGACCGTCGCCGTCACCGGCGCGTACGCCACCAGAGCCTGGCTCCGCACGTTCTTCGGGCCGCCGCGAGTGGTGGCGCTCCCCGAGCCCGAGCCCGGCACGGCCCACGTCGTCGACGTCACCGAGGCTCCCAGGACCATGCTCGTGCCCGTCGTGCTCCTCGCGGTCCCCGCCCTGCTGCTGGGCTTCGCGGGGCAGCCGCACGTCGACCTGGGGGTGGCCGCGATCAGCGTCGTGCTCGCCCTGCTCGGCGCCGGCGTCGTCTACGCCGTCTGGCGCGGCGATCCCGTCACCGACCCGGCACGCCTGCTGGGCCCTCTGCGGGTGCCCTGCGAGCGCGCGTTCTACGTGGACGACGTCTACGCGGCGCTGTTCGTCCGCCCGATCACGGCCCTGGCCCGGCTGGTCGTCAGAACGGACGACGTGGTCGTGGACGGCGCCGTCCACGGGTCGGGCCGCACCGCCCGCGGCCTGTCCGGATGGCTGCGCCTGGCCCAGAACGGCAACGTCCAGCTCTATGTCAGCGGCGTTCTCGCCGGCGTGATCCTGATCGCGGTGGGGGCGGTGATGCTCACATGACGGGCTGGCTGTCGGTCACATTGCTCGCCGTGCCCCTGCTCGGCGCGCTCGTGCTCCTCCTCGCCCCCGGCGCGCTCCGCCCGGTCCTGAGCACGTACGGCTTGATCCTCTCGGGGGTCATGCTGGCACTGGCCCTGGTCATGGCGGCCACGTTCGACCACGGGCGGCCGTCGAGCGTGCAGTTCGCGATCGACCAGCCGTGGATCCCCGGCCTGGGGCTCCGCTTCCACCTGGGCGTCGACGGCATCTCCCTGCCGCTGATCGTGCTCACCGCGCTGCTGACGTTCCTCTGCTTCGGCTACCTGTCCTGGGGCCGGCCCCGCACGCCGAGCCGGTTCCTGGGGAACAGGCCGAGGGCGCTCGTGTTCACGCTGCTGGTGCTCGAAGTCGGCATGATCGGCACGTTCCTCGCCCTCGACCTGCTGCTCTTCTTCGTCTTCTTCGAGATCGTGCTGATCCCGATGTACTTCCTGATCGGCATCTGGGGTGGCGCCGGGCGCCGGGCGGCGTCGGTCAAGTTCATCCTGTACACGCTGCTCGGCTCGGTCGTGATGCTCCTCGGCCTGCTGCTCGTCTGGGCGCGGACCGGCACGCTCGACATGGCCGAGCTGGCGGCGGCCCACGGCGCAGGAATGTCCAGGTCCGTGCAGATCCTGGCGTTCGTGGCGATCGGTGTGGGCCTGGCGGTCAAGACGCCGATGTGGCCCCTGCACACCTGGCTGCCCGACGCCCACACCGAGGCCCCGACCGTCGGCTCGGTGCTGCTGGCCGGAGTGCTGCTGAAGATGGGCACGTACGGCTTCGCCAGGATCGCCATCCCCGTCCTCCCCGAAGGGGCGACCGCGGTGGCGCCGTGGCTGGGGGCGTTCGCCGTGGTCGGCATCGTCTACGGTGCCCTTGCCTGCCTGGCCCAGCGTGACCTCAAACGCATGATCGCCTACTCCTCCGTGGGCCACATGGGTTTCGTCCTGCTCGGCTTCGCCACCCTGACCCCGGTCGGCGTCAACGGCGCCCTGTTCGCGAACGTCGCCCACGGCCTGATCACCGGCCTGCTGTTCTTCCTGGCCGGCGCGATCAAGGACCGCTACCGCACGGCCGACATGCCGAGCCTCGGCGGCGGCCTCCTGGCCACGATGCCGCGCCTGGGATCGGTGCTCACGTTCGCCGCGATCGCCTCGCTCGGCTTGCCCGGTCTGGCCGGGTTCTGGGGGGAGATGCTGGCGCTGCTGGGGGCGTTCCAGCCGGCGAGCGGCCTGCCACGTGCGCTCTTCCTCACGTACATGGTGATCGGCGGCCTGGGGGCGGTCCTGACGGCCGCGTACTTCGTGCTCATGCTGTCCCGCGTCACCCATGGCCGACCTTCGGGAGCCGCGCGGCGGCGGGAGACCCCGCCGGAGGGGGAGACCCCGGACGAACGCCCCGTAGTGCCTCTCGGCTCGGACGAGTCGCTCGCCGGGCAGCCGGCGACCGCGACACTCGAAGCCGGGAACGCCACGCAGCGCATCGATGACCTCCGCTCCTACGAAGTGGCGGCGTGGACCCCGCTGGTGGTCCTGATCGTGCTCTTCGGGCTCTGGCCCGGTCTCCTGCTCTCACTCACCACGCCGGTGGCGCAGACCCTGCTGGGAGCCCTGCCATGACTCAGCAGATCGACTACTTCGTGATCGCGCCGCCGCTGGCCCTGGCGGTGGTGGCCGGGCTCGTGCTGCTGCTCGACGTGTTCCTGCCTGCCGCGACGCGCACCCGCACCGCGCTCGGGCTGGTGACCCTGGCGGGGGTCGTCGTGGCACTCGGGTTCGTGATCGCGCAGGCCGTCGGCGGCACGTCCCGGGCGACGTTCTGCGTGCCGCCGGATCTCGCGACCGGGGGAGCGGGCACGCTCTGCTCGTTCGTCGCCGACCGGTTCACGACGGCCTTTGCGGGGCTGGTGCTCGTCGCGGCCCTGGTGGTCGTGCTGATGTCGATGACGGAGCTGGCCGGGGGCGGCATCCCTGCCGGTGAGTGGTACTTCCTGCTGCTGTGCACCCTCGTCGGCGCGGTGACCCTGCCCGCCTCCCGCGACCTGGTCATGCTCGTGGTGGCACTCGAACTGGTCTCGCTCCCGGTGTTCGCCCTCACCGCGCTCAAACGCTACGACGGCCGCGCCTCCGAGGCCGCGGTCAAGCTCTTCGTCGTGTCGGTCGTGTCCACGGCCGTCATGCTGTTCGGCGTCTCCCTCCTGTACGGCGTCTCCGGGGCGGTCCACCTCTCCCGCCTGGCGGCCGTCCTGGGCGGCCGGATCCCGGCACCGGGAGCGGCGGCGGGCACGCACTCCACGGCCTTGGCGACGGCCCACGGGCTGCCCGCGGTCGTCACGGTGGGCGTCGTCCTCGTGGCGGCCGGGTTCGCGTTCAAGATCGCAGCCGTGCCGTTCCACTCCTGGGCGGCCGACGTCTACCAGGGCGCGCCCGTCCCGGTGGCGGCCCTGCTCTCGGTCATCTCCAAGGCGGCCGGGTTCGCGGGGCTCATCCTGGTCCTGGTCACCGGGCTGGCCGGCCAGTCGTCCACCTGGGGGCCGGTGATCGCGGTCATCTCGGCGCTGACCATGACCGTGGGCAACCTGCTCGCCATGCGTCAGCGGTCGGCCGTCCGCATGCTGGCCTGGTCCTCGGTCGCACAGTCCGGCTACATCCTGGCTCCGCTGGCGATCGTCGCCACGGCGGCCACGTCCCAGGCCGCGACCGGCACATCCATCGCGTACCTGGTCATCTACGCGGCCATGAACCTCGGGGCCTTCGCCGTCGTCATGCTCGTCTCCAGGGTCGCCCCGCGCAACGAGCTCGACGACTATCGCGGCCTGGTCCTCCGCAGCCCGGCGGCCGGCATCGCGCTGGCCTTCTGCCTGGTCTGCCTGGCAGGGCTGCCGCCGGGGCTGGCCGGCCTCTTCGCCAAGGTCTTCGTGTTCCGGACGATCGTCGAGGGCGGCCTCGGCTGGCTCGCGCTGGTCATGGCCGTCAACACCGTGATCGGCCTCTACTACTACGCAGCCTGGGCGGCCCGCCTCTTCGCCCCTCCCGGGGAGACGCGCCTGCGGGGCTCGTCCCCGTCGGCGTGGCTCGCCGTCGGCCTGGCCCTGGCCGTGGCGATCCTCTTCTCGCTCGCTCCGCAGCTCGTCCTGGACCTGACGTCCTTATCGGCCACGAGCTGACCGCAGGCGGGTCCTGACACCGGCTGTCCCCATGCGGGCAGCCGGGCCGCAACCCGCCCTGCTCCCCGGCGGACACGGGGGTAAGTCGCGCTCCGCCCGCAGCTGAGCACACCGGGGAACGATAGACCGGGTCGTCGTCGTTGGACGAGGTGAAACCCGGACCACGAAGGGGGGGAGACCTTGCACCACAACGGTCTGCGTACCGCCATCCTCCTGGGAGGTCTGTCCGCGTTCATCATCATGATGGGCGCGTGGCTGGGGGGTGGCACCGGCCTGCAGATCGCGCTCGTGCTGGCCCTGCTGAGCAACGGCGTCGCCTACTTCTTCTCCGACCGCATAGCGCTGTCGGCCATGCGGGCCAGACCGGTCAGCGAGGTCGAGCACCCCACGCTCTACCGGATCGTCCGCGAGCTCTCCACCGAGGCGCGCCAGCCGATGCCGCGGCTGTACATCTCCCCGACTGTGCAGCCCAACGCCTTCGCGACCGGCCGCAGCCCACGGAAGGCCGCCGTGTGCGTCACGTACGGTCTGACCCAGCTGCTCGACGAGTCCGAGCTGCGCGGCGTGATCGGGCACGAGCTGTCCCACGTGTACAACCGGGACATCCTCGTCTCGTCCGTGGCCGGTGCGCTGGCCACGATGATCACGTGGCTCAGCTACGTCGCCGTCTTCTTCGGTGGCTCCGACGACGACGAGGGGCCCGGATTCGTGGGCGCCCTGCTGATGATGATCCTCGGGCCGGTGGCAGCCGGGATGGTCCAGATGGCCATCTCCCGGACCAGAGAGTTCCAGGCCGACGAGTCGGGCGCGAGGCTGACGGGCGACCCGCTGGCCCTGGCCTCGGCCCTTCGGAAGATCGAGATGGGTGCGCGCAGGCTGCCGCTTCCCGAGAACAGCCGCCTCACGTCGGCTTCCCACATGATGATCGCGAACCCGTTCAGCGGATCCGGCTTCGGCCGCCTCTTCTCGACGCATCCGCCCACGTCGGAGCGGGTGGCGAGGCTGGAGCGCATGGCCGGCTACCGCCGCTGACCTTCCCGGCCAGGACGAAGTCCACGGGCACACGCCCGCGCTGAATGCGTCAGCGCCTCCGAAATCGACCGTGAGCCCCTGAACGGGGCTCTTCTCTTCGGCGGTCCTGCTGCAGCGATCAGGGCCGTCCAGTGACGTCGGGGCTACCCGAGCTCTCCGGCCGCAGTGATCCTCCTCAGGATGGCGGGCAGGTCCTCCGGGAAGAAGGTCTCCTGGGTGTTCTCGAGTTCCTCCGCGCTCCACCACCGATGCCCGGTCGTCGTCTCCTTCTCGATCTGCTCCATGTGCTCGAACGAGACGGCGGCGTCGTGCACCCGGATCGCGAAGAAGGTCTGGTCCTGCGTGATCGCATAATCGGACCAGCAGAACTCGATCGTGCTCGTCCCGTACGGCCCGGCGAACTCCTCCACCTCCCGCCGGAACCCGACCTCCTCGTACAGCTCGCGCGCGGCGGCCTGCCGAAGCTCCTCCCCGGCCTCCGCCGCGCCACCGATGGTGAACCAGAACGGCTCGTCCGGCAGTTGCGGATCAAAGCCGTGCAGCAGCAGCACCCGGTCCTTCGCATCAAGGGGCAGGACGCGTGCCGTGAAGCGGCGCAGGGGGATCTTCGTCACGGTTGTCGAGCTTACGATGCCGGATTCGCCCGTTCCAACGAGAATGCAGGCCCGAGGCACAAGAAGGCGCGTACGCCACCATGTGCCCCGGATGCCGACCTGTTAGCGGTAGTTCACGAATTGCAGAGCGATGTCCAGATCCTTGCCCTTGAGCAGAGAAATGACGTCCTGCAGATCGTCCTTCTTCTTCGAGCTGACCCGCAGCTCCTCGCCCTGGATCTGCGCCTTGATGCCCTTGGGGCCCTCGTCGCGGATCAGCTTGGAGATCTTCTTGGCGTTCTCCTGGTCGATGCCCTCCTTGAGGGTGACCAGCATGCGGTATTCCTTGCCCGACAGCCTGGGCTCGCCCGCGTCGAGGGTCTTCAGCGAGAGCCCGCGCTTGACCACCTTCTCCTTGAACACGTCGAGTGCGGCATTAGCGCGCTCCTCGCTGTTCGCCTTGATCTCGATGTTGTCACCGGTCCAGCTGATGCTCGCCCCGGTGCCCTTGAAGTCGAAGCGGTGTCCGATCTCCTTGACCGTCTGGTTCAGCGCGTTGTCGACCTCCTGGCGGTCGATCTTGCTGACGATGTCGAAAGATGAATCGGCCAAAACACCCATCCTCTCGGCTGTGAAAGCGTTATTCGGGGTCCCGCCTCTCCGCCGTACGCGAAACCGCTCCGTCGTACGCCAAATGCGCGGACCCAGCGAACGAGCCTAGCCAGCATCGGCGCGCCGTGCAGTCCACGTGGGCGTGAGGCGCCTTGATGCCGGGCCCTTGGCGACGGATCATGCCTGTGGGCCCACATTTCGCAGTTTCCGATCGTATTGGTAGGGATCATGCGAGTCATCGGAGCCGGCTTCGGCCGTACCGGAACGTTGTCCACGAAGACCGCGCTGGAACGTCTGGGCTTCGGCCCATGTCATCACATGACGGAGGTGCTCCAGAATCCCGTCCACATCCGCCGCTGGCTGGACCTCGCCGAAGGCCGTCCGGTCACCTGGGAAACCCTCATGTCGGGGTACGACTCCTGCGTCGACTGGCCGGCCGCCGCGTACTGGCGCGAACTTGCCCACCACTACACCGACGCCAAGGTCATCCTCACCGTCCGCGACCCGGAACGCTGGCTGGCCAGCATGAACGCCACCATCTTCAAACAGTCGGCCCGCGCCCGCACCTGGTCGGGCCGGACGATGGCCACGCTCTCCCGCCTCCTCGACACGGACTTCGCGGCATTCATCCGGATGACCCGCCTGGTCGTGAGCGAACGCGTCTTCGGCGGCGCCACCCCCGACACGGAACTGGCCCTAAAGATCTTCACCGAACACGTGGAGGAGGTCAAAGCCACCATCCCCCAGGACCGCCTGCTGGTGTTCGAAGTCGCCCAGGGCTGGCAGCCACTATGCGACTTCCTCGACGTACCCGTCCCGGACGAACCCTTCCCCAGAACCAACGACGCGGCAGGCTTCGACCAGCACGCACGCGGGATGGGGCGCCTGCTGTTCCGGCGCAGCCGGTGACCACGATCCGGCTGGGGACAAACTGGTGTCACGTACACCTCGGAAGTCCGCTATTCTTCTGTCTGTCGCCGCGAGAGCGGATGGCACGGCAGGTTGCCCGAGTGGCCAAAGGGAGCGGTCTGTAAAACCGTCGGCTCAGCCTACGCAAGTTCGAACCTTGCACCTGCCACACCAGCGGGAAGAGGCCCGTCACCAGCGGAAACGCGGTGACGGGCCTCTCGCGTTGTGTCCGACCGTCTACGACGGTCACCGGTACTTAGCGGGCAGCCACGGCTAATACGCGGCCAAGTTCTAGGCACGGATCCGACGCGAGTAGGGAGGAGGAACTGGGTGAGCGGCCGGCCTCCCCCTTGCCTCCTCACCTCGCTGAGCTGGCGTATGGAATGAGTGGCGATCGAAGGCGTCGGAGTAGGTGGGGCGTGACCGACCAGCGGCATGGTGCTTTGGCACGCGGCTTTGTGGCCGACCTCTTGACGGATTGGGTACCTGATGCCATCGGTGCCGTAGACGCCGTAGGTGCACTGGGTGAAGGCTCTACGCCCTCCGCCAGCCCTGTTGAGGCGGACGAGATCACGGTGCAGATGGCCATGCACTCGGAGCGACTCGCAATCATCGACGTGATGCTGCGTGCTCGCCTGCACTGGCTCGTGGACGAGGCACTCACGGGTCACCTGCCGCCCCCAGGCGTCTTCAGCTATCGCTCTAGCTACTCGGACTACCACGCCGGCTACTGGAAGCGCGCCGCGCGTCTTCGAGAGTTGTCCACAGACGACCGTTACCCGCTTGTGCTGTACGCCGATGTGCATCGGTTCTCCGCCTCGGTGTCTCTGGAGATCTTGGTGCGGCAGCCGTGGATGACTTCGGCGCTTGCCAAGGAACTCACCGCCCTTCACGCTGTCGCCGGCAGATGTTGCCTGCGAGGCCATATCTGGGCTAACCGACTCTGTGGCACCGTACTCGAGCCGCTTGATGCGGCACTTGAAAGAGCTGTAGGGCCTCGATGGGTTCGCTGGTCGGACGACATCCACGTGTTCGTCACCGACGACGACGAAGCCCAGCAAGTTCGTCAACTCATCGCCGAGGAACTGGCTAACCAGGGGCTCAGACTTTCCGATGCCAAGACAGGCATCCGGTCGGCAGCATGGCCGCTGGCCGGCCCCGCCAGAAACGTTGCTGGTCAGCCTGCGGAGGTTTGGCGTCTCGCCGTTGAACACGATGACGTACGGGCGGCGCGCTATGCGCTGTCCCGGCTTGGCCCCTTGGGAGACGCCATCGCCCTGAGAGATCTTGTCGCGATAACAGGCGCGCATCCTTACCTGCTTCCGCGTGCGATCCACTACCTAGACCACTTCGCGGAGACGACGAAGGGGATGGAAATCTTCCATCAGTGGCTGGAACGAGAGCCAGCACCGTGGCCTCAGGCACGACTGCTTGCCTTGGCGATACGTCATCCGGCCCTTCTCGTGACCTTGCCCGAACGAACAGTCCAAGACGCAGCGAACTCCGATGTGGTAGCCGTACGTGCACTGGCATGGCGGGCCTCACTTGAGCAGGACCGGATCACGCCCGCGCCTACGAAGCGTCTGTCCTCATGGGCACGGGATAGTGGGTGGTTGAGCGGACGGGGGGCTGATCTGCCTAGCGTGGAAACTCTGCTGTGATGTATCCCGCCGAGACGGCCGCCTGGGGCGAGCACGATTACGAGGTCCTTCCGCTCATCAGCCGGACATCCATCCGGGCATATGCGTCCGCTATTGAGGGCCTGACGAATGCGCTGCCTTCCGGTCTTTGGCATGTCAAGGGCGCCGCCGCCCTCCTAGCGCATGTTGGGCCGACTGCCAGACTTCCTCGTGACCTCGACGTCAGCATCGCAGCACCCGCTGCTGATGCCCTCCTCCGTCACACCGTGTCACTGATGGATGACGAGGGTGGTCCAGTGGACATCCTCGGGTCTGAGACCATGCGGTTCAGCGACCCAAGAGCAAAGCCGCAGGTGTACCGAGTACTGCTAGGAGTGGGGCGCGACCCAGTAGTGGCCTTCATCACCGTAGATGTCCTGACGGTCCCGGAGGAAGGCGCACTCGCTGACACACGGGTGATACCCATAACGTTCCCGACGTCCACAACGTGTGCCCCTGCGGCGACTCTCAGCAGGTGCCTAGCGCAGAAGCTGCTCCGCTATACCAAGCGGCGTAGCGACAACCGGGTGAATACTCGTTGGTCGGACCTGTGGGATTTTCTCGTGGCGGCATCGAGTCCCGCCGCCGCGCAACTGGATACGTCGGTGTTGAGGGATGACGTCGAGATCGAGTTTTCGCATATGGGTCGGACGATTCCAACCACACTCCCAGAGCCACCCGTAGAGTGGCTGGACCATTGGGACGCGCACTCGTTCCAGTCGAGGTCCTCCTTTGGCGCCCTGAGCACCGCAGCGGCTCGCCTGACGCACTTCTGGGATCCTGTCCTCTCTTATCAGGGCGCGTCGCTCCATTGGGACTCCGCCTCGTGGCGGTGGAGAGGTGTCCCAAGCGCGTCGATGAACTCGCGGTGAGACGCGGGAGGAAGGTGTCGTAGCCAGTGGTCCGCGTGGCGGCGAGCGTGATGCCAGTGGTGACTGGGGTGATCACGCAGGTGCAGTAACCGATCGAGGACGATTCGGCTTTCGCGGGCTGGCAGGGGTTCTCCGAATACGTGCAACTCTGCGAAGGGTGTGTCCTCTGGCGTGAGCAGTTTCGTCACGTGGAGGCTGAACTCAGCCTGTCGTCGCGCAACGTCCCGACCTGCCGCATCGGCTTTCTGTGCCCTCGCTGCTCCTGCTCCACTGCGAAGCCGCCCTTCGTTGGAGGCATTCGTAGCTGTCAAGATCGTCCTGAAGTAATCCTTGGATGGCACCATCCCTTCGAGGCCGTCGCCCAACGTCCCGAAAAGCATTCCTGGCTGACAACTGAGAGAGCGGAGGTGGACAGCTAGGGATTGCTCACGATCCAAGCGGTCGTTGTACGCCGCGTCCAACATCATGGCTGTGCTTCGCTCGGCTGCGAGCCATGCGCGTGCCACGGGTAACAGTCGTGTGGCGTTGCCTTCGGCTGAAGTTGTCGCATTCGTCCCGACAGTCGGTGCTGATTCCTTCTTCAGCCCCCACTCAACGCCATGGACATCAGTGATCACGTAGAACGGCATTTCCGGCGCGCTAGCAAGCTCCCCGATTCGGTCGCCCCGCCGAACTCCTGGCCAGCGGGGATCATCCCCGTCGCCGACTGCTACCTCCTGGGTGCCGTAGGGCCTGACCAGCACCGCTGCGAGCATCGACGCGACCTCGCGTTCACATGGATTCGGCCGTTGGGCGCGCCACTCCTCAAGGCTCTGCTGAGCCTCACTAGCTTGCAAGCCTGAATAGTTGCGCCGCACCCGCGCGGCAACACCAGCGCGATAGCAGGCGGCCAGCAAGGTGGAGATCCGGCGACTCGGAGACCCGGAGAGCGCGACGGTGGTCCAAGACCATCCCATCCGGGTGCGTGAGTCGGCAGGCAGGGTTTCGTCTATGGCCATGGCCATGCTGGGCTTGGCCCCAGGGTGGACGGCGATCAGGTCCTTTCCGTAAAACCCGGCTCGCCAGGCCGACGGAAGAGTGGTGGCGAATTGGGCCAGCTCGGAGCGCACGAGTTCCAGGCCACGGATGTGATCGCCCTGTGCCTCGATCATATTTCGCAGGGCAGTAGTGACCACAACTACTGTTACTGCTGAGCCCTCTACCCCCGCTAGCACATCACCAGCGTCTGCACATCCAGGAGGGAAGCCGGGTGCCTGCCGCGGTGGACTCTCGAACGTTCTCATCGCCGTCTCCACGAGAAGATGCTTGAAAGCAGTCTCTTGAGCCCGGGGAATACCAGGACGAGTCCCAGCGAGAAAACCCCCGACAGTGCAACCGTTTTCCACAGTGACGGGTAGTCGTTGTCGGCCAGCCCTTGCCACATAGCAATCCCAACCGTGATGGGAAGGCCCACGGCTGTAAGCAATCCTAGGATCGCATTGGTAGTCTCGCTCGCTGCGGCCTGGACTTGGCGGGAGAACTCTCCGAGATCCCGTGTCAGCCGATCCATTTCCGCTTGCAGCCCGAATTGATCCTGGCAGGCAGCCAAAATCACGTCAATGGCTTCTCGTCGGCCAAAATGGGCAGACCAATAAGTACGGCGAAAGCTGAGAAGGTCCCGTTCCAGGCGGGCGACCTCGTCGCGCTTGGGTTCATGACGCCCGGTCCTAGCTACCGCACCACCGATCGCCTCAAGAAAGATCCGCTGCAAGCATGCGAGCGCGACGGCATCAGCGTAGAGGGTGCGCAAGTGGTAGGTAGTCCCGTCGTAGAAGTTGGTGGGTGTGTCACGGCCCGGGTCCCGGGTAGTACCGACCAGTGATAGACCTCTATGAGAAACGATGCCACGAACTTTCGACGACATGCGAATGCGCAAGGCGCGGAGGTCGTCGATATTCTCGGCGTCCGGCAGATAGCGGGCGGAGTAGTAGAGACTCCAGAGCCACTGTTCCTCAAGTTGCCAATCGGCGTATTCCTGTCGAGGGAAAAGTCGTGGCAGCCGATTAGCTGCAGTGATCAGGGTGCATGCGAGAGCTTCACGCGTCGAGGCAGAGACGGTAGTCCCTTCGGGCAGTTGACGACTAATCCATTCTCGCTGCGCTCGTCCATGACTCGGATCGATGTTACAGGTTCTGTGCAGCGCCCTTGGAACCCTCTCGCCATTCTGAACAGGCAAGGTGCCGTGTAGCAACGCGACACCGTTCGCTTTTTGGCTGTCGACTCTGCCTGCTGCTCTGAGCGCGTCTGGCGTGAGTCGAACGACTTCCACTCCGGAAAGCACGAAGTCGGTCTTCGGCATGGCCAAGTCGCTGACTTCATGATGCCAGCGCACAGTGTTTGCCCAGAGGAGTGGCAACAGTCCATCGGAGGTATATGATCGACGACTTTCCGCCGTCGCGGCGAGTTCGTCGCGACGGCCGATCCGCCAGCGTAAGGCTAGAGGCCCCGCCTCAAACGGTTCCTTTGGCCCCGAAGGGATAACGACGGGCACTACTAGCACGACATCGCAGCGTGCTAGAGCCGGCATGTCGCGCCGGCCCAGCTTCTTCACCATCCCGGCCGCAGCTCGTATGACCACCGGCAATCGCGCATTCACGTGATCTGCTGTAGCACGGATCGGATCAAAGCGTCACGCTCTGCGGGTGCAACACGCGTGAAGTCCTCTCGGGATGGGCCGCCGTCCCTCGCAATCAGCACCCGGGCGACGGGCTTGACATGCCTATCCCGTGCCACGAAGGTCACCGTTCCGGCCGCTGCGGCTACTCTGTGCAGTTCCGTCGGTTCCTGTGAGTATTGCTCGCCGCGGCTCAAGGTCACACGAGCCCGCACGACCGGCACTACAGCGGAGCCGCCGGCGGGCTCAAGCGCGAAGGTGGCGCCGTCTGAACTGTATGTTGCTATGTGAGCGCCGCGCATATCGCTCATGCCGCTCACGCAGGGTTCGAGATTATATGTGGTGTTAACAAGACGGCCTGCTAGAACAATCGAAGTAAATCCCCAGCGGTGATCGTGTATCTGTGAATCCGATGCAGAATTCTCCCATACGTGAAGAAATAACCGCTTTTTGTCGGCGCTCGCTGGCAATGGAATTTTCGTGAATCCGTTGGGGTGACGTATCGCGGGTGCTTGTGCGCTCTGGCTGAGGGCGGCCTGCATGACGAAGCGAGCTTGGGCGAAATCGTCGTCAGTTCTGAGGCGCTCATCCTTCATCGTGGATCCGTAGAGACGCGTGCTGGCTCATCTGGGCCAGACTCGCACCAATGCATGATTCCTCCTCATTGTTTTGGCCGCGATGCCGAAACGGGATGCCGACCGTGTAACGGTGCGTCGACTAATCGAATCGTTGCACAGCGTCGCTGACGTGCTAGTGCCAAGTTCAAATCATTGAGTGCGGCCACGCCAATTTCCCGGGACCCTGGTTCCAGGATTCGGTTGCTTATGGGCGGCGCGACGTCTGGGCAGACGCCGGGAAAAGTGGTGTACTTGTGTTAGTTGATCGAGGATTGGGAATCAAGAAACCGAGTGATCTTGTCTGATGAAATGGCGGTGTACTGTTCGCTGCCACGGTTGCTGCGGGCATAGATCAAGTCTCCAACGATGTGTGTGGCCCTGTCCAGAACGTATGAACACAACTTGTCGGCGCAACACAGCGGTCACTTGGTGGCGTCCCATATGCGTCGCATTGCTTCGCCCTGCTGGCCGTGGATGCACTTGGCGTAGACGCGTAGCAAGACGTTGACGCTGTGGCCAGCCCATTCAGCAACTTGAGGCGCGGGAACGCCTGCGTTGAGCCAGGTGGACACGCATGCGTGGCGTAGGTCGTAGGGGACAAGCATGAGAGGCGACATGGCCTCTGCCGGGGCGAATGCGTTAGTGCGTGCCTCGTGGAAGACTTTCAGGTAGGCACGATCCGTCATGAGGCCGCCTCGAGGACCGATGAAAATGCGGTTGTCGGGGCCGGTGCCGAACTCGCGGATGTGCTCACGGAGCATCGCGCCGAGTTCTGGGTGGATGGGTACGGCGCGGGTCTCGCCGTCTGCTCGGTGCTTGAGTGAGCGGCGCTCGCGAACCTTGCCGCTGTTGGTCCAGCGGCTGCCGGCGCGCGGTTCGGCGTGAGTGAGGCGCATCTCGCCCCAGCCCTCCTCCGGAAGGCTGACGAGGTGCTCCTGGCGTAGGTCGACTACCTCTTCCGGCCGGAGGGCGGCGAAGTACATGCAGCCGAAGAACGCCTTCATGCGCTGGCCTCGTGCGCCTTGGCGATGGACGGCAGCTAGGAAGCGTCGGGCCTGTTCGACGTTGATCACGACTCGTGGGTCAACGCTGGTGAGTGTGCGCGGCTTCGTCCACTTCACTGCCTTGAGTGGGTTGGAGGACAGAGTGCCGATCTCTACGGCGTACTCCATGGCGTTGTTCAGGCTCATGCGCTTGCGGTTCGCCGTGTTGGCGGCAGCGGTCTGACCGTCTCTCGTCTGGCTGATCCGGTCGAGCATGCCGCGTGTGAGGAGGGCGCCCTTGCCCGGTTCCTCGAAGGCTGTCATGGGCACTGTGTTGGCTTCGAGCCAGCGCAGTGTCGCTGCCAGCTCGGCCGGCGGCTCTGCGGCGCCCCGTAGGCGCTCGCTGTAGGCCCAGCGGAGGGCGGCGCGTTGGGTGTCGGTATCTGGTCCGCCGTTCTGCTTGGTCAGGAGGGCCTCTGTGGCGTCGGTGAGGGCCTCGGCGATGCCTCGGCGGTGGTTCGGTGCGGCGTAACGCCACTTGGCTTCGACGTAGGAGAGCGTGAAGGTGAACCACGTGAGAGCGGTCTCTTCGCGCTGCCAGGAGATGGGGCGTCCTGTGGCGACGCTGAACGCCTCGCCTTGCCGGGCGGCGGTCATGAGTTGGGCGCGGAAGCTCTCGGCGTGGGCCAGGGTGCGGAAGGGCTCCTTCCACTCGCGACCGTCCACGATCCAGCGGACGGTGTGGGTGGTGACCCTGGTGCCCTTGTATGTCTTGATCGCCCAGAAGCGGACGCTGAAGGTGGTCTTCCCCATCAGGCGGCGTCCTCTCGTTCGGTGAGCCAGCGGTCGAGTTCGGAGCGGCGGATGCGTAGTTCGCGGTTGGCGAGGGTGATGCAGCGGGGGCCCTGCTTCTTGGCGCGCCAGTCGTAGAAGGTGGAGCGGGCGATCTTGAGTTCGGCGCAGACCTCGGCGACGGTGAGCTTTTCGTCGGTGCGGGTTGTTGTCTTCAAGGGCGGTTCCTTCTCAAGCTGCTTGCTGGTGGAGGCTTGGGTGGACGGCGTAGGCCGGTGATGGGCGGCGGCCGGGGCCCGTCCTGGGTGGTTCGGGCTCGCGGCGGATCCAGCCGAGCTGCTCCAGAAGGTCGAGCGGAGTCTCCAGCTCGGCGACCTTGCGGAAGCGGTTGCGTGGTAGGGCGGTGAAGGCTTCGCGGACGGTGAAGCGCTGCGGGTTGGTGCGCTGCAGCCAGGCGTGCACGACGCGGGCGGCTTCGAGGTCGGGGTCGGCGCCCATGGCGTCGAAGGTGGCCAGGGCGTGGGCGATGAAGTACTGGCCGATGGTGATGGCGGCGTTGACGGTGTCGGCGGTGATTGGGTGGCGCCAGCCGTCTTCGACGCGGCCGGCCAGGTGGATGAGGCCAGCGATGCGCATGACGGCGCCGTCGAACTTGCCTGCCCAGTCGGTGATGTGGCCGAGGTCGCCGGAGTCCGGGCGCAGACGGCGTTCGGTGCTTCGGCGGTGTTCGGTGAAGATCTCGGCAGCTTCTGGTGACAGGACGAGTTGGGCGGGGTCGTGCCAGTCGTGCATGTCGATGGTGAGGCGTTGCAGGTTGGCGTCGTAGCGGGCGGCGATGTGGTCCGGGACGGTGGGTGCGTCGACGTTGCGGTAGCCGACGTTGCTTTTCGGGAGGCTGTAGAGGATGCGGCCGAGTAGGCCCTTGCCGCGGAAGCCGGGCATGGTGGCGATGTCGGAGACGATCTCGGGTTGGACGGCCAGGCCCATGGTCAGGACGGCTTGGTCGACGCGTTCGCTGCGGCCTCGGCGGTCGATGATGAGTGGGTCTCCGGCGTGGCCTTTGAGGAACAGGTCCAGGTTGGGTGTGCCGGAGTAGCGGCCGGCGAGGGTGGCGAAGATGCCGCCCTCGGCGGACAGGACGGCGAGACGTCCGCCCTGCTCCACGAGGATGGTGGAGGCGGACTCGGGCGTGACGTCGTCGGCCATCAGCCGTGGCTTGACCGGGATCTTGATCTCTTCCACGGCCAGGGCTGCGCTCTGGGCCTCCGCGATCGCCTCGGCGGCGGATTCGCCGCGTGCCGAGCTGGCCGCGCGGGCGGCCTTCTCGGCGAGGTCCTCGGCCAGGCGACGCGCGACTTCAGCCTCGGTGATCTGCGGACCGATACGGCTGAGCAGGGCACGTTCCGCTTGGACGAGCGGGCTCGTCATGGCGCGGAACACGGCGGACTTGCGTGACCCGGGTGGCATGGCGACCAGGACGAACAGGTTCACCGGCTCGACCCATGAGCCGCGGACGTTGACCACTGCCCGTCCGCCGGCCGCGGTGGACAGCGCGGCCAGGGCGACGCAGCCTGCCAGGTCGAGCGGTGTCTGTGTCTCCTCTGCTACGGCGCTGACGTGGTCGGCGACCCAGCCGGGAAGGGCGTGTACTGGGAAGGTCGGGAGGTCGCCGCGCTGGCCGAGTGGCGCGGGCGGCTCCCAAGCCGCGGGTGCATTGTGCAGTTCGCTGAGCTGCTTTGCGGCACCGAGGTTGCTCAGGATGGTTTCGGCGGTGGGGCGTCCGTTGGTGGTCAAGCGGCTGCCCTCCTTGGACGGCGTAGGCCGCTGTCGAGCCCGGAGCGGATGGTGTTGAACGCCTCGCGGAAGTCGAGCCCGATGGCCTCGGCTGCGTTGTGCAGGCACGCCTCGGCGAGGTTGCGTGGGAGCAGGCTGGCCGCGATGAGCTGGCCCAGAGCGAATGCCGCTAGGTTGAGGGTGTCGTTGCGGATGCCGGGGACGGCGTCCAGGACTCGTTCGACCTCGCCGCGCAGTGCCGCCAGGGCGTACCCGGCTGCCCGGTCCCCGCCGCAGGCGGCCAGCACTGCCCCCGCAGACGCGCTGGACGTGGGCGGCGGGGGAGGACTGAGACGCTCGGTCAGCCAGGCTGGAAGCGTGGCCGGAGTTGGGTCGTGCAGGACGTCGTAGGAGCCGCTGCCGTCCCGTTGGGTGACGTGGCTGCCGGGGGCGACGACGTAGCCGCCGTGAGCTCGGGTGTCGATCTTCCAGCCGAGCCTGCCGGCGGTGTTCCGGAGGTCGGTGTCGGCCGGGGTGGTGAAGTAGAGGTGGGTGCCGCCGCGTCGGGTGCGGACCGTGAAGGTCTCCAGTGGCAGCGGTTGGCCGGCCTGCTCGCAGAGCGAGGCCAGGACGTCGGCGCCGTCGTTGATGCCGGGGCGCGCCCAGTTGGATGGCGGGTGCTCGTCGGGCTTTGGTACGTCCAGGTCGAGCACCACCAGACCGGACGGGCCGCAGGCGATGCCGATGTTGAACGGGCCGCGGGCCCACATGTGGCGGATGAGGGCGGTGTCGGTGGTGGCGTGCTGCTCCCAGGCGGTGAAGCCGGGCAGCGGGCGCTTGCCGTACGAGGTGAGCGGGAAGACGTGCCAGCCGCGGGCGGCGGCGGCCAAGGCGTAGCGGGTGAGGTCGCGCATGTGGGTCTCCTGAGAGGAGCAGGTGGGTGGCATCAGTGGTTGCCGTCGCGGTGGAGGCGGCGGGCGTAGAAGTAGAGTTGCCAGCCGAGGCGCGGGCGCTTGCCGGTGCCCTCGCAGGCGCGGCAGGTGCGGTTCTTGCCGCCGGGACGGCATCGGGTGCAGCGGCCCCAGGGCGACGCCAGGCACACGACGATGTAGCTGAGAGTGACGAAAGGTAGGCAGGCTGCTAGAAGGGTGATGACGCTGGCCATGAGGGCCTCCGGGGCCGATTTCAGGGTTTCCGCTGGTCAGGCTCTAGGTGCTAGAGCCCAGATAGAACACGGTTTCGGGCTCTAGGGGAGCCTCTAGACCTAGAGGGATGCGCCTCTAGGTCTAGAGGCGATCGGGCGAGCTACGACGCCTTGCCCTTGTCACGCAGGGTGATGGCCGTGGTGAGGTCGTCGCGGGCGATGCCGATGCGGTTGGCACCCTTGCCGCCGCCCTCCGGGCTGCCCCACACCTGCATGGTGCGGACGCCGTACGGCTTGAGCGCGGTGGTGAGCTGGGCGGTCTTCGCCCCGCCTTCCAGGGCCGCCCATGCGCCGTAGATGTCGGGCCGGAGTTCGGCCAGGCGATCCACGACGACCTCGTTCCAGACCTTGGCCTCGGACGACGGGACCACAGCGAGGATGTCGGCCAGCAGGTCGAAGGTCGGCGCGGCCGGCTCGGGCGTCTCGCCGAGGGCGTAGCCGGTGAGCGTGCCTGCCGTCTTGCGCAGTGCGTAGGCGCGGTCGGCGATGAGCTGGGTTTCCGGGGTGTTGAGGTAGGCGGCCTTGACGACCTTGGGCATCGGTGTCGCGCCGACCAGGTAGCCGGTGCCCGCGTCCTTCTCCGGGACGAAGACGGTGGCGCGGATGCCGTTCTTGTAGGCCGAGGTGCCGAGGATCATGTCGTTCTCAAGCTGGCCGGCCACCCGCAGGCAGAAGCGGATGGAGACGTTCGCGGAGATGCCGGTGGGCAGGCTGTCGCGGTCCGGGCGCTGGGTGGCCAGGATCAGGACGACGCCCAGGGCGCGGCCGAGCTTGATGATGAACTCGGCGTCATCGCCTGCCCTGTCGCCGTACTCGGGGTGGGCGAACAGGTTCTGGCACTCGTCGATGATGCAGACCAGCGGATGCAGGCCCAGTGAGCGCTTGTCGGCGATCTGCCGGGTGACGCGCTTGTCCGGGCACAGGTCCGCGGGCAGGGCCTTGAGCGCGGCCGAGCGGCGCATGACCTCCTTGCGCAGCAGGGTCAGGGAGTCGGCGGCGTAGGCGATGGCCTCGTCCTCGATGCCGGAGACGTAGCGGTGGCAGACCTTGTCGTACGGGTCCAGGTCGCCGGTGCCCTTGAGCTCGTGGAACCACGCCTCGACCGTGGGATCGAGCACGATTCCGGCGGCCAGCTCGCGGATGGACGAGGTCTTGCCCTGGCCGGGCTGGGAGCCGATCAGCACGTTGTGCTGGATGAGCGGCACGGTGACCAGGCGTCCGCGCGGGTCGTTGCCGAAGGGGATGCCCTTGAACACGTCGTGCGAGCCGGCCCGCTTGAGCGGGGATCGCACGATGGTCTTGGACAGGTCCTTGTCGCCCACCCACAGGATCAGCCGTCCCTCGTGGACGGACGGGTCGCCCTCCGGCCAGATGCAGCCGAGCGGGCGGCGCAATGCGCCGGACAGTTGCTTCCGCCTGTCCAGCACGTCGGCCACGGTCACGCCGTACGGCAGGTCGATGTCGGCGCGCCAGCCGGGGCCGTCGCGGGTGATCGGGGCGACGAAACGGATGGCCTCCTTGGGGTTCTTCGACAGGGCCTGCGTGATGCCGGCGATGCCGAGCACGCTCAGCGCGCGGACCACGATGTCACTGGTCAGCTTCTCCACCTCGGACGCCATGACGGCCCGGTTGATGAGCGGCCGGTCGGCGGGCTTGCCGAGGAGGCCCAGCACGGCCATGGTCACGGCGAGCGCTCCCCAGCGGGCGGCGGACGGCTCGTTGGCCGCGACGATGGCCAGGACCAGCAGCGCGATCAGGATCGTCCCGGTGATCCAGACCCGCAGCCGAACACGTGAGTCTCGTTGCCTGCTCAGCTTCAGGTACCCCTCGTAGTCGGATTTGCGGACGGCCGCCACGCGTGCGGGCTCGCCCTCCAGGTCGAACGTCCACCGCGCCATGCCGTTCACGAGGCGGACGAAGCCGCGCGGGGCGCGGACGGTCAGCCGTCCGGCGTAGAGCGGGGCGCGGAGGGTCTGGTAGCAGGCGACGTGCAGGTAGTGGAGGCTCGCCCAGCGGATGGTCTCGACGGCCTCGGAGCGGGAGCGCAGCCACAGCGGGATGATCGGCTGTCGGGTGGTCGCCTTGCGTTCCAGGCTCGCCCGCCAGTCGGTCCGGGACGGACCGGGCTGGTCCACTCGGACGATCTCGCCGTCAAGGACCGGTCCGTCCGCGTCGTTCTGCGCGGGCTTATTCGGGTCCGATTGGGAGCGGTCGGAGTGGCGTCCGGACCGGGCGGCGTCGAGGTCGACGATGTCCGCGCCCTTGCCGTCCTGGCGGTCCGGGGTCGGTTCGTCGGACCGGCCTGGAGTGTCGTCCTCGTCCGGGTGGTGGTTGGGGTCGTCCGGTCGGTGAGTCATGATGAAGGCACCTCTGCTGCCTGATGGGTGGTGGGGTCCCGGGGCGCGGTCGTTGTCTTGGCGGATGAGGCCGCGCCCCACGTGACGGTCAGGGACGATGTGCGGTCGGACCGCGATTCGTCCGGGCGGTCGGTGGGTCTGTGGTCAGCGGTCGGCGAGTGCGGTCCGTCCGCTTGGGCGATGTCGAGTTCGGTCGGCAGGGTCAGGGCGAGCAGTTCGGCCAGGAGCATGGCGGTGGCGGCTTCGTCGCGGTCGAAGAGGCGTCCGGGGTAGCCGGTGACGGTCCATCCGCCCGCGCCGAGTTCGGCGACGTTCAGGCACCGGTCGGAGCTGATCCGGGTGCCGGTGACGGTCAGGCTCATCAGGCGGCCTCACCTTCGGGTACGGGGCCTTCCGCTTTGAGCTGGGCCAGGAGCGCGCCGGCGCGGTCGGTCGAGATGCTTTGGCCGCGGTTGCGGATGGCGTCGCGGAGGCGGTCACGGGTGAGGGGCTCGCCCTGTGAGATCAGGTCGGCGGCGATATGCCGTCCCAGCGGCAAGAGGTCTCCTACGTTCGGTGACGTCGTGTTCTGGGGTCGCCTGGGGCCACGGCCGTGTCGCCTTGGAGCGGCCGGTGGTAGAGCGGTGCTGGGAGCCTCCAGTTCCGGGAGTGTCGCGACCGGCAGTTGCATGTGCCTGGGTGTGAGTTCGCCGAGGCGGTACAGCGCTCGCTCGCGACGGGTGGCCTTCCACCGCCACAGCAGGCCGTACCGGTCCTGAAGCTCCGTGCGGGCCAGGATGCGTTCACGTTCCCTGCCGAGAGCCTCCGGGTAGCTGCGGATCTCCCAGAGCACCATGCGGCGCCAGAGGGAGACCGTCGCCAGCGGGGCGAGCAGCCAGCGTGAGCGGCGGATGCCGTCCATGTGGTCCGGCCTGGCCAGCTCGGCGTGCTTGCGGACGACGTGGGCGCCGACCTCGATGGCGATGACCCACAAGAGCGGCAGCAGGGCGTGCGCGACGACGGCGAACCAGTCCGTCGGTCCTGGCGTGGTGAGGTAGGCCGCGACGTTGAGGTAGACCGTCGCGGCCGTCAGGGCCCACGGGATGAAGCGGAGCCAGCCCAGGCGCATGCCGAGGCGGGCAAGGACGATGTCGAGCGCCGAGAACGCCGCGATCCCCAGGTCGATGCCGAGTGGAACGGTCCAGGCGAACCATCCGAAGGAGGGCTCGGCCGCCGTGGCGACGCGCTCGAAGCTGTTGACGAAGCCCAGGAGTCCGAGGGCGCCGGTGACGGCTGCGGTGGTGGAGATGGCGGTACGTTCGCCCTCGGTCAACGGGCGAGGCGTGGCCTCGTAGGCGGTCATCGTGTGTCCTTCCTTTGGGTGGATCGTGGGCGGCGTTCGCGGGTGGGGCGTCCGCTGCGGCTCATGCCGCGCTTGCGGTCGGCCTCCAGCCATCCGTCGCGTCCGGCTTCCGGCTGGTAGAGGCTCGGGAGCTTCTCGCCGTGGATGGTGACGCCGGGACGCCCGGAGGTGTCGAGGGTGCGGCGGCTCACGCGGCCACCTCCTCAGCGCAGTCGAGGCACACGCCGAGGTGGCGCGGCAGCACGTAGCCGACGTCGCTCAGGCACTCGGGGCACGTCCGGCTGGTCTTGAAGATGTCGGTACGTCGGCGCGGGCTCGGGGTGCGCTTCGGCAGGGCGAACCGCACGTCGTACAGGGAAACGGTCCGAACGCGAGGCGGGCCGGGACGCCGGCCGCGCCACAGGGCCTGGGCCTGTGCGCCTTGAGGGCCAGGGCGTAGTCCCTGGGCGGCGAGCTGGTGGAGCGTGAGCATGTGCGGCGGGACCAGGTGCCGTGGGTAGGTGGGGATGCCGTACCGGGCCCCGGACGGGTCCCAGAAGCGGGTGCGGATGCGGCTGGCCATTCAGGCCACCTCCATGTCTGCCAGGTCGGTGGTGCAGGTGGTCAGGGCGGCGGCCGGCAGGCCGGCCCAGATGCCCGAGGTGGGGCGGGTGCGCCTCGCGTACTGCTCGCACAGCGACAGGGCGGGGCAGGTGGCGCAGACCTCGCGGGCGACGGCCTCGCGGGCGGCGCGCTCCTCGGTGCTCTCGATGGTGAGCCGCGGTCCGGTGTGCAGTTCGGGGTCGTACGTGCACTCGGAGAGCGGCGCCCCGCCGTCGGCCTGCCAGGTGGCTTCGATCTCGGCGAGTGACATGCGGGCCGGGTGGATGGGGCGGTTCGGGTTCTGAGTCACGGCGTCTCTTTCTGCGATCACTTGTTGATGGTGTGGACGAACCGGGCGAAGGACTCCGAAGCGCTCATGACCAGGTGGGCGGCGGCCTTGACGATGGTCGCCGCGCCCTCCGGGTCCTTCAGGGCGTAGAGCGCGGCGCAGATCGTCAGGACGGTCGGGAGCACCTTGCGCGGACGGATGAGCATGACGAGACCTCTCGGTTCGAGGACCTGTCGAGCAAGTCCTAAGAGACATAGAACATGTATAGCTACGGAGAGTCAAGTGTGAGGGACTGGTTGTGTTGGAGTCCCGCGGTGCTTGGCTCGCCCGCTCTTGCTGACTCAAGCCTTCCTCGCTGGGTGCCGCCCCAACACTGTGCTCATGATCGGGACTGAATGCACAGGGGGTGCTTTTTGGGGGTGATTCAAGCCCTGAGCAGGAGAAACGCGGGCCGGTATTTCTCGGGAAAGCGGGCGTTTAAGGCCGTGTTCGCGCCATGATTGCCGAGGCGTGCACATGTGGAGGTGAAGATGTCTCGAATGCCCAATGTGGGGCTTGCTGATGCGATGCGGCGTGCCGATTGTTCTAATTCGGGACTTGCTTCACGAGTGCGACAGATTGCGCAAGAAGAGGGCATAACCCTGAGCTGTACGCACGTGGACGTCAAACGCTGGCTCGACGGCGTGAAGCCACGGCCTGCCACCGCGCGCTTCATCGCGGAAGCACTCAGCAGGAAGGCCGGGGTCACCTTCACGCTGGACGACATCGGGTTCGCCAGCGTCGTGACTCCGGAGACGCTGGAACGCACGCTGGCTCATGGCGGCGGCATCTCCGACGTGGGGAGTCGGCTGCTGGGCCTGACGCGGCGTGACCTCGCAGACGATCCCGTGGCGCTTCAGTCGGTGGTCGTCCCGGACGCCTGGAACGAGTCCCTCATTGCGTGGCTCCTGTCGCGGCCGGAACCGGTGCTGGTACGGGAGCACGCGCGCCCGTCTGTCGGCCCGTGGGACGTGCAGACCATTCGCGCCACCACAGAGCTGTTCGCCAGCATGGGTTTTCAATTCGGGGGCGGACATGCACGTTCAGCGCTCGTCCAGTATTACCACCGAGAAGTCGTTCCCATGCTCGACGGGAAATTCGAGGAGACGGTAGGGCGGGCGTTGTACGCGGCGGCGGCCGAAATCACGGAGTTGGTCGCGTGGACGGCGTACGACCTCGGCCGACACGGGCTCGCGCAACGCTATTTCCTGCAAGGACTGCGCCTCGCCCAGGTGTCCGGAGATCGCATGCTGGGCGGCCTGATCCTGGCCGACATGAGCCATCAGGCCAACTACCTAGGCCGCTACGACCAGGCCATTCAACTCGCGCGTGCGGCGCAGGAGGGCTGCCGTAACGCGTCCACCGCGACGCCCATGGCCCTGTTCTTCGCCATGGAAGCCCGCGCGCACGCCGGGAATGGCGATGAGGCCGCCTGTGCGCGAGCCCTGCTTGAGGCGGAGAAATGGTTCGCCAAGCGCAACGTGGACGATGACCCCTCGTGGGTCGGGTACTTCGACGCCGCCGAACTGGCCAGCGAGGGCGCGCATTGTTACCGCGACCTTCGCAAGCCGTTCCGGGCGATGGAGTTCGTCGGCCAGGCGGTCGGGCTCTGCGATCCGATGTACGTGCGGACCCTCGCCTTCGACCGGCTGGTCCAGGCGGCAAGCCACGTGCACATGGGCGACCCGTCGCAGGCCGCGGCCGTCGCGCTGGAGGCCATCGACCTCGCCGGGCCGCTCAAGTCGGAGCGCTATCTCCGGTATATCCGAGACCTACAAGCAGACCTGAAGGCGTACGCGGACGATGGTTTGGTGGCGGAGTTCAACGCCGTCGTCGCCCGGAAGTATTCGTCGGAGAGCGATTAGTGCGGTGACCGCTAACGTTCGCCGGGTTCAGTGACCTGCGGCCGGTCAGTCGTCGTTGACCAGCCACTGCCGTCCGTCGATCAGCTCCCGGACCGCGTCGAGCTGTCCGGCGTGCGTCGCAGTGTCGACGATCACGTGCATCAGCACTTCGCGCAAAGACCCCAGGCGCCATGACCCCGAACCGAACATCTTCGTCGGCCACCAGGCCGGCACGGCATCGATCGCCGTCGCCCCGATGACCATGTTCGACTGCTCGATCGTCCATCGATACCGCGCGAGCACGTCCGCACCGGAGAACTCCTCGGGGACCTTCCAACCGAACTCGCCGACCACGAGCGTGTCGATGATCTGGCGATCGGCGGTCATCGCGCCGCGAAACCAAAGCGCCTCGGACCAGGTCAAATGGTGCACCAGGTCGCGGGGCGACCAACCGGACGGCAGCACCACCTGGCGTAGTTGCTCCTCGCCAAGGCCGTCCAGGATGCCCAGGACGTGCTTGCGCTGCGAGTCCAGGTAGCCGACCAGTGTTTCGCGCTCCACGGCCTTGCCCTCCCCGCGATATTTGCCGACGTCAGACCATACAACAACGAGATCGGCAATCGCGTGGATCAACGTGAGCGCGGTCAAGCCGGTGCGTTGTCCACCCGGTGAACGTTCATGGTCACCGCATTAGCTGTCGTACCCGTGGCGAGGTGGCCGGCCGTATCTCCACAGGAGGTAGCCGAGCGGCAGCACGAGCACCAGCAGCCGAGCAGGGGCATCGCGGAGGCCGTCGAACTGGAGTTGATACAGCAGGCCGACGCGTAGGGATTCGTCCCCGGTGAGGAGCGGGGCGAGGGCCACCAGCCCGTACACCACCAGGGCGTCCATGACGGTCGTCAGCGCACGCCGCCCAGAGATCGGCATCGCCTGGGAGTGCGATGCGAGCAGCACCAGCAGGGCAGCCGCCAGCAGGCACAACTCCCAGAGTCCCCAGCCGCCGGACAGAGCCTCGAACCAGTCCGGGGTGAACATGGGCAGTGAGCCCGAGCAGATGCTGTCCCCCTGGTAGTCGGCCGAGAGCGGCCGAGCGAGCGCGATCAGCAGCAGCACCCAGGCGGCACGCGGTCCCGCCGTCGCCGAATGCCGCTGCATCAGGGCGACCAGCACGGCCAGCAGGGGCACGGCCCAGGTCGTCGCAAGTTCGGTGAGTGTGGCGAGGTCGTCGCGCAGCGGTAGGAACGGCGAGTGGTCGATCGCGTCGTACGGACGTACGCAGCTCACTACGCCCTCGGTGAAGCCTTCGTAGTGCAACTGCGCGAGGTACTGCTCGGGCACGTCGGCGGCCGTGAACAGGGAGGACCAGTCGAACCTGGTCTTCCAGGTGTCCCAGGTGGGGTAGGCCGCAGCGGCGAGGGCCGCCAGCCAGGCTAACGGGGCTGAGGGTGACACGTCAGGGGCTCCTTTTGCTTCTGGCGCACCCTATCGGTGATCTTGAGCGACGAGAGCTGAGGCTGCTGGAGAGGGGCATTGCATCCCTGCGACTGACAGCCGTCACAACATGTCGGATACGGCACGTGAGCCCCGGACATCGACCTTGATTTTCGAGTAAGTGGCACCCGTACTGTGCTCTGGCTAGGCGGTCATCTCCCGGTCCAGGACATCGACGTCAGAAAGCACGCCAGCGGCGAGGTGCGTCGGGATTCCGTAGCGAGTTCATGCGATTGCGGAACTCTCGGGCTATGGCCGCGTCTTCGTCGACGTTCTGCATGAGCCACGTCGTCATTTTCAGCTCATTGATGTCTCTGAGCACCGGGTAGCCTTCCCAGGCCAGAACATCGAATCCGTACCGCTCCGCGAACCGGTCATATTCGGTGCGCGTTCCCCAGCCGACGGTGTGCTCGATGGCCGTGACAGCGAGATCCGTCTCCGGTGGGCCGAACGCGAAGCGCTCGAAGTCGATGAGCAGGACCCTTCCGTCGACGGTTCGGATGAGATTCTCGTTGTGCGCGTCACCATGGACTGCGCACGGCGTGAGAGGGAAGGTCAGCTCGTCGTACGCGCTTTGCAGCTCGCATCGCCGTGTCAGCAGGAAGTCTCGATCCTCGTCGGTGAGGACGGACGCCGCATTGATGCGTTCAGAGATGCGGCTGAGGATGTCCATCGCCGGCAGCTCCAGGTCGGCGGGGACGGCCAGGCCGTGGAGCACGCGCAGGATGCCGGCCAGGTCGTCGAGGGTCGCATGCGAGCCGCTGTCGGGGATGAGGTGCCAGAGCGTTACCGGGTGGCCTCTGACGATGAGTGGTTGGTCGTGGGCCGTCGTTCTCGCCGCCGGTATCCCGGAGTCGTTCAGCCAGGCCGAGACGGCTACTTCCTTGTGTACGTCGTCCAGCACCTCGATGCTGCGCGCGATCCTCACGACCACCTGCTCGGCGGGGAGTGCGAACAGAGCGTTCTCGCCGAGGCGGATCAGGCGGGCGTCCTGGCTGGCCAGTCCTGCGCTCTCGCAGGTCTCGTGCAGGGTCGCCAGTGCTTCGGTGGTGGTGAAGGGGATCGAGGGCGTCTGGGATACGGTCACGTGTCACCTTCGGCTCGTGATTTGACGACGCGGCCCATGCCGGGCCTTTTCTCGATGACTCCTTCCGCTTCCAGCAGCGCGAAGGCGCGCCTGATAGTGATGCGGCCGACGCCGCGTTCCTGAGCGAGTGCGTTCTCTCCGGGCAGGACGGACCCCACAGCGAGCCTGCCTGTGGAGATGTCCTGCCGGAACTCGGCGGCGACCGCGTCGGCTCGGGTTTGCGCGTGCTCGGGGCCGCCGACGAACCAGCCCTTGCCGTGGACGGCTGTGATGAGCCGTTCGCCGGCCAGGAGTTGCAGCGCCTGGCGGGCCGTGCCCTTCGACACCCCGAACTCCTCCGCTGTTGCGGCCTCTCCGGGCAATTGCTGGCCAGGCACCAGCTCGCCGTTCTCGATGCGCCCTCGGAGCGTCTCGGCGATCGACTCGTACTGCGTCGTCGCTGCCCGCGGGGCTGTGGGGTCCTCGCTCTTCACGCGCCGGCCGCGGCCGGCCTCGCTGGCCACCAGCCCCGAGCGTTCCAGCTCGGCGACCGCCTGACGTACGGTCCCTCTCGCCACCCCGTATGTGCTGGCGAGGGTGGATTCGGAGGGCAGCATGGCACCGGCCGGCAGATCACCTTGGAGGATGCGATTGCGGATGTCGTCTGCAATTCGGACGTAGATACGGGCGTCCTTCGCCTTGCTCATCGCGCTCCCTCGCCGAGGCACAGTGTCTCTAGGGTAGGGCGGGGGACATGGCCGCTGGCGAAGCTTCGCGGACCATGTCCCTCTTGGTCTTTCCCTACGCGTGGCGAGGGGACGCCGTACGGAACCAGCTTGTCCACGCTGGTGGCAGGCGCCGATCTTGGCGGGCTTGCCGCGCAATCCGCAGAATCCTCTATCCCAGCATCCAAGCCCATGACCCCTCGCTGGCCATCGCGGCCACGGCGGCTCGCACTTTGCCGCGGAACACCGCAGATTGGATCAGCTCTCTTGTTCCAAGAGAGTTGCTCTGGTGGCGGTTCACGTGGCCTTGCCCGGCAGCGCCTGGCCACGCTTCTTGGGACGAGCAGCCATCCGAGCCCGAACCTTCCGCTTGTGCTCGTCCTCGTGAAGGATGAGCAGCGCCTCCCAGACGGACCGCGCGTGCCGGTACAGCCCTCTGGCCGTCTCCTCGTACTGGCCTGTAGAGGTGCGCCGGAGGATCAGGAACTGTCCGCCCTGGCAGGCCCACTCAAGAGCACCGCAACATGAGGTCTCCGTGATCCGGATGCGGTCCCTCGGAGGGCGCAGGTACGGCTCCCACTCAGGTACGGGCTCGTCAGAAGGCGGGGACATGCTCCGGTTCCCCTGCGCCGTATTGCCTCACGTACCGGTAGACCTTGCGACGGCTCCGCTGCCAGGTGCACCTGTAGGCGAGTTGCAGGGGCGAGTCGGCGACCAGCTCCCGCAGGACGCCGTAGGCGACCTCGCCGGCCGTCAGCTTGGGCAGCGGCCTCGCATGCCATTGACCCGCGTTGTCGCACCAGACGTAGAAGCGCCTGAACGCACCGCGCAGATCAAGCTCACATGCCTGCTCAAGCGTCGACGTCATGCCGGCCGCCCCTGCAGTTGGCGAGCCGGATAGATGTGCGGAGGTCCTGCAGCGTTCTCGACGTTGCCGATCAGTGTCGATTGCCAGGCCAAGGCCGCCGCGAGTGCGATCGCGTCCTCGCACCTGACGATGCGCATGACCCCCTCCGCCACCAACTCGACGGTCAGAGACCGGTTCGGCACGGCGGTCCACCACAGCCTCTCCGTGGAGTCGAGCTCCAGGGCGATGTCCCAGGCCGGATAGGTGCCGCGCAGTACGGAGAGCTGGCGGTCCCGCAAGTCCTGTATGAGCGCCGCCAGTGCAGAGGCTTGGCGAACGCTCTGAGCAGTGGCCCTCAGCAGCTCGTCCAGCCCGGCTTTGGTGTCGGCGTCTAGGTGATTCGTGTCCCAGTACACGAATCCATCACAACGCTGAGTAACGACGCGTAGACAGATGTGATTGGGGGACACTGGGGGCGGCGACCGTGTCCCCCAACTCGGTGGTGAGGTGCGACGGCATGCTGGAACAGGCCAGAACTCCCCGGTGGGCCGAACGCATTCGTGATGAGCGACGTCAGCGCGGCTGGTCACAGAAGCAACTGGCCAGACACCTGTTCCTGGCGGCGGGCGAGGAGATCGCCTTGCCCGAGTTCGAGTCGGTGGTCCGCAGGATCAAAGACCACGAAGCGGGCAACAGCCGCCCGAAGGACCCCTACCCCTTGCTGTACTGCCGCGTGTTCGGCATGGACGAGGCCGTCCTCTTCGACCGTGACGGCGAGTTGGTGGGGACGCTGCCGACCAGCGGTGACCTGATCGAGCACACAGCCTGGATCGAGCAGACCAACGTCGGCAACAGCACCATCGCCATGATTGACGAGACCCGTTACCACCTGACGCAGCGTCACACCCAGACCGCACCCGCGCCGCTACTCGCCGATGTACTGCGCCTGCACCGGCGAGTGCTGGGGCTCCTGCGGGGTGGCAAGCAGCGGCTCCACCAGACGCGTGAGCTGTTCCAGATCGACGCCGAACTCCTCGCCCACGCCTGCATCCTGCTGGGCGACCTGTACGACGACGAATCAGCCGTCGTCCACGGTGGAGCCGCCCTCCTGTCCGCCCAAGAGGCCGGCGCGAGCGAGGCGGCGGCATTGAGCGCCCAGGCTAAGACCGAGCGGTGGCGATGCCGGTACGCCGTCTCTGCCGACGCGGCCAGACGCGGCTACGAATGCAGCCCGCCCACGCCCCTCCGGGTGCTCCTCGCCAGCCAGGAGGCGAACGCCGCAAGCCTGCTCGGAGACTTCGACCGAGCCCGAGAGGCCCTTCACCGAGCGGACGAGGCAGCTGGCTCTGTGGCCAGCGACTCCGGCGTGACGCCCTGGTCGTGCCCAGCACCCAGGCGGGCACTGTACGCCCTGTCGGTGGCTCTCCAAGCGAGCGACCATGCCGCAGCACTGCAGGCGGCAGCGGCGGCCGACGACGCATGGGCCAACGGTGCTCCCTGGGTGGCCGGCACCTGGGCACAAGTCCGCTTCGGCGCCGGCATCGCGTACGTGATGCTGGAGGACCTGGACGCTGCCGCCGAACAGGTGACGCCAGCCCTGTCTCTGCCGCCCGAACAGCGACTGTCCACGATCACCAACTACCTGGTGCGGATGGATGCTCGATTGGCCGCCCCTCGGTTCCGCGGCTCGGATATGGTGACCACGCTGCGCGAACAGATCAAGACGTTCAACTCCGCTCGGGCTCTGCCCGCCCCTGTCGAGGAGGATGCGTGAGCCCGTTGCCAACGCGGATGGTGAACCGCTGGGAGAAGCGACGAGCGCTCATGCTGCCGCCAGGCCAGGGCCAGCTCTACTGGCACGTCCTCCTGGGAGAGGATCCCGAAGCGCAGGCCATCGTCCAAGAGGCTCACGACCGGCTGGCCGGCCTGCCCGGCCTCGACCTAGTGCCGCAGAAGTTCATCCACCTCACCACGTTGGTCGCCGGTTACTCGCACGAAATCACGGATCACCAGGTGAACGTGATGGCCGAGGAGGCCACGGCTCAACTTTCCCGGATCGCGCCCATCACTGTCTCGCTGGGGCGTGTGCTCTACCACCCAGAGGCGGTGGTCCTAGAGGCGCGGCCGACGGACCGTCTTAGGCCGCTGTTGGAAGCAGCTAAGTTCGCCACACGGGCGGCCACCGGCCGCGATGGCGCTCTTGCTCATGCAGCATGGGTACCGCACGTCACTGTTGCCTACAGCAGCGCTGATGGCCCGGCGGCCCCCATAATCGAAGCGCTCGGCAAGCAGCTTCCCGAGCGCCACATCACCATCAACAACATCCACATCGTGAACCAGGATGGGCCCGAGACGGTCTGGGACTGGCGTCCTCTGGCGCGAGTGCAACTCGGTACCTCGTGAGACGTTGGCACCGGCGGTGTGCGGCTGTCGAAACCGAGCCATGCGCGCCCGCGTCACCTGCGGAATATCCTTTTGCGAGATTCTGCGGCGTTCTGCTGGGCGGATTGATGAGGCATCAGCAACTTCGTCGTACTGGGCCTGACCTGGAGTTGTGCCTTCATCATCGGTTTTCGCGAATTCTGCGGTTCAGCCGAGCAGTCGAGATCGGGATTCTCAAGGGCACTGTCCCGCAGCGCCATCCTTCCGTTTGTGCTCCCTCCCGACGCCAGGACACCGCCTGTGCCATCCGGGCCTCGCCAGGAGGGCAGCGGACATCGAGGAACATCCCGATGACCGTCGGTCCGCGAGAACTGGTTGCTCATGATGAGGCCCTGCTTGGACCAGCAGCACGTCTAGAGCAGCGACTACTCCCTCCATGAGACTGGACGAGGGATGGCGTGGCGGGCCGATCGGTTCCTGCAGCGGGCCAGTTCGTACGGGAGCCATCACGTCGCTGCTACGTCGAGCCAACAGTCTGGTTCCACAGCGATGGTCACGCACTGCCGAGAGCGCACCGCTGCCTGGATGCTGCGGACAAGACATGCGTGATCACAGAAGGGGGACGCACACTTCCTTTATGCCGCCGAGCCGACTGTTGCTCTATTCATCACGGAAGGTGCGATCGAGAGTTCCGGATCTAGGCAGCAGGGGACACGAGAGACGCCCTTGATTAGCGCGGACAAGGAAATCCAATATACCGCCGTCATGTCGCCAGAGAAGCGTTCCGTCGGAAATGCATACTTTCCAAGATTCGGGATCGCCGGAGGTCTCCCAGAGGCATACATCGCCATTTAATGTCGCTCCCCAGGGGAAAATCCCTCCCGGGCTGGGATAATGCTGGAAATAGCGAGCTTCGAGGACGTTGCCTTGATCGTCCACGACCTCTAATTCTTCATCCTCATGAGGTCCTAGGTCGTGCAATATTCCTAGCGTGGCTTCACGCATCAATCCACCTGGTATGCAGCCCGGGTTAGCTATATACAGTCCCAGGAACGCGTCCAGATTTAGATTGGCATATCTGGCCATGAGCTCCTTGTAGTCACTCGGAAGGCGTAGGCCCAGTTCGTCCTCTATCGCGGTCCAATCATTGTTGGGTGCAGTTTTGCGTGGAGCGCCAATCAGACTTTCGAGGTCAGCAATAGTAGCCATCTGTCACCGTTAGATCTGAATCATTGTGGATGCATTCGTCGGAAACCACTTCGCCGTCGATTGACGTCGTCATTCGGAATCTGCTTGGCATCGTGTTTCTGCCATCATATCTAACTTCCACGCGATAGTCTACCCTGCTTTTACCTGCCGCCTCCCTAACTGCCTTTTTAGCTGCGTTCTCGTATCGCTTCATGGGGCCATTGTTCACGGTCTGCAGACATGGAACCAGGTTATCGACATTAGTCCCCGATCCGCCTAAATGATTGCCGATGATATGGCACCTGGCGTAGCGGCGAACTGTTGGCTTTCTGGGATCCGGTGCAGGATTGTTGCTGACCCAATACCTAGGGTAGGTATTCTCGCCCACGGGTGACCCTTTCTCGAGGTCCGATGGACTGCAATATCGCGCAAATCCTCCGATTGGGCGCTTGTCGCGAGGATCGATATAATGCTCCATCTTGGGCTCGCATCCAGAGCTCTCATAGCCTCCGTTCGGAGGATCTGGTGCTGGCTCCTCATCGGGAGCCGGAGCAGGCTGCTGATCGTCTTGTGGCTCTGTTGTCGGTCGGGATGGTAGTTCAACGAATCCAGGGCCGTCGCCGTCAAGGAACCAGACGCCACCGAATCCTGTGTAATCAATACCGACAGGCCAGATCTCGTCTAGCGGCAGATTGCCGTCGATCATGCACTTTTTGCCGCAAAAATGTCCCCAGGGAATATTGGGCTTGCGGACAGGCTCCCTCTTTTTCTGGCGAGGACGAGGGGACGGCGGGCTTGGAGGAGTGGGTGGATGATAGTTGTTTGGAGGGCCGGGCTGAGGAGACGGCTTCTTGCCGGTCGGCTCCTTGGGCTTTTTGGTGCCTTTTTTTGGGTCGTGATTACCACGATTATTGTTGGGGCATGCGTTGGAGAATTCGGCACACGGATCCGGTTTGGGCGGCTTGTAGCCGCAGACCGCTCGCTTGTCGTTCGGCATGCACTGACTGTCGGACTGCTTAGCCCCGTTCGGCGGGGCGTCAGTGAGGACATCGCACACCAATCCCGCGAGGGCATCCAACGGATTTTTTACTTTCCAACAGTTCGGATTCCATGGCCAATGCCCGGTCGGGTCTGAATTGACCAGCGGGCTGCCGTTCCCGTAGGTGTAACGGTTCCCCTGGACCGACGGGGAGGGCGGGAGAGTCCAACTGTCACGAGAGGTGAAGGCTCCCGTATCGGGCTGATACCAGCGAGCGTGCATATTGACAGCACCGGTGTCAGGATCAGTGTATTCACTCTGGTAACCGAGGCTAGGTTTACTGCCGCTTTGTGCCACGACTTCACCGAATGGACTGTAGGCAGTCGTCGCGGACAGCGCGGTACCCGAGAAGGTACCGACTACATCCTGGTGGTGGTCGGCGAGCACGCCCATGGCGGGATTGCCGCCTTCTTTGATGCTGACCAGGTCACCTGCAGGATCGCGGCCAAACGAGGATTGGATGACGCCATTTTGATCGGTGATGGCGACCACATCATTGTCGAGTCCGGCATAGACGAAGCGTTGCTGACCGGCGCCTGTCTGCCGGGTAGCCATGCGGTCGAAGGCGTCATAGGTGTAGGTTGCGGCGCCGTCGTTGATCAGCCGATCGAAAGCATCGAAAGTGAGAGTGCGCGTGTTCCCATTCTTGGTTTGGCTGGCCAGAGTTCCACGCGGACTGTAGGTGTAGGTGCTGCCGTCGCCGGAGAGGAGCCGGTTGCGTTCGTCGTAGGTGAAGGTCTTGTCGCCGGCCTTGATGCGGTTGCCAGAGGCATCCCAACTGTAGGTTGTGGTGCTGCCGTCCGGGCCTGTCCAAGAGGTAAGCCGGTTGGCGTGATCATATCCGTAGATATTGGTTCCCGCGCCGGCCAACCCTTCGGTGGTCTTGGACGTGAGGTTGTCGTCCTTGTCCCATCCGTAAGTGATCTTGGCGAGTTGGGCGCCGCTACTGTTCTTCAGAGTATGAGTGAGTGGCCGATCCAGTGCGTCGTAGGTGTAGGCCTGCGTGTTGGCCGGATTGGCAGATGTGATTGTGGTGAGCCGGTCGGCCTTGTCGTAATCGTAGGTATTGATCCGGCCGCTCACCGGGTCGTTGACGGTTTTGAGTCGATCGTCCTTGTCCCAGGTGAAGATGGTCGTTCCAGTCGCATCTACGCGTTGGGTAGGGTTGCCGCCTGCGTCGTAGGCGAAACTGCTGGTGCCGCTGGCCGGCGAGGTTACCTTGGTGAGTAGGCTGCGGTCGTTGTATTCCAGGGACTGACCACTGACGATGATGGGACGGCCGCTGAGATCATAGGTGTAGGTTTTGTCCTCTGAGACGATTCCCGCCCCAGAGCCGGTAACTTTTGTCACCTGGTCGAGGGCGTCAAATTGCCGATCCAGTCGTACGCCGCCGGGCTTGATAAGTGCGGTTTCGTTTCCAGTGGCGTCGTAGGCATGTGTCCAGGTGCGGTCGGCCAGTCCGGGGTGGGCGGTCGTAGCAGGCTCAGTGAGAGTTTCGATCAGACCGAGACTGTTGTAGGTGGTCCATGTGGCGTTCCCACGTCCGTCGGTGACACGGGTAGGTGCACCGTTGGCGTCATAGCCAAAGCTCGTGGTGATCGACTCGTCAGTAGAGATGGGTTCGATGAGCTTGGTCAGCATGTTGGTGGCGTCGTAACTGCGCCGGGTCACGTGCCCCTCACCAGATGTGTACTGGATGACGTTGCCGGCGGAGTCGTAGCTGAAGCCAACGGTGCGAGCGATGGTGCCATTCTTGTCCAATCGCTTCACACTTGTGAGCCGACCTGCAAGATCGTATTCGCCGAGTGTGGCATTGCCAGTGAGGTTGCTGTACTTGGCCGCACGACCTGCAATGTCGTAGGTGTACGCTGTGATGTCGTTCATTGGGTCGGTCACAGTCGTGACTTCGCCAGCGGCGTTCACTTCATAACTGGTGGTCCTGTCGCCCGGTAAGGTCCGCTTGGTGAGGTCGCCCGCATCGTTGTAGGTCATTGTGGTGATGTAGGCGGCGTTGGCCGGTTTCCGCTCGACCTCAGTATGCGTTATTTGCCGCCCCAGGTCGTCGTATGTTGCCTGGGTGCGCGCGCCGGTCGGGTCTATGACGGCCAGTTCCTCACCGACAAGGTCGTATTCCGAAACCCATTGCCCGGCGGTCTGCCCTGGGCCGGCAGGCGGGTTGGTGACGCGGACCTGGTTCCCCAGTGCATCGTGTTCAAAGGTCGTGGCGTGTCCGCGCGCGTTTGTAATGCGGATCAGGCGGCCTGCGTTGTCATATGCGAAGGCTGTCTGAGGGGTGACTGTGATGCCGCTGCCTGGTGGCGTGTAGGCAGGCGTGGTCCGAGAGGCAACTCGTCCAGACTTGTCGTAGCTGGTGGTGCTGGTTCGACCTTCAGCGTCGACGATGTGCGTCTGATTGCCGTAGGTATTGTAGCCGGCCCGCATGGTCGGCCTCGCAGTGACTGCCTGTACACCTGCCCTTTCGACTTGAACAGCAGGCACTGTGGTCTCTATCAGTCGGCCGAGCTGGTCGTAGCGGCGGGTGGTAGTGAAGTCTGCTGCTGTCGCTCCATCTTCGTTGCCGCGGGGATCGGTCATGGCCGTGATGAGCCCGCGGTCATCCACTTGCCAGGTGGTGATCAAATCTTGAGACCCGTTCTCGACTTTCTGTCTGATCACCGCGCCGATGGCGTTATAGGAGTTCTCAACGATCTCTTCCCTGCTGCTGCCCGCCCCTGTAAGGGTTTCTTTCGTGATCAACCCGTTGGCGTCATAGACATAAGCGGTCTTGCGGGCAAGGTTGGCCGGATCGAGGATTGTCGAGGTGAGCCGGTTGGCCGCGTCGTAGACGTAGCCGGTGGTGGTGATGCCGTTGCCGGTAACTTTCTTGATGAGGTTGCCGGCTGCATCGTAGGTGTTGGTTGCCAGCACCACATTCTTCGGGAGGCTGGAACCGTTCAGTTTGACGTCTACGCCGATCGCCTCAGCAAGGCGGTCGTCGGCGTAGTAGGTGTATGAGGCCTTGCGGCCCATCGCATCGGCCTGGGCGGCCAGACGTCCGCCGGGGTCATAGGAAAACGACTCCAGCGTGATGTCCTTGGCAGGCTTGGGGGTGACCGGGCTGTCGATCCAGTTTTTCAGAGTGCGCTTCTCCAGCTCACCCCGTTTGGTGTAGGTGTAGCCGAACACCGAGCCCAGCTGGTCGGTGACAGTGACCGGGAGGCCAAGCTTGTCCCAGGTGGTGCGAATCAGGCCGCCTTCCGGATCGGTGCTGGTCTCCTGGTGGCCATAGGCGTCGTAGGTCGAGGTTGTGGTGCGCGCGGGATCGCCGCCGGTCAGGTCGGTTACGTTCTCGGTGAGCAGGTTGCCGTCCGGATCGTAGGTGTAGGTCGTCTTCGCGGTGTGGGTGACGCCGCTGATCTCGTTCTTGACTCCAGGGGCGGTCTGGGTGGCCAGTCGACCGGCGGCGTCGTATGTGAAGGTTTCCTTCACCCCGCTCGGCTCGGCGTCGGAGATCTGGATCTGGACGGTCGTCCGCCCCATCACGTCGTGCTCAAACGCGGAGATCAGCCCACTGGGGGCGGTCTGCTCAGCTAGGTCGCCCGCGGTGCTGTACGTGAACGTGGTGTCGTTGCCCTTGGCGTCGGTGCTCCTCTTGACCAGGCCGGCAGGGGCGTTGCCGCCGCCCACGGCTGGCTCGGTGCCGTCGGTGTAGGTGACGGTGGTGGAGCGGCCGTTGGGGAAGTCGAGGGTAGCCGGGGTGGTCTGCTTGGTCTGCTCGCCGTAGGAGTTGTACTCAAATCTGGTGGCGTAGGTGTTGTCGGTGCCGCTGGACGAGCGGCCGTCCCGGACCGCTACCAGCCGGTCGTTGCGGGGATCGAAGTCGTTGTCTTTGTTGACGTGGTATTCGTACCAGCGCTGGCCTTTGATCATCGCGGTGTCGCCGAGCCGGAGACAGGAGAAGAACGGGTCCTCATCCGGGACTGGCAGCGGGCTCGTCGTTCGTTTGCACTGGTGTTCGGACAGCAGGTTGCCGCGCTTGTCGAAGCTGAGATCGGTAACGACCTCGTTGGGGTCGGTGATCTGGTGCAGGTAGCCGGCCGTGTCGTAGACGTAGGTGATCTTCTGGCCGAGCTGATCGGTATGGGAGATGGTCCGGTAGCCGCGCCAGGCGTCGTGTTCGGAGCGGGTGGTCTCGCCCTTGGGGTCCGTGATGGTGACTGTGGACTTGCCGTTGGTCGTGTCGATAGGGGTGGGCTCGCTCAGTTTCCAGGTGCCGCCGTGCTGGTCGGTGTGGGTGAGCAGCCGGTCCCTGGCATCGTCGTAGGTGTTGTCCGCCCACACCCGTCCCGATGGCAAGGTGATCTTCTTCAGCAGGTGCGGGGCCGCCAGCCGGGCCCCGTAGTGATCACTCACCTCAGTGGCGGCCAGGGGCCGGTCGTAGAGGGCGACCTCGTCGATCTGGCCGGTGAAGCCCCACGGGGTGTAGTACGTGGCCGGGTCTTCCGGCTTGGTGGCGGGGAAATCGGAGGAGGTGACACCGTCGCCGATCGTCGCGTATGCCAGCCAGTTGTGGTCAATGGCGCCGCTCAGTGTGCCCACGGCGACGCCGTCAACGTAGAGCGTCTGGGCGTTGCCGGCGCCGGACAGGAGCGCATGATGCCAATTGTTGTCAGTGACCGCTGCGGATGTGGTGATGGGAGAGATGGTTTCGCTGCCGTCGGCGGCCAGAACACGGAACTGGCCGCGCAGCTTACCGTCGGTGCCCACGTACAGCAGCGGATTTCCCCACCGGCCGCCCCTACCTGCCAGCGCCGCACCAGCGGGAATGGCGAGCGGCTGGGAAGGCGCAGCATAGGCAAGTACTCCAGACGTGCCGGTCTTGAACCACAACTCCAGCGACAGTTGGTTGTTCAGCCGGGCGATCGCCTTGTCCGGCAGCCGCATCTGCGATGCCCCGTTGAAGCCGCCAGCGGTGTCTGTGGACCCTGTCAACGCTCCTGGCTGGGCCAGCGAAACACCTGTGTAGGCCGCTGCCTCTGCCCCCCAGCCGAGGCTGTCAGCTGCGGTGGTGGGCTGTGGTTGGCACAGTCGAGGGGAGATCTGACAAGGATCGGGCGTGGCCGTGGGGGTGGGGGTGGGCTGCATGACCGGTTCGCCCAGACGCCAGTAGCCGACCGGCTCGTCGTCTTCCACGATGCCCCGGTAGAGAGACCCGGTGGTGTACCCGTAGGTGGTGCAGTTCGGCGCCGTTCCTGGGCTGCAGACGGTGGTCAGCTTGTCGCCGTCGTAGGTGTAGGTCCATGTCAGCGCGGCACCGTTCACCGGGTCGGTGGACACCGTGGCCACGTGGGCGCCGTTCCAGGTGAACGTCAGCGACCGGCCGCCGACGCCAGTGGCCTTGGCCAATTTGCCGTCAGCGCCATAGGTGAGGTTCTGGCTGCGGCCGCGGGCGTCGACGATCTTCGTCAGGCGTCCTGCGGCGTTGAAATGGTAGACGGTCGAGGACTTGTCCATCAGCTTCCACCCGCCGCCCGGCACCACGCCCAAGGTGGCGTACGTGCCCGGTGGCGCCTGGAAGGTGCCGTCCCCCTTCGGCGCGAAACGCAGCCGGCGCCCATCGGGATAGGTCGCCATCAGCGCCCCGCTCGACTCCGGCTCGATCTTCATGTCGAAGCGAGTCGACCAGCCCGCCCCGAACAAGCCGTCCCGCCGGGCATCCAGGCTGTTGTAGGAGCGCACCAGCGACAACGCGGGCCCCACCGTCGCCACGGAGGCGTCCGCTACCGTGGTGGTGTAGTTGCCTGACAGCGCCTGGAACTCCTGACCGGCCGCCTCCCGGTTGGCCAGCTGCGCGCCGATCGACGGCTGCCGCGCGCCGATGACGATCAACCGCTCTTGCGAGGTCGAGGAACTGCCGGTTGTGTCGGAGACCGTCACCTTCCAGGAGTACGAGCGACCCCACTTCAGATTCCCTGCCGGGACCTTCCAGGAATTCACGCCTGCGGGCAGCTGTCCTGACGTAATGGGACGCGTCGGCTCGGCCGGGTTGGTCCCGCATCCGCCGAGCCAGTCCGGAAGGCTCATCCCATCGTCTTCAGGGATCTCACAGATGCTGAACGCATAGCGGAGTCCCGAATCACTTCCCGTGCCATGGCCGACCAAGGTGGGTGTCACGGAGCCGACTTGAGCCCCGTTCAGCGGCCACATGTCGTCGACAGCCGGGACCGATGCCGCGGCGGCGTCCAAAGCCTCAGCCCGCGCAGTACCAGGGGAAGCGAGCCTGTCGTCACCGCGCGTGCTCTGCCCGCGCGGCGCCGCATCCGGCCCTGAGGCCCCCTTGGCGGGCTTCAAGTCGCGCTTCGACGCTCTGGTCGTCTTCGGTTCTTGCGCCGCCGTTACTCCAGCCGGGACCAGTGAAGGCAAGGCCTGCGTGGACCCCGGCATCTGCTGCGGAATGTCGAGCGCCCCTTGGGCAGTGGCCGACGTCTCGCCGCTGACCAGGGCCGAAGCCGGGGTGGGCATCAGGGAGATTTGCACCAGGCCCGGCAGTGCCAGCGTCACGACCGCTGTGGCAACGCCGGTCAACAAGCGTGATGAACGAGCCCATGACAAATTCCGGCGCATACGCCGTCACGCTCCGAACCAACGAGGGGCGGCCCTACGGACGCCGGACGTCACTCCACCCCACCCGGCAAGGAGGAGACAGACACCTTGGCCCGTGCGGCTCGGAGCATGTTGCCAAACAGGCGAAGCGTAACTTTTGGAAGATCAAGGCAACAAGATCTATTTAGGCTACCTGGCAGGTACGGAGCGCAACATTCCGGATGGAAGCCGACAGAAGTGACATAAAGGGGCACGCGTGCCATGGCTGGTCACCTCAGGATTCGCCTCTGCGGGCCGATACAGAGATCCGAGGTAGCCAGCGGAGTGTGATGGCTACCGCTGCAACAGTGACGTGAATCGGTGCAGCTCGGGGACCTCTTTAGAGGGATCGATTGTGGGTCTGTTGGCACTGCATTCGCGAGTTGATCGGCCCCTTGTGTTGGATCGTGCCTCCGAAGGTGAGCCTAGAGATGGTTTAAGTGGCATTTGCTTCGCTGATGGAGCAGGTGCGCTGCTGAACTTCAGCGGATCGTGTAGCTGGCATCCCATTTGGTCAGAGCGGCCAGGAGGTCGACTCTGGCCTTCCCCTCATATCGTGGAGACCGAACCGGGAGAGGTTTGGTCGTGGCAGGGGTCACGCGGCGGCGCTTTGATCCGGAGTTCCGGGCAGGCGCGGTGCGTATCGTGAAGGAGACCGGCAAACCCGTCGCGCAGGTGGCGCGGGATCTGGGGATCAGTCCGTACACGCTGCACAATTGGGTGCAGATGGATCGGCTCGCCGAGCACTACAACGGCGACGGCGATGGGAGCGGAACGCTGGAGGAGACCGAGCAGGAAGAGCTGGCCCGACTGCGGCGGGAGAAGGCCGAGCTGGCCAAGCAGCACGCCCGTGAGAAGGCGGCGTGGGAGAAGGAACGCGCCGAGTTGGAAGACGAGCGTGACGTGCTCAAGCGCTCGGTGGTCTTGTGGGTCAAAGAGGCGATGGGCCGATAGGCGTGGCGGCCTTCATCAGCTCCCAGAAGACCGAGCACGGCATCGACCACGTCACCTCCTGCCGGGCATTAGGTGTGTCGCAGTCCTGGTACTACAAGTGGAAGAACCGCATCGACCAGGACAAGCTGACCACCCGCCAACGTCGGCGGGCCGATTTGGATGTGGAGATCACCCGCTCGTTCGAGGCGTCCGGCGGCACCTACGGCTCGCCGCGGGTCACCCGTGACCTGCACGAGGCGGGCTGGCGGGTGTCGGAGAACACGGTCGCGGCGCGGATGGCAGAGCTCGGCCTGGTCGCTCGCGTGCGCCGCAAGCCGCGCTCGCTGACCCGGCAAGGCAAGCGGCCCGCCGCCCCGGACCTGGTCCGCCGGAGGTTCACTGCGGTCGCTCCGGACGTGCTGTGGTGCGGCGACGTGACGCAGATCGACACCGACGAGGGCAAGCTCTACCTGGCCACGGTCGAGGACCTGTTCTCCCGCCGGCTACTCGGCTACGCCATGTCCGAGCACCACGACGCCGTGCTGACCAGCGCCTCGCTGCAGATGGCGGTGGCCATCCGCGGCGGCGACATCGACGGCGTGATCTTCCACTCGGATCGCGGCTCGGAATACACTGCGGCCCGCTACCAGGAGCTATGCCGGCGCCTGGGCGTGGTCCAGTCCATGGGCCGCGTGGGCTGCGCGCTGGACAACGCCGCCGCCGAGGCCTTCAACAGCACCCTCAAGGTCGAGTACGTGCACCGCCACCGGTTCCGCACCCGGGCCGAAGCGCGCTTGAAGATCGCCACCTGGATCGCCGACTTCTACAACACCACCCGGCGGCACAGCACCAACGACGGGCTGCCGCCCATCACATTCGAACGTCACATGATCGAGAAGAGACAAGCCTCATCGGCCCTGCTGAGGACCGCTGTGGCATAGAACCGTCTCCACGTTTTCAGGGGATTGACAACTCCGGTGAGCGTTGGTCGTCAGTGCGCCAGCTGACAGCCGAACTGGCTCTCGGGTATGGGGAGCCGAAGCGTTAGGTGCCGTGTGGTCCTCACCGCCTCAAGCACGGCCAATACGCGGCCACATTGGGAGAGCGGCGACAAGAACCCCTGGTCAGGGTTTGGTCGCAACGGGACTGTAAAACCGTCGGCTCAGCCTACGCAAGTTCGAACCTTGCACCTGCCACCAGCAGTAGCTGCAGGTCAGAGGCCCTTCGGGGCCTCTTCTGCGTTTCAGGGGTATGCAGCCGTAGGCAGCTCTGAGCGGTCGTTTGTCGCTGGTCACGGGATATACGCAGGATGGATCACGCCGCGTTTCCTCAGGTGAACGGGCAGGCTCCGGGATGCACGCGGGATGATGCGGCCCTGCAACGCCGAAAGGCCCCGGGGAAGCCGGAGCCCTACGAGGAGTGCTGCTTGTGATCTCATGCCGTGAGTACGTCCGCGATTCGCTGGTTGACGATCTCCTCCTGGCCGTCGATGCACTTGGCGTAGACGCGGAGCAGGACATCCACGCCGTGGCCGCCACGGGCCGCCACCTCTGGGGCGGGGACGCCGCCGTTGAGCCAGAGCGAGACTGCCGCGAGCCGGAGGTCGTACGCTCGCCGAGCGAGCGGTGAGGCGACTTGGGCAGGAGTGAGAGCCAAGGTACGGGCCTCCTGCCAGACCTCGACGGAGTCACATGCGTCTGACCATGGTCTCGATCAGCCGAGCAGGGCGGTAGTTTCGCCTGACGAGTGGACGGTCACTGGCTGGACATCTGTCTATTTCTCTTGCTTCACCTGGTGACACTGGGCTCAACTGGGGCATTGCCGAATGGCTCTTGTAGGTATCAGCAGCGGCGCGCGCGCCGCCGTACGCCCCGCGCGGACGTCCCCGCGCCGCGCTGTGGCCTGGGGGCCGGTCACGGCGCGGGCGTCGCGCGGGGCATCGCCGCATGACTGCCGCGCCGTATCCAGCCAACGCGCCGACCGCCGGCACGCCGCCACTACTCATGGCCGATCCGTCTGGCACCACAATCGGCGGGTCAAGCTACCGCACACGCTTCACTAGCCAGTAAGCCAGTAAGCCAGTCTGGATATCCCCGTGATCGGTCACTCAACGACTGGGTCATCCTTCACATCCTGGCCAGTTCGCTTCCGCGCCAGGTGTACGACTCCGGCAACAAGCTTGAGCAGAATGCTCAGCGAGAGAAACACCCACAGCCCCGTCAGCCATGCATCCGGCATGGGTCCGCGAAACCCGGAGAGCCCGAACACCGCACCAGCCCCACCCCACCCGCAGAAGATGAAGGTGCACGCAGACCCAAGTTGATACCAAAAAGATCGCCGCACATCCATGCCGCCAACCCTCCCGCTTCATCACCGAACCAAACAGTGCCTCCGGCAGGGGCCTCCGGCTCCGGGATGATCGGCGCATCGAGTGTCTGGTCCGCAGGTGGCTGAGGTGGAAACCTGATCGTCCCGCCCGCCATCGACCCGGGACAAGCCGAGCAGACCTGGGCCACGGGGTCAAGGTCGTTCGTCCGGCGGGGCGCTCCACCTTGACCCGTGACTAAGGCCCGCTTCCCCTTCGGGCGGGACGATGGCGGACGGGACGATCAGTCAGGAGGCGGTGCGCGCTGAGCGCGCCCGCTGCTTGTTGACGCCGAGGCAAGCCACCACTCGTGAAGCGTCGGGAGATAGGAAGAGCTGAAAGCGATAGTCGGACTGAGGGCTCTTGACGATGCCGAGGATGAGGTGCTGAAGCCCACAGGAGCCGAGCTGCGTGACCGCCTCGTCAAAGCAGAGGGACGGGATGTCCATCCAGCGGGTAAGACGAGCGCGACGTTGGTAGATCTTGGTCAGTGGGAGCACCTCGACCGGGTCCGGCCAAATCTCGAAGGACGCCCCAGTCATGAGCGCTCGACGGCATGCACGGCCTGCTTCCCCTACATCCTGCAGGAGCTGAACGAGCGTCTCTCGGTCCATGAGGGCAGCGTACGTACAGCGCAGCCTTCTGGCGCCATGAAATATGCGTGCAACGATCATGAGGAGGGTGGCGTGCTTGTGTCGCTCCGCCCCAGGTGGAAGGCCATGCATCCGCCGTAACGGTCACGCGCTGTAAACCGTCGGCTCAGCCTAAGCAAGTTCGAACCTTGCACCTGCCACCAGCGGGAAGAGGCCCGACATCAGCGGAAACGCGGTGGCGGGTCTCTCGCGTTGTGTCCGGCCGTCTGTGACGATCAACGGTGCTCCACGGCGTCTCGCGGCCAATACGCGGCCAAGTTTCAGAGGCATGGCGGGCCCTTGCGCGGCTCGGCCTCCATCCCGGGCGCCAGGGCCGGGCGACCAAGAGTTCCAGGACTTTGCCACTTCGGCCCACGGCGCAGTTCCGGCAGGGGCGGAAGGTCGCCTCAGCAGCCATGGGGGTGGTTGACCGGCCACTTCGCGGGGCGGACGGCGGCCCATCGGATGGACGCTTGCCCACCGGATCAGGGCTTTGTGACGCTCGGGCCCGCGCTCGTAGATCCGCACATGCCTGCGACAGCGACCCAGCCAGGCGAAGGTTCTTTGTGCCATCCGCAGGCGCCCTCACTTCGTGCCGGCCACCCCTTGGAAGAGATCGTCCAGGGACTAGAGACGCTCGATGAGTCGTACGGCCACGGTGTCCCCGGCGCCCTTGCCGAGGGCGCGGCGCAACGGGGCGGCGATGGGGAGTTTGTGGGTGCCGTCGCCGAGAGCCATGAACGAGCTGGTGAACGGATGGCCGTCGACCGTACCGGTCACCTTGACAAGGCCGCGGGTGCCGAAGTAGGCGGCCGAGTCCGCCATGACGACATAGGTCCATCCGCCCTTGGCCGGGCTCTGCACGAGCGTAGCGGTGAACTCGCGGTCGAGCGGTCCGAACTTCGTGTGGTTGGCGTTCATGACGGGTCCTTTCGGGTTGTCGTCGTGCTGTCAGTGCAGGACGCCGAGCACGGCGCCGATGAGCAGCAGTTTCAGGAGCCAGTCCCCGGCGTGCAGCGCGGCGGTGACCACCGGCACGCGCTCCCACAGGACCGAGCCGGTGAGCAGGATGAGCGGGAAGCCCAGCCACGCGACGAAGGCCAGCGACATCGCTGAGGGCCAACCCAACAGGTTGGCCTGTGCTGCGATCCAGGCGAACACGCCGGCGACAAGGGCGGTGCGCAGCAATTCCACGGCCGCCTTCCACGGTGCGGGCCGTCCGCGGTCGAGCGCCGCGGCACCCAGCCGGCGCCGCTCGAACGGCGTGGCCAGGGCGTAGTAGACGGAACTGACGACGAAGGCCGCGACCGCGGCGAGGGCGATTCCCAGAGCAAGCATCTTGGTGCCCCTTTCAGTACTGAAAAGTACTATATTTTTTAGGTTATAGTACTGTCAAGTACTAAGGAGGGCGGATGTCGGCAGAGGTACGGCCGCGGCCACGCGGGCGCCCAGGAGGCAGTGGCGGCGCGGACCTGCTGGCGATCGCCCGCGACGTGTTCCTCACCCGGGGATATCCCGGCGCGACGATGGATCAGGTGGCCGCCCAGGCCCGGATCTCGAAACAGACGCTCTATCGCGAGTACCCCTCGAAGGAGCGGCTGTACGCGGCGGTGGTCCGCGACTGGGTCGACCGCGGCTACGACGCCATGCGACCACACACCGAAGCGCTCAGGGAGTCCACGGACATCCGAGCCGGCCTGCTGCGACTTGCGCACGTACTGCACTCGGGCGTGCTGAGCGAGCCGGTGCTGCGCATGCGATCGCTGGTCGCCACGGAGTCCGCGCGGTTCCCGGACGTCGCCGCCGACTATGTCGTACGCAGTTGGACCCGGAACACTCATCTACTCGCCGACGCGCTCGCCGCCCTGGCGACACGGGGCCTGATCGAAGCCGAGGACGCGCTCGTGGCGGCGCAACAGTTCACCTGGCTGGTTCTCGGTGACCCGCTCAACCGCCTCACGCTCGCGGCGCACTCCGAACCGCCGGAGGACGGCGAGCTTGCGCGGCAGCGCGAGGAAGCGGTCACGACGTTCCTCAGCCGCTACGGCCTGCCGGCCCCGCACCGAGAATGACGACGGCGTCTCGTGGGCCGGGGGTTGGCAGGGCGTCGGTTCACCGGCTGCTGCTCATCGCCCTCATCGGCGAACGGGGCGCCATGCCAGGACTGCTCGCCGCCGCCCCCGCCGCCCGCCGCCCGCGCCGCCCGCCGACGGCCCGCTGACCGTTGTAGCGTGGCGACCTGCAGACGGCGATGACTCCGCCCACCCCGGCCCACAACGCCGTTTCCGTTCGGTTGCAGCTCAAGCCCCTGAAACGATCAAACCGCCGCTCAGCGCAACAATCCGGACGATAAAGAACAAGCTCAGGACTGGCCGCAGGTCGCGGGGCAGAACTTGACCTCGGGGTAGCGCGAGGACGGCTTGTCCAGGAGGGGCTGCCGCTTTGACTTCAGATGCTGGTCGAGAAAGGCCGCCACGTAGGAGCGGGTGAGCTCGGCGGCGCGCGCCGCGGGCAGAACGCCGGAGGCGGGCGTGATGGCGAGGGCGTCGGCCATCAGCGGGCCGTCGGTGAAGGACTGATGTTCCGCGCCCGACAGCACGAGCCAGCGCTTCCACCCGGTCAGTAGCTTCCAGTCGCGCTCCCACGAGGTGTCGCGACCGCCGGGGACGTGCTGCGGCGAACCCAGGAACATGAACGGCCGGGAGAACCCGCTCTTGGGGATGCGGGCGTAGGTGGTGCCGTCCATGTCGATGCCGGCGCGCACGCGGGAGTCCTTCACCATGGTCGCCATGGCGCTCGCCCCGCCGATCGACTGGCCGACCATCGCGATCTCGGAGCGGTCGATCAGGCTAGAACCATCCCATTTCGATGGCAGCTGATCGAGTACGAAGGAGACGTCGGCCGCCCGTCCCGCGACCACCCCCGGGCCGAAGCCCGGGTCGGTGTCGCTGTCGCAGGCGAGGCATTCGGCGATCCGCCCGCCGGGGAGGGTCGTGGCGTAGCTCTCGTAGGTGTGGTCGATCCCGGCCACCACATACCCGCGGCTGGCCAGGTCCTCGGCCAGGGACGTGAGCGTGTTCACCGGATTGGTGAAGCCGGGGGACAGCACCACCAGTGGCAGGTTCCGGCCCGCGGGTTCGGCGTCCGCGATGGCGTTGGTGCGCGTCCCGCTGAGCGTGCCGTCCGGCACGCCCGCGACCCCCAAGCGCCTCAGGGTGAGCGCCGATTCCTTCGGCGTCATGTACGGCGCCCGCTGCCCGTCTCGCTGCTCGGTCGGATACCACAAGGTGACCTTGAGCTCCCTGGCGTCGACGTCGAGGTTCCAGGGATCGGGGCGGGAGGCGTCCTTCAGATACAGGGCGGTGGTGCCGACCGGATGGGCGCCGGTGGGGGCGGGCAGGGTGGCGGGGCCGGTCGGCGTGGCCGACGGTGCGGCGGACCGGGGCGGCGTGGGTGTGGAGCAGGCGGACGCGGCCAGGACGACCAGTCCCGCGGCGACTGCCAGGATCTGTCTCATCGAGAGGTCCATTCACTTGTTCAGCAAGGTCAGGGCCTTGGCCAGCGCGGGGTCGCGTCCGTCGGCCGCGTCCTGCGGGGTCAGGGGCACGTGGTGGTCGGGCGGCACGCCGATCCGGTCGATCACCTCGCGGTTGGGCCCGAGGTGGTGCTTGGCGGGGAAGCTCAGGCTGGTGTTGTTGCCGAGCAGGTACGACTGTGACGGGCCGGAGATCACGCCGGCGGTTCTGGTGCCGACCAGCCGGCCGAGGCGCAGGTCCTTGACCGCGGAGCTGAAGTGCTCGCACGCCGAGGCGCAACTGCGGTCGGTGAGCACCACCAGCGGCAGGTTGAGCAGCTCGACGGTGTCGTCGGTCCGCGAGGTCTCGCACTTGGCGTCCACGGTGCACTGGTAGGCGGTGACCTTTCCGTGGCCGAACGCGCTCACCAGCCGGGTCGCCTCCACGGGGCTGCCGCCGCCGTTGCCGCGCAGGTCCAGCACGACGCCGGCCAGGGGCCGGGCGGCGCGCATCCGGGAGATCGCCCTGAAGACCCTGTTCGCGGAGTCGGGAGCGAACCCGCGCAGCCGTACGTAGGCGATGTCGTCGTCCAGCAGCTTCGAGGTCACCACTCGCAGGGCGGCCAGATCCCGCTGGTAGAGGCCAGGCTTGAGCGTCACGCTCCAGCGGCGGCCGGTGCTCTGCCGCAGGAGCCGTAACCGGACCGGACGCTCCTCCGGGTACACCGGGTAGAGGGCGGCGATCGCGGGAGTGGCCTTCCCGTCGATGAAGGGCGCCGATCCGTTGACCGACTCGATGATGTCGCCCGGGCGCAGCCCGGCCGCTTGCGCCGCGCCGCCCTGCACGGTGGTGACGAACAGCGGAGGCAGGGCGATGCCGGGGTTGCCCTCCACCTGTGGGCCGTTGACGTTCGCCAGGAGACCCAGGCCGTAGCCGTCGCCGTCGTAGTAGTCGGGCGGCCGCTTGACGTCGTGCGTCCAGCGGGCGTGGTTGTCGCCGAGGCCGGCCACGATGGCCTCGAGGGTGACGACGGCCAGCTTGTCGCGAAGGTCGGGGACCTGATCGGTGGTCTTGCGGTAGGCGGCCTCGAAGGCGCTCCAGTCGGTCTTGCGGTCACCGGTGAGCGCCGGCATGCCCGCCTCGGGCACGTCGCGGCCGTTGCGGTTGAGCTCTCGGGTCAGAGCGCCGAATCCGGCGCTCAGCAGCGAGCGGGCATCCAACGTGGCGCCGCCGTAGTAGTTGCCGAGGATGCAGAAGTAGGCCTGCTCGATGACGTCGATCGTGGTGGCCGTCTCCGCTCCGGGAACTTCCCGGGGCGCTGCGCAGACCGTACCGGCTGCCGTGCTCGCCTGGCCGCGCGGCGGCGTCGGCGCCGCGCAGGCCGCCGCCGTCGCGATGGCGAGCCCGGCGGCCGCGATCCTGATGACGGTCATGACAGACGCCTGTGGATCCACCAGAAGCAGAACCACGACAGGCCGAGGGTGAGCAGGGTGTAGATCCCGGTCTCGATCCACTGGAAGGGCCAGAAGCGCTCAAGGGGCTGGTAGGTCGCCTGCTGCCGATAGCCGAGCCGGTTGATCTCGACCATGCAGCTGTCCCCGGTGCCCGCCGACGGTGCGCAGGGGCCTGACGTGGTGGAGATCCGGGCGGCGGCGAAGCCGCCATCGGTGCCGAGCGCACGCCCGGACGGATCGACCAGGTTGGCGGACAGGACCCAGGCACCCGCGTGACCGGGAACGGCCGTCTTCAGGCGTATCTCTACATATCCGCCTCGGTCCCGATTTATGCCGATGCCGTCCACGTTTGCCTGGCCGAGCTCGAAGGCCGAGGTGATGGGGGGCGCCAGGTGGGGCCGGACCAGCAGCGGCATGGCGAGCTGGAACACGGCGAAGACGGCCAGAGTGAGGGCCATGGCGGGCAGCGTGCGGCGCACCAGCATGCCTACGGTCACGCCGAGGACGAAGGTGAAGGCCGCATACCCCATCGGGGTGATGCCGCGCGCGCCGAACACCAGGGGAGCCATCAGAGCCAGGTTCTCTGCGGCTGATTTGTCCAGAGGGTCGGACCACCAGGTCACCATGAGGCCGCACAGGCCGGCGGCGGCCACGGCGGTCAAGCCCATGAGCCCGAGCTTGACCGCCAGCCAGCGGCTGCGGGTGATGCTCTGGTTCCACACCATCAGGTGCGTGCCCGCCTCCAGCTCGCGGGTGATCAACGGTGCTCCCCAGAAGAGCCCGGCGAGGGCGGGCAGGAGCAGCACGACGAGGGTCAGGGCCATGAACTCGGTGTCGTGCCCGCCGAAGAAGTGGTCGTAGAAGCGGCCGCAGCTGTCGTTCTGGGTGCAGGCTGCGATCCCGGCGGAGTAGTCGGAGGCCAGACCGGGTCCGGTCAGGGCCAGGGCGGCGGCGAGGACGACGAGCAGGGCGCCCATCGTCGCGGCCGAGCCGCGGAACTGGCGCCAGGTCAGCCAGATCATCGCTGCACCTCCAGGGCGACTCGCTGGTCCGCGGTGCGCTTGTCCATGTAGGCCAGGACGAGGTCCTCCAGACCGAACTGGGTGACCGTCCAGGCGGGGTCGTGGATCGGGGCGTCGGTGCGGATCACATACGTGCTCTGCCGGTCGGTGTGGCGCGCGCAGACCACGTGCTGATCGGCCGGGAGCCGGTCGGGATCGCGGCGCGGGCCGGTGAGCCGGTGATGGGTGGCCAGCAGTCGGTCGACCTCCCCGGCCACCTGGACGCGGGAGTCGACGAGCACGATCAGGAAGTCGCACACCCGTTCCAGGTCGGAGACCAGGTGGGAGGAGAGCACCACGCTGAATTCGTGCTCGACCGTGGCCTCCATCAGTCCCTGCAGGAACTCGCGGCGGGCCAGCGGGTCGAGCGAGGCGACCGGCTCGTCCAGGATCAGCAGTTCGGGCCGCTTGGCCAGGCCCAGGGTGAGGGCGAGCTGAGCACGCTGGCCGCCCGACAGCTTGCCTGCCCGCTGGGCGGGGTCGAGGCCGAGTCGCGCGATCCGGTCGCGCGCCATGGCGGCGTCCCAGCGGGGGTTGAGCCGCGCTCCCAGTCGCAGGTGATCGGCGACGCTCAGCCCGGTGTAGACGGGAGTGTCCTGAGCGACGAACCCGACCCTGGCCAACTGCGCCGGGCCGCCGGCGGGACGGCCGCCCAGCACGGTGATGCCGCCCGCCGTCGGCTCCAGCTGGCCGCTGGCCAGCTTCAGCAGCGTCGTCTTGCCGGCTCCGTTGGGACCCACCAGCCCCACGACGTGGCCCGCCGGGATGTCGATGGTGCACTCACGCAGCGCCCAGTGCTTGCCGTATCTCCGGCCCAGCCCCTGGGCCTGTAGGACGGGGTTCACGCTATGTCCTCCTGAGCGGTGGTCCGAAAGGTGGTCATGAACAGGGCCTCAATGCTTTCGTCGTCGAGGCCGGCCCGGCGGGCCTTGGCCAGCCAGCGCTGCAGTTCCAGCCGCAGCGGGCCGTGCGCGGCCAGCGAGGCGTTGGTGAGCGTCGCCGTCACGAACGTCCCCACCCCCGGCCGGGCGGCGACCAGGCCCTCGTGCTCGAGTTCCCGGTAGGCCTTCAGGACGGTGTTGGCGTTGATCGCCAAGTGGGCCACGACCTCCTTGACGGTCGGCATCTGGTCGCCCTCGCGCAGCACGCCGAGCCGCAGCGCCTGCCGTACTTGCTGGACCAGCTGCAGGTACGGCGAAACACCCGACCTGCCGTCCAGATGGAACTCGATCACCGGCTTCTCCATTTATCTAGCTTGCTAGCACTTTAGAGTTCCAGATGTTAAAGGATCATAAAGAGCGCTGTACAGGCCGCGCCCGGGGGCGCGCGGCAGCGTTCGCCTCGTCGTGGTCGCGAGGCATGCGCAGGACGGTGGCCGGGTCGGCTCGGCCTGCGCAGGTTCGAACCTTGCGCCTGCCCCACCAGCTGTCACATTTCCGCCGCGCGCCGGGTCATGGAGGCGACGGAACGGGCTCGGCCGCCGGCACCTCGCGGAGCGTCCCTCGCGAGAGTCGTCACCTTCGCCGTGTCCGCGTCGTCGTACAGGCGAAGACGAAACGCGAGCAAGTGGGTGTCCGTATATGTCAGCGACCGGGGCGTCTTCGAGGCCGTCCCGCCGGCCGCCGCCCACGCGCAGGGATCGCCTGCCTCGGCAACCCCCTTTCCACGAACCCGGAGGGATTCGTCCATGAAACTCACCGTCTTCGGCGCAAGTGGCGGCGTCGGCCGGCAACTGCTCGACCAGGCTCTGGCCAAGGGGCACGACGTCACGGCCGTCGTACGGAGTCCGGCCAAGCTGGACGGGAAGCCGGTCCGCGTCGTGCGTGCCGCCGACCTGGCCACGGCCGACGTCACGACGCTGCTGCCCGCCGTCGAAGGAGCCGATGCCGTTCTGTCGGCGCTCGGCCCGCCGAACAACGCCGCGGCCGGGGTGGCCTCCAGGGGCACCAAGGCGATCCTGGCGGCGATGCAGGTCGCCGGGACCCGTCGGCTGGTCGTGGTGAGCGCCGCCCCGGTGGGCACCACCCCCTCACCCGGACGGCCCAACCCGCCCCGGCACGACCCCGGCGACGGGCCGTTCCTGCGCTACGTGGTGTATCCGATCGTCAAGGCCGCGCTCCGCCCGCAGTACCTCGACCTGGCCGTCATGGAGGACGACGTGCGCGACAGCGGCCTGGACTGGACGGTGCTCCGGCCGGTGCAACTGACCGACAAGCCGGTGACCGGCACTTACCGGACGGCGGTGGGACAGAACGTGCGGGGCGGCCGGTACGTCTCACGCGCCGACGTGGCCCACGCCATGCTCGCGGTGCTCGACCGGCCGGAAACGGTCGAGCAGGTCCTCGGCATGGCGAACTGACCCTCCGCTCACCGATCACAAGGGAGAAATCATGAATGAAGTTCCGATCACCCGTACCGAGACGCCGGTCGACGAGCCGATCACCATGATCAACGCCTTCACCGTCCCGGTGGAGGAGTCGGAGACGTTCCTGCCGCTGTGGATGGAGAACGCCGAGATCATGGCAAGGCAGCCGGGATTCGTCCGGGCGCGGCTGCACCGATCGATGATCGACGACGCCGAGCTGCGGTTCGTCAACGTGGCCCACTGGGAGAGCGGGAGGCGGCTCGAAGAGGCGCTGGGCAGACCCGAATGGCAGGAGAGCGCGCAGCGGCTGCTCAATGATCCCGGCCTGCACATCACCGCGCGGCCCAGCATCTACGAGGTCATCGTCGACCTCCAGCCCGCCCGCGACGGAAGCGCCGCACCGGTGACGAGCTGAAGCCGGCGCTATGGCCCGGGCATCCGCTGAAGGACATGCGGATACCCGGGCCATGGTGTTGTGTACGGCATGGCCATGATCACGAAATTGATCAGGGCCATGCCGGTTTCCCCTACCGAACGGTCGACGCCCGGCCGACCGACGGGCTCGGCGCCGCGCGGACGCTCCGGTCGTCGAGGGGGTGGAGAAGGTCCCGCCAGTCCGCCGGCCAGTTCGCCAGCGCCACGCCGATCATGATGATCAGGTGCAGCGGCGCCGACACCTCCTCATACAAGGGGGCGACGTCGATGAGGTGCGTCGTCACCGCGCCGATCAGCACGAACACCAGCCCCGCCGCGCCGATGAACCTGACCCGCCGCCGCGGCACGAGCATCATCAGCCCGAAGACGAGCTCCAGTGCGCCGACCACGAACCGCATCCACGGCGGCCAACCCCAGTCGACGAACTTCTCCGCGTAGGCCGGACCGAAGAAGGTCGGCCCGGGCCAGAACTTGGTGACGAAGCCGATGAAGAACGACGCGGCCAGATACCAGTAGAGGACTGTGGCGAGCCGTCGCGGCCAGGGACGTGCGGTCATGAGCCCTCCGTCGTGTTCGCCATGCGACTCAGCCCCACTTCTGGCCGGCGAGCTGCCGGGTGGTGACGTTGAGCCGGTTCGCCAGGTTCGTGACCGCGGCCATCAGGATGATCGCGGCCAGTCCCGCCTCGTCGTAATGCCGGGCCGCCTCGTCCCAGATGTCGTCGGGGACCGGGTCGCTGCGGTCGGCGAGCCGGGTGGCGGCCTCGGTGAGGGCCAGCGCGGCCCGCTCGGCGTCGGTGAAGTACGGCGTCTCCCGCCAGGCGACGACCAGCCCCGTCCGCTCGTCGCTCTCGCCGCTCTTCCTGGCGCTACGGACCCCCGACTCCACGCAGGGGCCGCACCCGTTGATCTGGCTGGCACGCAGGTGCACCAGCCCCAGCGTGGTCTCCGGCACGCCGCCCGTACGGGCGGCCTTGAAGAGCTCCTGGATGGGCGCCATCGCCGTCGGCAGGACGGCGGCGGGATTCTTCATCCGTGTCTGCATGTGTTTCTCCGCTTCATCGGCTGGACTTCCGCCCTGATGACTCGCCGCGAGGAGAGGTTGTGACAGCGCGCCGCCTGTCACATCTGCTCGGTCGTTTCCGTCATCTGTTACAGACAGCACGAGAGGGACGGCGTCATGGAGGAGAAGGACCTGCTGGCCGGTTGGTTCCAGCAGCATCGCGACCATCTGTGGGCGGTGGCCTACCGGCTGCTCGGCTCGGCGAGCGAGGCCGACGACGCGCTCCAGGAGGCATGGCTACGGCTCAGCCGCGCCGGCGCGGAGGACGTGCGGAACGTGCCGGGCTGGCTCACCACGATCGTCGCACGGGTGGCGCTGAGCATGCTGCGCGATCGCCGGACGCGCCGCGAGGAGCCGCTACGCGTCTCCGGTCCGGGCCCGATGGCCGGCCTTCGTGAGGCGGACGATCCGGAGCACGAGGTGGTCGTCGCCGATTCGGTCGGCCTGGCTCTGCTGGTGGTGCTCGACATGCTCGCGCCGGCGGAACGGATCGCGTTCGTCCTGCACGACATGTTCGCCGTGCCGTTCGGCGAGATCGCGTTGATCGTGAACCGTTCGCCGGCCGCGGCCCGGCAACTGGCCAGCCGCGCCCGCCGGCGCGTACAGCACCCGACGGGCCCGGGGGCCGGGACCGACTCCGTCAGACAGCGGGAGATCGTCGCCGCCTTCCGGGCCGCGTCCCGTGACGGTGACTTCGCGGCCCTGCTCGCACTGCTCGACCCCGACGTGGAGATCAGCGCGGACCGCACCGCCGTGCTCTCCGGCGCGTCGAGGCTGGTACGAGGGGCGGACGGCGTGGCCGAGACCTTCGCCGGCCGGGCTCAGGCCGCCGAGCTCGCGCTCATCGACGGGGCACCGGGCCTGGTGTGGGCGCCGGGCGGACGGCCACGGGTCGTCTTCGCCTTCACCATCGCGAACGGCCGGATCACACACGTCGACCTGCTCGCCGACCCCGAATGCCTGGAGGACATCGAACTGGTGATGCTCGGTGGGTAGGCGTCCGGCCGGGCCGCCGACCGCGCGGTTCCCGGCCGGAGCCGTCAGGCGAAGAACTGGGCCAGCGACCGGGACACCAGTTCGGGGTCTTCCTCACACAGCCAGTGCAGCGCCTTGTCCACGGTGACGATGTCGCGGACGTCCGTGGCCACCTGGGGCAGTGTGCCCTCGAACCAGGGACGGGTGTCCGGGGCGACCAGGCCGAGTACGGGGGCGTTCACCTTGGCGTAGGTCGCCATGTCCTGGATGTCCTGGTGGCAGGCCTGGTACCAGCCGTTGCCCGCTCGGATGGCTTCGGGCTTGTCGTAAACGCGCGCATAGATGGCCCTGTCGCGGTCGGTCACCGAGCTCTGGTCGACGAGCCCGATGCCGTAGTGCCAGTCGATCAGAAACCGTGATCGGTTCGCGAGAAGTTGTTCCGGCAGGCCCCGCACCTGGTTGAACGCCCACCACCACATGTGCGTGTCGCCGCCTGGCCGCTGCAACATCGGAATCTGGTAGAGACTCTCGTCGGGATGCAGCACGTCCAGCAGCGCGAGCCTGCGCGTCGCGGCCGGGTGGTTGGCCGCGAAGCTGAAGGCGACCATCGCGCCTATGTCGTGCCCGGCGATGTTGACGCTGTCGTGGCCCAGCGCGCGCACCAGTTCGTGGACGTCGCGTGCCATCGTCTTCTTGTCGAAGCCGCCCGCGGGCTTGTCGGACGCGCCCATGCCCCGGATGTCGACGGCGATCACGCGGTAGCGGCGGGCGAGGGCCGGCATGACCTTGTGGTAGCTCCACCAGGTGGCGGGCCAGCCGGGCAGCAGGACGAGCGGTTCACCCGCGCCTCCCGCCACGTAGTGCAGTCGGATCCCGTTGACGTGGGCGTGGGCGCTGCGGAAGCCGCCGGGGAGTGAGGCGGCCAGTTCGGCGTCGCCGGGAAGGTTCGGCCCGACGGCGGCCGAGGCCGGGCTCGCGGTCGCAGCCAGGCCACCGGTCGCGGCGAGCGCTGCGCCGAGGGTGATCAGATGACGTCGGTTCAGGTTCATGTGAGGGTGCTCCAAGTGCAGGGGTTCCGGAGACCGCGGCCCCGCTAGGCCCACGTGGTACCGGCGGGGTCTTTGATGATGTTGTTGACGGTGTTGAAGAAGTTGCTGGTGGCCATCCAGAGGATCAGCGTCGCGCGCTGCCGCTCGTCGTAGTGCTTGACGAGTTCGTCCCAGATCGCGTCGGGGATGGCATCGGCGGAGCGGTCGTTCATCCGGGCGGCGGCTTCGGCCAGCGCCAGGGCGGCACGTTCGGCGTCGGTGAAGAACGGCGACTGCCGCCATGCCGCTACCGAGGTCAACTGGTCGTCGGTGACCCCGGCCTTCCTGGCTTCGGCGGCGTCCGCGTACAGGCAGGCGCTGCCGCCGTTGATCTGACTGCCGCGCATGGCGGCCAGCATCAGCGTGGCCGGCGCGACGACGCCGTCCTCCATGTCGTGCCGCATGGCCTGGAAGAGGGCCTGGATCGCTTGTCCCGCGTCCGGCACCAGGTAGGCGGGGTTGGTCATTCGTGCTTGCATGATTCGTTCCTTTTCGAGAAGTCGGTGCACCGGGAGCGCTCAGGGTGAGGCGCGGACACCGGTCCTCCCCCTGAGCGAGTCCGCCGGCTACTGCCTCCACTGCTCCGTCGGCGAAACCCCGGGCAGCGGCTTGCCGATGAGGGCCAGGGGGATGAAGAAGCAGACCTGGCCGATGGCCATGATCAGCGTGGCGAGCGCCTTCTCGTCGTAGTGCTCGCGCGCCCGCTCGTACAGCTCGTCGGAGACGCGCTCGCCGGCCGGGTTCGCGGTGAGGACGGCCTCCACCAGGGCGAGCGCGACGCGCTCGGCGTCGGTGAAGTAGGGGGCGTCCTGCCAGGACGCCACGGCGGTGATGCGCTCCTCTGTCTCCCCGGCCTTGCGGAGCGTGCCGGTGTGCAGGACCGTCAGGTACGAGTTGCCGACGATCTGCCCGGCGCGCAACTGGAGCAGGCTGATGGTGACCTCCGGGACGGAGCCGTTCCCGGTCGCCTTGAACAGGGCTCCGGCGATCTCTTTCAGCTCGGGGACGAGCACGGCGGGGTTGGACAGGCGCGACTGGCGGTGCTGCTGCTCGGTGCTGGTCATGGTGGTGGGTTTCCTTTCTGGTTCAACGGTGTTCCGGCGCTATGACGGATCCCGCGGGCCGAACGTGACCGGTGGGGCGATGGAGCTCAGCGAGGGGCGCTGCCGAGGCGCTCGGCGCTCCGGCTGACGGGGCGCGGCCGCAGCAGCAGGACGGCGGCCAGGACGGCGGCCAGGTAGAACGCGCCCGCGCCGAGCATGCCGGCGGTGTAGCCGCTGGTGAGCGCGTCGTGCGGGGGCGTGCCCGGCGGCCGGCTCGCGGTGGCGGCGACGGCGATGCCGGCCAGGACGGCCAGCCCGAGTGCGCCGCCGATCTGCTGGCTGGTGTTGACCAGGCCGGCGGCGATGCCGGAGTCGCGGGACGCCACGCCCTGGACGCCGCCGATGGTGGCGCCGACGAAGCCGATGCCCAGGCCGACGCCCCCGGCGAGCTGGGCCGGCAGCAGCACGAACAGGGGGTTCTGGTCCGGGGTGAGGAGACCGAACCAGCCCATCGCCGCGGCCGCCACCGCCATGCCGGTCGCCAGGACGGTCCGCGTGGAGGTGCGGGCCTGCAGCGCCGGCCCGGCGAGGCCGGAGCCGAGGCCGATGCCGACGGCGAACGGCAGGTACGCCAGGCCGGTGATCATGGGGGAGTACTGCTTGATCGTCTGCATGTAGAGGGTGAGGAAGTAGAAGGTGGCCAGCTGTCCGGCGCCCATGAGCAGCATGACCAGGTTGGCGCCGAGCCGGCCGCGGTCGGCCAGTACGCCTGACGGCAGCGTCGGGCTGCGCGCGCCACGCTGGATGGCCACGAACGCGACGAGCAGCGCCACGGCCACCGCGCCGAAGGCCAGGGTGAGCCCGTCGCCGGCGCCGTGGGACCCGGCCCGGTTGATCGCGTAGACCAGCGAGCCGAGGGCCAGGGTCGCGGTGAGCGCGCCGGGCAGGTCGAGCCCGCCGCGCTCACGGGTGCCGGGCACCAGGGCGAACGTGCCGGCCAGGACCAGGAGCGCGATGGGGATGTTGACGAACATGATCCAGCGCCAGCCCAGGTACTCGGTGAGCGCACCGCCCAGGAGCAGTCCGGCGACCGAGCCCAGGCCGCCCATGGCGCCGTACACGCCGAGCGCCTTATTGCGCCGGGGCCCGGCGGGGAAGGTGTCGGCGAGCAGGGACAGCGCGGCCGGGGCGACGATGGCGGCGCCCAGGCCCTGCAGGACGCGGGCGGCGATCAGCACGCCCTCGTTGCCCGCCAGGCCGCCCAGCAGCGAGGCGGCCAGGAAGACGGTCAGTCCGGCGCGGAACAGCCTGCGCCGGCCGAACAGGTCACCGGCCCGGCCGCCCGCCAGCAGCAGGCCGCCGAAGGCCAGGGCGTAGGCGGTGAGGACCCAGTCCAGGTCCGCCTCGTCGATCCGCAGGCCGGCTCCGATGACGGGCAGGCCCACGGTCACGATGGTGCCGTCCATCACCATCAGCAGTTGCGCGGCGGCGATCACCAGGAGGGCGAGGCCGCTTCGCTCAGGACGGGGTGCGGTGTGCGTACTCATGTGAGGTCCTCAGGAGGTGGTGGCGCGGTGGCGCGCCGCGGCGTCGTGCACCGCGGCGGCCAGCCGGTCGTGCTCGGGGTAGGACCAGCCGAAGCCGAAGCGGCGGCGGGTGTAGCCGAAGGCGATGCCGCTGCGCGGGTCGGCGAAGGACTCCGAGCCCGCCGAGCCGTCGTGGCCGAAGGCGTTCGCGCTGAGGAACGGGTAACGCAGGCCCTTGGCCTGGAAGCCGAGCGCGTAGCTGCCCTGCTCGCCGCGGACCAGGTCGGCGCCGGTGGAGTGCAGCATGGAGAACTCGCCGACGGTGTCCGGCTTGAGCAGCGGGGGGTGCCCGTCGATGCCCCAGACGGCCGCCGCGTACAGGCCGGCCAGGCCGCGGGCGCTGCCCACGCCGCCGGCCGACGCCTGGCCGTTGGCGCGGACGGCGCGGGTGTTGGCGAAGGCCACCTGGTCCAGCGGCGGCGTGCTGTTGAGCCCGTAGCCGATGCCGAGGATGCTGTGCGGGCCGGGCACGTTCGACCAGAACGCGGCCTCCTGCTCCGGGGTGGCGGTCCACCACCGGATCGGCCGGAAGCGGCGCTCCTCGGCCTCGGGCAGCCCCAGGTAGAGGTCCAGCCCGTACGGGGCGCGGATGCGCTCGTCGTAGAACTGCTGCAGCGACCGGCCGGTGACCCGCCGGATCACCTCGTTCACCATGGCGAACGAGACGAACCCGCCGTAGCCGTAGGCCGAACCCGGCTTCCAGTACGGCCGCTGCCCGGCCAGGTGGCGCGCGATCACCGCGTCGTCGGCCAGCTCGGCGGCCGACAGTCCGCCGTCGACGCCGATGACGCCGGAGCGGTGGGTCAGCACGTCCCGCAGCGTGATCCCGTCCTTGCCGGCGGCGGCGAACTCCGGCCATCGCCGGGCCACCGGCTCGTCCAGATCGAGGACCCCGTCCTGCACCAGCAGCGCCACCACCAGCGTCGCGGCACCCTTCGTGGCGGAGTAGACCCCGGTCAGCGTGTCGCCGCTTACCTCGTCCCCGGCCCACAGGTCCACCACCTGCCGGCCGTGCGCGTAGGCGGTCACTTGCGCGCCCACCTGGCCGTCCTGCTCGGCGGCCACCTCGGCGAACGCCTCGCGCACCTGCTCGAAGCCGTCCGCGACCGTTCCGTGGACATCCGTCCTGCTCATCGTCGGCAACCCTTCGTGAGTGAGTGTTGGTCGCCGGCATGACGGACGGTCCGCAGGAAAGGTGACCGGACGCGTTCACGGTCACCTTTCACCGGTTTGCTCCGTCAGCGCTCCGACGTGGCTGACATGAGAGGACTGCAACCGTGACACCCCAGGACTTCCTCGCCGACCGGTTCCAGGGGCACCGCCCTCATCTGAAAGCGGTCGCCTACCGCATGCTCGGCTCGCTGAGCGAGGCCGAGGACGCCGTCCAGGAGGCATGGCTGCGGCTGGCGCGTTCGGACTCGGGCGACATCGACAACCTCGGCGGCTGGCTGACCACCGTGGTCGGCCGGGTGTGCCTGGACATGCTCCGCGCCCGCAAGTCTCGACGCGAGGAGTCGCTGGAGGAACGCCTGCCCGATCCGGTGATCAGCCGCGCGGATGCCGCCGACCCGGAACGGGAAGTGCTGCTGGCCGACTCGGTGGGCCTGGCGCTCCTGGTCGTGCTGGAGTCCCTGACCCCCGCCGAACGGCTGGCGTTCGTGCTCCATGACATGTTCGGGATGCCGTTCGAGCAGATCGCGCCCATCGTGGACCGCACTCCCGCGGCGGCCAAGAAGCTCGCCAGCCGGGCACGCCTGCGGGTCCGCGGCGCGACCCCGAATCCCGACCCCGACCTGAGCAGTCAGCGCCGGGTGGTGGACGCCTTCCTCGCCGCCGCCCGCGACGGCGACTTCGCCGCGCTGGTGTCCATCCTCAACCCCGACGTGACGCTGCGCGCCGACGGCGGGACGCCCACCGGCGGCATGCGGGTCATCAGGGGCGCCGCGGCCGTGGCGGGACAGCTCGCCACCTTCCACCGCATGGCCACGAGCGCCACCACCCACCCGGCGCTCGTCAACGGCCTCGCCGGCCTGGTCAACACCATCGACGACGAGCTGATCTCGGTCATGAGCTTCACGGTCTCCGACGGCAGGATCGCCAGGATCGACATCCTGTCCGACCCCGACCGGCTGGCTCGGCTCGACCTCACCCACCTGGAGCCGTGACGACGATGGACTTGACCCTGACACCGTGTCAGGCGGCACGGTGCGGAGCATGTCAGTCACCTATGTCGGCTCCGGGCCGTACTGCTACGCCAACTCCCTCGCGATGGTCCTGGGCGGCGAGGCGCCGCCTCCGGCCGTGATCGAGGTCCTGACGGGCTCCCCGTACGGGATGCAGCTCATCGGCGGCCGGTTACCGCTGTTCGACGCGTTCGGCTGGGACCCCGAGACCGGGATCGACGCCGCGCTCGGCCTGCTCGGCTGGGAGTGCGAGCGCGCGGACGGCGGGACGGCGGCGACGGCGCTCGACCGGCTGCGCCGGGCCTGCGAGGACGGCCCGGTGCTGGCCGGCCCGCTTGAGCTCGGCCTGCTGGCCTACCAGCCCGGGTCGGGCGAAGCGGTCGGCGCCGACCACTACCTGGTGGTGCTGGAAGTGGCCGGCGACACCGTGCTCGTGCACGACCCGCAGGGCTACCCCTACGCCACCCTGACGGTCGACGCCTTCGCCGAGGCGTGGCGCGGAGAGCTGATCCCCTATCTGGAGCGGCCGTTCCGGATGCGGCACGGCTTCACCCGCCGCGAGCAGGTCGGCCCGGAGGAGGCGCTGCGGCGCTCGCTGCCCGCCGGACTGGCCTGGCTGGCGGGCCGTACGGATGTGGAGGTCCCGCCCGGCACGCTGGGGCTGGCCGAGGCCGCCGAGCGCACGGCCGGACTGGTGGAGGAAGGGCTGGATCCCGAGATCAGGACGCTGTGGCAGGAGTTCGCGGTGCGGGTGGGCGCCCGCCGCCTCAACGACCTGGCGGCCTGCCTGTCGTCCCTCCGCCTCGACGCGGGCGCGGCCATCGCCGCCGAGCAGGCCCGCATCGTCGGTGGGTTGCAGGGGCCGCTCGTGGCGGGCGACGACGCGGCGCTGGCAGCCGGGCTGCGCCGATTGGCTCCGACGTACGAACGGCTGCGCACCGCCCTGCTCCCCGTCCGCGAACAGCTCCTGGGCACCGATGACCCCGCCACACTGGTGGCCCGGCACGAACTCGCCTACTGAGCGGTGCGGGCCGCGGCAGCCGCCTCAAGATTTCTCCGTACGGCACGAGTGGTGGGATGGCCGGCCAGCGCAGATCACCACCGCTCCGCCGCCGGCGTTTCCCTGCCCGTCCTGCTCCGGATCGCCCAGCAGGCCGGCCAGCCGCCGACGCAGTTGCGGGCGCGACTGGAAGCCGGGCGGGCATTGCGGGATGTCACCCTCGACGATCTGGCCCGGTTCCGGCCGGGGCGGGTAATGGTGGTTGATGGTCTGGTCACCGGCCGCCTGATACACGTGTCCCTGCCCTGAGGCGGTGGCGTCCATCTGGACGGACGGCTGCCGCTGTGGGGGATCAGCCGCTGGAGGCGTGGTCATCGCTCATTGATGGTCTGGTCGCCGCCGGCCTGATACACCCGGCCCTCCCCTGATGCCTCCGCCCGCATCTGCACATTCCGCGCGCCCTCACCGGTGGAGACGATGCCGGAATTGTCGCCGCCGACGGCGATCGACCGCTCCCCCGAGACCGACGCCCGCGGCGTACCCGGCTCGGCAGCCGGAGTGCCAGGCGCGGTGCCGGCAGCCGACCGGCGGTCGGCGCGGACCTGCGCTCGCAACGCCACCACGGCGACTACCAGCCCGGCCGCTCCCAGTGCCATGCCGGTGAACATGCCGACCACGCTGGCTCGCTGATCGAGCACCTGCAGCACCTGGTCGGGCAGGTGCAGCGGATCGGCGAAGAACCACAGCACCCCGCCCGCCAGACAGGCCGCCAGCACGACGACCGCGATGATCGCCACGACCCGCCACAACCGCGACCCCGTCGCGCGTCCTGTCCCAGACGACCTCTTCGACATGTCTCCAGGGTGCCCCCGCCCCCGGCGGTTGGGGCCGAAAGTGGCGAAGGCGTTACCGACCTCTCAGCATGTGCGAATCGGTCGTTTGCGGGACGGTCTGCCAGGCCGGGCCCGTGATCGCGTTTCCGCAGGCGCGCCGCGGCGCTCCCCTGGTCGCCCTCTCAGAATCCGGGCGGCGGCGTCGCGTCCGCCGCCGGCTCGACCTGGAGGATGATGACGCCGTCGTTGTAGGTGGTGGCGGTCGTCACCTTCCAGCTCGGATCGACGCGGGACGCCGGCACGCCCTGCTCGTAGCGGACGCCCTCGTCCTGGTGGAGGGGCCATTCGAGCCAGTAGGTCACCTTCAGGTCGTGCTCGCGCACGACGTTGACCGCCTCGGCGACCGAACGTCCCTGAAGCTTCACCCCGGCCAGGGCCTCGCCTTCCCAGCTCGCGTCGGCGGGGGCGCCGTACTTCTCGCCCGGCTTCGCCGGCCGCCCCAGGGTGAACCGCGCCGGCCCCTTGATGTCGGCGGTGACGCTGAAGGCCGTCAGGCACCCTTCGACGCGCTCCCCGCAGTCGGACAGCGTGGACGACATGCGGGCGCCGGGATCGGTCTTGTCGAATCCGACGATGGGCGCGCGCTGCCGCGGCGAGACGGGGACCAGCCCGACCGTGACGTTGTCCAGCCCGACCTTCCGGAACGCCTTCTCCAGCTCCGCGGGATCGGGGTCGCCGTCGGTGATGTAGAAGACGAACGAGTCGCCGTCGCGGTCGATGGTCACGGCCTGGCTGGCGTACACCTGCTCGGCCCCCTTGAAGAAGGACGGCACGACGACCAGGGCCCCCGCCATGACGCCGGCGGCGGCCAGGCCCAGCAGCGCGCGGCGCGGCGACGGCGTGATCCGCCGCCGGGCCGGCTCCGGCTCCTGGGCCAGCTGGACGATCTCCGCCAGCAACGCGTCCGCCCCCGCGGTGGACGCGCGCCCGGCCAGGTCCTTGTCCAGGACCCTGGCCCGGCCCTTGATGATCTGGTCGTTGTTCATCGTGACTCCTTTTCGGCGAGCGGCCGCGCGTCCAGGCGCGGTACTGACGTCCGGGTCTTCTCCAGCGCCTTGGCGAAGCGCTTGCGGGCCCGGTACAGGCGTATCCGGGCGGCGTTGCGGGAGCAGCCCAGTACCGAGGCGATCTCTCCCGGGTCGAGCTCCTCCCAGACGGACAGGGCCAGCAGCTCGCGGTCGTCGCCGGACAGCATGTCCATGGCCTCGCCCACCGCGTCCGGCCCGGACTGCGGGGAGGACGCGGCGTACAGGGCCGCGGCCTCGGCCGCGAGCTCGGCGTGCTGGGTGGCCCTGCGGCGTTCGCCGCGACGGTGGTTGGCGAGGACCCGGCGGGCCACCCCGTACAGCCAGAGGCGGCCGGCCTCGCCGTGCGGCAGCTCCGATATCCGTCGCCATGCGATCACGTAGGTCTCGGCCACGACGTCGGCGGCGTCCTCGGGGGAGGAGCACCGCCGTATGGCGTAGCCAAGGATCTGCTCATATGTCTGCCGGTAGGTGGTCTCGAACCGCTGCCGGCTGTCCGTTTCATCCACGCGTCATCCTCATCGAACCTTTCGAACGTTTTGGGGTTCGTTCTCTACGTGTCCGCGGGCGACGGCAGAATTTCAGGCAGGAGAGACGTTCGCCGGCAGGGCGCCTCCCTCTCGGCGGCCACGCTCGCTGGTGACGTGGCGCGCAGCAGCTCCGAAGCGAGCCGACGTAAGTTCGAACCCGGCACCTGCCACACCAGCGGGAAGAGGCCCGTCACCAGCGGAAACGCGGTGACGGGCCTCTCTCGTCGTGTCCGACGGCCTACGCCGCCGCCATCCCCTTCCCCGACGCCCCTGCGGCCACTCGGTCCTCAGAAGGCAGAGCCAGGCCTGTCCGGCCGTGCCTGTCCGGCCGGTTCCCGCTGGTCGGCCGAGTCGGCCGGCGTGCCGCAGAACTCCTGCCTGACGAGGGCGTCCACAAGCGTCAGGAAGTCCTTGGCCGGACCTCTGGTGGCCGAATCCAGCCAGGTCACCGAGGCGGTCAGGGTCTTGCTGCCGTCGGGCGAGCTGTACATCAGCGCCCCGTAGCCGTGCGGTGGGCTGCCGTTGTGCTGGTAGACGGTGCCGCAGCCGGGGCCCAGGTCCTGCGCCCATATGCCGAGGCCGTAGCCCCGGTCGGGGAGCGGCGTGGGGATCGTCGTGCGCATCTCGGTCAGCAGCTCGGCGGGCAGGAGCCTGCCGCCGTTCAGCGCGGAGAAGAACGTGGTCAGGTCCTGCGTGGTGGAGATCAGGTCACCGGCGCCGGTCAGCAGGGACAGGTTCTGGTGGGAGAGGTCGATCACCTTGTCCTTGTACCGGTAGTAGCCGTGGGCGTGTGGTCCGGGCAGCGCCGTCGTGCGGTTGCCCGCCGCGAGGGTGTCCCGCAGTCCGAGCGGGCCGGTGATACGCCGCTTCAGCTCGGTGGCGTAGGAGTGGCCGGTGATCTTCTCGATCATCAGCAGCGCCACCGTGTAGTTGGTGTTGGAGTAGCTCCACTGCGTCCCGGGTGCGATGCGCGGCTTTTTGGACAGCGCCAGCCGTACCAGTTCCTCGGGCTTGTAGCTCCTGAACCGGTTGGGCACCCATTCGTCGCCGTTGGCGGGGATCCCCGGCTCGTCCATCGTCCCGTCGGGCTTGTACTCGCCGGTGTAGTTGAAGATCCCGCTGGTGTGGCGGAGCAGCATCCGTACGGTGATCCGCTCGTCCAGTCCGTAGCCGGGCAGGTGGTCGGCGACGGGACTGTCCAGCTCGATCCTGCCCTCGGCCACCAGTTGCAACACCATGGTCGCGGTGAAGGTCTTGATGATGCTGCCCGTCCAGAAGCTCCCGTTGGTCGGGGGCTTGGCGGCCGATCCCAGCCGGCGCATCCCGGCGCCGGCGGCCCAGTCGCCCTGCTGATCGCGCACGCGTAGCTGGATCCCGGTGAAACCGGCGTCGACGAAGGCGTTCATCGCCTTGCGCAGCTCCGGGCGATCCGGCCCGGTGGAGGTGGCCGTGGCGGGGGTGGCGGCCCCCGCGAGCACCGCCGTTGCGAGCGCCGCGACGGCCATGCGCCGGCTGATCGTCGTGTTCATGGTTTCCTCGTTCCTGGGGTCTTGGTCGCTGTGCTCAGCTCGTGGTCCGGCCGTCGCGGAACACCTCGTCGATGAGCCGCTGTGTCGCCTGCTGGAACGCCGCCGCCTTGGACAGGTCGGCGTCGTCCACGTAGGTCACCGAGGCCGTCATCGTCTTGCCGCCGTCGGGCGTGCTGTACATCAGCGCCGCGGAGCCGGCCATGCCGCCGTTGTGGTGGTAGACGGTGCCGCCGTTCTCGCCCAGGTCCTGCTCGAAGATCCCCAGGCCGTAGCCGATCTTCGGGTCCGGCCTGCGCATCTCGGTCAGCAGTTCGGCGGGCAGCAGCCGGCCGCCGTTCAGCGCGGAGAAGAACGTGTGCAGGTCCTGGGTGGTGGAGATCATGTCGCCGCCGGCGGAGATCCAGGAAGGATTCTGGCTGGTGACGTCCACCGTGTGCTCCTGGCCGCCGTCCTCGTACCGGTAGTAGCTGTGGGCGTGCGGCCCCGCGATCTCCGTCGAGTTGCCCGGTGCCTCGGTGCCCGTCAGCCCCAGCGGGCCCAGGATCAGCCGCTGCAGTTCGTCGGCGAACGAGCGGCCCGTGACCCGCTCGATCAGCAGCCTGGCCAGCACGTAGTTGGTGTTGGCGTAGCTCCAGTCCGTGCCCGGCTCGAACCGTGCCGGCTTAGACAGCGCCAGCCGCACCAGCTCCTCGGGCTGGTAGGTGCGGAACCGGCCGTCCACCCATTCCTTGCCCGACCACGCGATTCCCGGCGCGAACGTCCCGTCCTCGTAGTACTCGCCGGTGTGGTTGAAGATCCCACTGGTGTGCTGCAGCAGCATTCGTACGGTGATCCGCTCGTCCAGCGCGAACTCGGGCAGGTAGCCGTCCACCGGGCTGTCCAGCCCGATCCTGCCCTCGGCCACGAGTTGCAGCACCACGGTCGCCACGAACGTCTTGGTGGAGCTGCCGACCCGGAACCGTCCGTCCGCCGGTGGCTTCTCCGACGAGCCCAGCTCGCGTGCCCCCGCGGTGCCGACCCACTCGCCGCGCTCGTCGTTCACCCGCAGTTGCATTCCGGCGGCCATCCCGGAATCGACGAACGCCTGCATGGCCTTCTGCAGTTCCGGGCGATCCTGCCCGGCCACGGTGTTCGCTGCGCTCACCTCGGGCGTGGCCGGAGCGGTGTCGAGGGCTGCGCTGATCTTGCGGGCCATCTCGGTCATGGTGGGACCGGGCCTCCCGTGGGTGGCCGCTTCGACGGCGACCAGGACGGTGCGGCGGAAGTTGTCGGCCTCGGCCGGGGCCGACTTCTTGAGCAGGCTCATGGAGGCGTTCAGGGCAGGCAGCACCTGGTCGGCGAGTTCGGCCACGGTCTTGCCGTACTTCACGCCCTTGGGCGCCTTGGCCAGCACGTGCCCGACCAGGCCGGTCGCGGAGGTCAGGGCGACGGAGCCCTCGGCGGCGGCCTTGTGCGCCGAACCGGCGGCACCGGCGGCCGACATCAGCGAGACGGCGCCCCAGGCGGCGGTGCGCAGGGTGAGCCGGTCCTGGTCGGTGAGGGCGAGGGCGAGGGACATGGCGGTGCTCCTTCGGGTTCTTCTGGCTTGTCGGCGACGAGGTCCGTTGGCGACGACAGGAACGTTACGGCCGTTGCCACAATCTTGGCAAGTATTTGCCAAAAGTGATTGCCAAAGCTGTGGCGTACGGGCATCGGCGTCAGGCAACAACTTGTCTGGAGGGAGGCAAGTGAGCTAGCCTCTGGCGTGACCCTCCACGACGTCAACCGCCACCCGGGAGTTCGGACATGCTCGAACAACCAGTCTTCGGCCGCCGACTCAGGCAACTGAGGACCGAACGCGGCCTGACGCTCGCAGCCCTCGCGGGCGAGGGCATGTCCGCCGGATACCTGTCCCGGCTGGAATCAGGGGCGCGTCAGCCCACCGAACGGGCCATCACGCACCTGGCCGCACAACTCGGCATCAGCCCCGCCGCACTCACCCAGTCCACCGCCACCTCCCTGGCCCAGAGCCTGACCGTGGCCACCGGCCTGAGTCAGGACGAAGGCGGCCAGACCCTCAGCGACGCCCTGAAAACCTCCGGCGGGGAGGACCCCCTGCTGCGCTGGCAGGCCCTCTGGCAAGTCGCCGAATGGCGTCAGTGGCGCCAGGAGTACGCCGAGCAGCGGACATGCCTCGACGAGCTGGCCACGCTCAGCGCGCAGATCGGGCTACCCGAGCTGCAGTGCAGAGTGCTGGCCGCACTGTCGCGCTGCATGCGCAGCACCGGAGAGATCGTCGGTGCCGTCGATGCCGCGACACACGCCCACGAGCTGGCCGAACGCGAAGCGCTGCCCGCCCGTGTGCGGGCCTCCACGCTGCTGGCCCTGGTGTCGGCGCTGGCCGAGGCCGGGCGACTCGCCGACGCCGCCCGGCATGCCGACGAACTGCTCACGCTGGCGGACCAGGTCTCGGGAGCGCTGCGGGCCCAGGCCGTGTGGACCGTGGCCAACATCCGGGTCCGCCAGGGCGACCTCGACACCGGCGCGGAGCTGATGAACCAGGCCATCGACGGCTTCGACGGCCGTGACGACCTGACGCTCTGGATGCGCCTGCGCCTCGGCGCGGCCCGGCTCGACCTCAGGGCCGAGCCGCCCGGAACGGAGTCCGCCCGGCGGCGGGTTGCGGAAGTCCAGGCCGCGTTGCCGTTCGCGGGCGCCCCCACCATCGAGCAGCAACTGCTGGCCGTACGCGCCCGGATCGCCGTCCTCGCCGGCGACCTGGACGAGGCCCGCACGGTCCTGGACCGGCTGACCGGCTTCGACGACCTGCTCACCTACCAGGAGCGGATGCGGCTCGACGTCTTGCGCAACCGCGTCCTGCTCCTGGAGGGCGAGCAGGACGCGGCGCTCGCCGGGCTGCGCAAGCTCGCCGAACAGGCCCAGCAGAGCGGCAACATGGACCTGGCCGCGGACATCTGGCGACTCGTCGCCGAATCCCTGACCAAGTAGGGCGCTGTTCCGGCCACGGGGCTGCCCGGTGCCTCGTGGTCTGGCACCAGGTCAGCCAGTCGCCTACACCTGCTCCAGCGCTCGAGCACCCTGCTCTTCGAGCCGTACCGCCTGTTCCACCAGTTCGGCCAGCTCGACGTACGACGCCCAGCCGGCCGCGGCTGCCGCCACCTGTGACCATTGCTCGCCCGCCTGCCGGTAGACGGCCGCAGCCACGTTGTGGCCGGTCTCGGTCAGGAAGTCGGCATACAGCGGCCGCGTGGCGCCCGCACTGGTGTGTTCGGTCGTCAGGCAGTCCCGCAACCGGTCCAGGGCAGCGCCGGGGTCGGGGAAGCGGCGGGTCCAGCCCTGTTTGCCGGTGGTGTCGGCGAGCTGGGCGGCCAGTTTGCGCATGCCCGACAGGCCGAAGTTGGCGTCGAAGGAGTTGCCCAGCACCGGCCCGGTCAGCTTGGCCGCGGTGTCCCGGATGGCCTCGGCCACCTGCGGAGGCCCTGAGGCGGCTCCGGTGACCTCGATGAGCTGGTGCCTGGACTTCTTCGAGGCCGACCAGGCGGCCATGAAGTCGGCCAGGGGCAACTCGCCGGGCTGGTCGTCCTGCACGTGTACGGTCTGATCCTCGACGCCGAGCACCGCCACCTCGACGGGGTCGGGAAAGCGCGGCGGCGGCCGCCAGGGCAGCAAGTGGCGGGCGAGGGTGCAGATGGGGTGACGGCCGGCGTCCAGGGCCGTGCGCAGATTGCGTTCGGCGACCTTCGCTGAGCCGGTCCGGTGGATCTGATGCGGGACGCCGGCCCGCTTCAGTGCGAGCGGGATGATCGGCTCGGGATGTGCCTGGGCGACGACGGTGAGCATCGGCGGTTGTCCGGTGTACTCGAACACGAAGTACATGAACCCGATGCCGCCGCCGAGGCCGAGCAGCATGGCCTCGGAGTAGCCGTCGTCCCCCAGGACGCGACGCAGCAGCGCGGCCTCATGGTGGCGCCCAAGGCTTTGAGCGGAGTGCCCGGAGTCAGTGGGGGCATCGCGGTGGGCGGTGACGTGGCGGTGGGCGGTGGCGTAGGACTCGCCCGTCTTGGCCATACGCTCGCGCACCCGCCGCTTGAGATGCTTGTGGTCGGTCATGGTGATGGCTCCTGAGGCGGGCTCACGTGCGAGGACCCACGCTCCGGTCACACGGCCCGCCGTCTGGGAACAGACCGGCATGATCGCTACATCGGCCCCGAGGACATCGATCCCCTCAGCCTCCGCAGGCGCCGTGCGGCGTGGGCACGCGGTCAGGAGGTCAGGTGCAGGACGGCACCCGTCCAGAAGAATACCGAAGTGCCCCATGTTGCGGCCATGCCCGCCCGCGGCCGCCGACATCTGCCCCTCGCCGGGGGCGGTTGGGCTCCACGTCGCAAGCCGGGCGCGGCGCGCCCGAGCTGCGGGGCCCGTGCTACCCGGTCGACCGCAGGCTCGACGAGTGCCGCCTTGGCACAGCGTGGTCCGTACGACCGCAGGCCGGCAACTGGCATGAAAGGTGCGATGCACCGGAAATCACGGACCGGTCGGCGACAGTCGCGCTACCGGGGACTGCGTACGGAGAATTCGTTGCCGTCGGGGTCGAACATCAGGACCTGACCCTCATCGCCCTGGCCGGTACGCGTGGCCCCGAGCGAGAGCAGGCGATCGACTTCCGCCTCCCGGTCGGCGTCGGCAGGCGTCGCCAGCTCGAAGCACAGCCTGTTCGTGCCCGTCTTCGGCGCCACCGGAGGACCACCCCACGTGATCTTCGTACCGCCGCCCGGCGACTGGATCGCGGTCTCCTGGTCCTGGTCCCAGACCAGCGGCCACCGCAGCGCCTTGCTCCAGAAGTAGCCGACCTCCTGGGTGCCGTCGCAGGCCAGCGCCCCGATGACGCCGGTGTCGGCGAGAAACTTGTTGCCCGCCTCGATGACGCAGAACTCGTTGCCCTCCGGATCGGAGAGGACCACATGTCCCTCTTCCGGAAGTTGGCCCACGTCGATGTGCTTCCCGCCGAGCGTCAGCGCCCTGGCCACCGTCTGCTGCTGATCCTCCGGGGAGGCGCTCGTCAGGTCGAAGTGCGCCCGGTTCTGGCCGACCTTCTGTTCCAGGCTCGGCAGGAAACGGACGCGGAAGCCGACAGGATCAGGAGGCAGGATCGCGACGCCGTCAGGACCGTCAGCCATCTCCCAACCCAGCACCCCCGCCCAGAACCGCGCCAGGTCCGAGGGACGGATCGCATTGAAGCAGATCGCGAACAATTGACTGGTCATACCTCACGCATCCCCGATCCGCCAGGCTTGATACGAGGCCCGCTCCGTCGGCACAGCCTAAGCGCGCCCACGCGGCACCGCATCCGAGTTTCGTGGCGGCGGCGCGGTCACACGCCACCTCGGCGCAGTCAACCTGCCATGAGGTGATCGGTCGAACCCGTGAGGGCCGGTCGGGATCGTCGTCCCTCCGGTAGCGGTAGCCGTACAGGCCGAACGTGGTGATCAGGCGCTCGTTCGCCTGGTAGGTGAAGTGCGAGTCATCGACATTGGCGAACACCGTGGCCACGGCCGTACCCGACGACAACGGCTCGCCCCGCCCATGCGCGCTCCTGGATCGTTTCCGGTGGCCGCCGGCCTGGACGGCTCCGGCCCGCTTCCGATCCGGTGCAGTCCTCCGGGTCGAAGGCCGCTCGAAGCGAACCTCGGCCGTGTCGACCGGCCGTACCGGCATCCGCTGCGTCAACCGATGACAGTGATTCGCAAGGCCGCCACGGTGCAATATGGGTCATCTCGTCGGGCTCAAGTGGAGTGTCGGTGCGTGGACGTATGAAGTGTCCGGACTGCGGTGTGATGTTGTCCGGGACCGGGCTTCAGGGGCCGGTTTCCCGATGCCCGAGGTGTGCGCTGCCTCTGCAGGGTCCCGTCGCGCATGAGCTCTGGCAGGTGGACCAGGCTCTTGCCACGCTGGGGGATCAGCTCGCCGGACTGCGGGCCCGCCGTACGGAACTGCTCGGCACCCTTCGTGCCGAAGCGGCGCGTCAAGGAGCGGCGGGCGCGGGTGCGGCAGGTCAGCCAGGGGCGGGCGCGGCGGGTCAGCCTGGGGCGGGCGCGGGTGTGGGTGTGGGGGCGGTGCCTCCCCATGCGGGCGCGTTGCCGCCGCATCCGGGGGCGGCGGCCGGATTCGGGGTTGCCGGCCCCGGCGCACCGAGGCCGGAGGTCTCCACGGGCACCGCGAAGAACGTCCTGCTCATCCTCGGTGGCCTGCTGCTGACGGTGGCGGCGGCGGTGTTCACCGTGGTGAGCTGGGGGCAACTGGGCATAGGCGGGCGCGCGGCCGTGCTGGCCGCGTTCACCGCGCTGGTGATGCTGGCGCCGGTCGTGCTGATCCGGCGCAGGCTCACCGCGACGGCCGAGACCATGGCCGGGTTCGCGGTCGCGTTGCTGCTGCTCGACGGCTACGCGGCCAGGCGCGTGGGACTCCTCGGGGTCGACTCCCTCGACGTGTCGCACTACACGGCGGGCGTGTTCGGGCTCACCGCACTGATCCTGGTGGCCTATGCCCGGGTCACCCGGCTTCGCGGCCCTGCTCCCGTCGCCGTGGTGCTGGCGCAGCCGGTCCTGCCGTTGCTGACCGGAGACTGGTCGGAGACCTGGCTGGTGGCCATGCTGGTGGCCACGGCGGCGCTGGACGTCGTCCTGGTCCGCCACGGCCGGGGAGCGGTGCGGGCGACGGCCGCTTCGACCGGCAGCGGCGTCGCGGTCCTCGCCCTGCTGGGCGGCGTGCCGTACGCGCTGGGATCGCCTTCCGTCGGTCAGGCGCTGGTCAGGTCGGTGCCGCTGGTCGCCCTGGTGCTGCTCGGCGGGTGGGTGACGTGGCTGCTGGCCAGGCATGGCGACGCCGAGAGGGAGATCTGGGCCTCCGTGGTCGCCGTCGGAACCGCGCTCACGCTGATCGCCGTGCCGGCGGCGTTGGCGCAACCGGTGCTGGACGGTCCGGGCACGGACTGGCGTCCCCTGGCCTACCTCGTCCCGGCGCTCGGGGTGGTGCTCGCCGCCGGCCGGCTGCCCTGGCGGCGGGTACGCCCGGCGGTCATGGGCACCGGCTGGCTGGTGGCGCTGCTGACCACGCTGACGGTGCTGCCTCGGCTCGTGGTCACCCTGGCGGCGCCGTTCGCCTGGCTGGACGTGTTGTGGACGGGCACCTGGAACGGGCGGGAGTGGCCGCCGTTCGACATGGCGTCCCCGGTGGACGTGGTGGTGCTGGCCGTGCCGGCGACGGCCTTCCTGGCGGCAGCCGTGAGAGGCGCCGGCGGGTGGCCGACAGCGGCCGGGCGCGGCGCCGGTGGGTGGTTGGTGAAGGCGGCGACGGCCGGGGCGCTGGCAGCCGGGGCGCTCGTGATCGTGGTCGCCCCCCAGGCCTTCGGGATGCCCTACCCGGTCGCGACGGCGGTGCAGGCAGCCCTGGCCGTCGCGCTCGCGGTGGCCGCCACCCGCGGCCGCACGCCCTGGTGGGCGGCGGCCTGCGCGCTCGTCGCCGCCCCCGTCTCGGTACGGGCGGCGGCGTACGCGTTCGGCAGCGAGCCGGCGACGCTGATCGTGCTGCCGATCCTGGCGGCGGCGGCCGCCGCGATGGCGCTGTCGGCCAGGCTGAAGGAGCTCCGGCTCTGGGCAGTGGGCTTCGCCGCCCTGTTCCTCGGCCTGGAGGCGGTGGCGGCGGGGTTCTCGCTGGGCGCGCGCGTCCTGGTCGCGGGGAGCGTGGGGTTCGCCGTGGCCGGGGTGCTGGTGCTGCTCATGTCGCTGTGGTCCGGCTCGGCCGGCCGGGTCGGCGGGAACGGCCTGCGGTACGCCGGCGCCGTCCTGCTGCTGCTGGCGTCGTGGTTGCGGCTGGGGGCGGACGAGGTCACCGTCGTCGAGGCGTACACGGTGCCGTGCTCGCTGGTGCTGCTGGGATCCGGCTGGTGGCGGCGGCGCGGCGCGGCGGTCTCGTCGTGGGCCGCCTACGGGACGGGTCTCTCCTTCACGATGCTGCCCAGCCTGGTGGCGGTCTACTCGGACACCGAATGGCGGCGGTCGTTGGTGCTCGGCGTGCTGGCGCTGGCGGTGCTGTTGGCGGGGGTCCGGTTCAAGCTCCAGGCGCCCACGTCGATCGGGGCGGTCGTGGTCGCCGGGGTCGTGGTGCGGGAACTGGCGCCGTACGTGTCGGAGATGTTCCTCGCGGTGCCGCGCTGGGTGCCGATCGCCGTGGGCGGCCTGCTGCTCGTGGTGGTCGGGGCGACGTTCGAGGCCCGCATGCGCGACCTGCGCCGGTTGCGCGACACCCTCGCGACGATGGGCTGACGCCGAAAGCCCGCGGGGGGCCGGCTGCGTCCTGTCGGGTGTCAGCGGCCGTGTCAGGACGGCGACGGTGCGGTATCAGAGCGGTCCGCGATGGTTGACCCATGAACGGTTCAGCGATGCGGCCCCAGGGCCGCGAACTGGGCCGAACGCCCGCCCCTCCAGGGGTGGGCGTCGGAGACCACGAGTCGCAGGAGAGCATCATGCAGCAGTTCGACACCACCGCCCCCGTCCGCGTCGTCCTCGACATCCCCGCCGGACGCGTGCAGTTCGTGGCGGACGACCGGGCCGACACCACGGTCGAGGTCCGGCCCGCGAACGCCTCGAAGAGCCGCGACGTGCAGGCGGCGGAGCAGACCACCGTCGACTACGCCGACGGCGTCCTGCGGATCGCGTCCGCGGCGAAGAACCAGTACCTCGGCCCGTCCGGGGCGATCGAGGTGACGGTCCAGCTGCCCGCCGGCTCCCGCGTCGAGGCCAAGGCGGCCAGCGCCGAGCTGCGGACCGCCGGGCGTCTCGGCGACGTCGCCTTCGAAGGCGCGTACAGCCGGATCGAGATCGAGGAGGCCGCGAGCCTGCGCCTCACGGCGGTCGACGGCGATGTCGAGGTCGGCCGGCTGGGCGGGCCCGCGGAGATCAGCACCGCACGCGGGGACATCCGGATCGCCGAGGCCGCGGGCGGCAAGGTCGTGCTCCGCACCCAGTCCGGCGACATCTCGATCGCCGCCGCCGGCGGCGTCTCGGCGGCCCTGGACGCCGGCACCAGCCACGGCCGCATCACCAACGCACTCAAGAACGACGGCACTGTCGAGCTCGACATCCACGCCACCACCTCCAACGGCGACATCACCGCCCGCAGCCTGTGACCGGCGGCTTCCGACCGGAGGGCGGGCCGCCTCGCCGAGGCCGCCCTCCGGAAGAAGCCGCAGGTCAGAGCGTTCTTGTGGCGGGACTGTGAAACTGTCGGCCCAGCCTGCGCAAGTTCGGGACCTTGCGCCGGCCGCCAGTGTCAACAGCAGGTCAGAGGCCCTTCGGGGCCTCTTCTGCGTTGCAGGGGGCTGGTCTCGCCGTCGCGCCGCAGGCCGATGAGCGACCAGGCTCAAGAGTCACCGGAAGATCGTGTGACACACACGCGCCCGCACCCCCTGGAACCTGGCGCACGGTGAGTGGTGGTGCCTGCGCTTTTTCGCGTGGTGGGGCTTCCTCGCCGCGTGCTTCGCCGCGTGTTTCGCCGCGGTCTTCGGAGGCGCGGCCGGGCGGGGCGGTTGAGTGGCCGGCGGCCGAGGTGGCGCGGACGGGGCCGCCTGCGGGACGGCCGCCTGTGGGACGGCCGCCTTCAGGACGCCCGCCGGCCCGCGGCCCAGGGCTTCCTCCTGCAGCCCGCGGCTGACCGTGAAGCCGACGAACACGCCCAGCCCGAGCGCGAGGGCGACCGCGATGACGACGAAGACGTGGCTGAAACGTCTGCGAGGGGCGAGCGGTGATCCCCGGAAGAGCGCGGACGGCGGAAGGACGGCCTTGCCGCGTGCCGCGGGCCGGGACGGGGCCGGACGGATGGACACGGAAGATGGCAGGTCGTTCATGGTCGCCTCCGAGATCACGCTCAGACGGTTGCCGTCTGGCCCGTATGACGCTCGGCGCGAGCACTCCGGTTCGGGAGTTGGCGGATCCTTGGGCAGGTCGGGCCCAGGTCCTGACACTTCCGGGTGCCTGAGCCCGGGGGCAGGCGGGGCTAAACGCCGACTGATGGGTCGGCTTGGATTCGCGCCCGGACACCAACTCCCTGTCCCGTTTTCTGCCGATTAGGTGCTTTGTCGGTTTTCCGGGTAGGTCAAGCCGCGGCGAGCAGGCGTCGGCGTGTTCGGGGTCTGTCCGCGCGCACTGGACCGCGCGCTGGACTCCAGTGCGGGTCGAGATGGTGAGCGAGCGGAAGGAGAGCTGACCATGTCGAGCAGATTGCAGATGGCCTTTGCCGTCCTCGCCGGGTACTACCTCGGCAGGCGCCACAAGTTGCGCACGGCCGCGGCACTGGCGGCGGCCGGGCTGGCGGGACGCGCCAGCTGCGGCCAGGGTGGGGCTGGTGGCCTGCTGGCGCAAGGCGTCAAGACCCTCGGCTCCAATCCAGAGGTTCAGCGGATGACCGGCCGCCTTCGCGGCGAACTCATGGAGGTCGGCAAGGCGGCGGTGATCTCCGCGGCCACCAAGCAGATCGACTCCCTGACCCACAAGCTCCAGGAGCGTGGGGAGAAGTCCGGGACCGCGCAGGAAGAAGAAGCCGAGCCGCAACCCGCGAAGCGGCAGGCGCCCAGGGACGAGGAAGCCGACTACGGCGAGGAGGACTACGACGAAAGCGATCGCTACCAGGAGGACGACGACGAAGAGGAACCCGAGGCGCCGGAGCAGGCCAGACGCAGGCCCGAGGGTCAAGAGGGTCATGAGGGTCACAGAGGGCAGCGGCGGACACGTCCTGTCCGGCGGGTCGGCCAGTCACGGAGGTGAGTGCGGTGGCTGATGCAGCGAAGAGGACGGCGACCGGAAGCGGCGGGGAAGCCCTGGGCAAGGCCGCCGGAACGGCCCGTCGAGCCGGTCAGGCCGCGACGGGCACGGTCGAGGACGTCACCGGGAAGGCCGGGGACGTCACCGGAAAGGCAGGGGACGTCGCGGGGAAGGCCGGGGAGGCAGGCCATGGCATCGCCGACAACCTGCCGATGGACCGGCTCGTGCAGTCCGCGCAGGGGCTCCTGCAGGCGGCGGGCACGCGCGTGTTGTCCTCCGCCGGGGACAAGCTCGAAGGACTGACCGGCCGGCTCACCGATTACGTCGAACACGGCGGAAAGGGCTTGATGAGCGCGGTCACGGGCTCGGACAAGCCCGGCTTCATGAGCGGAGCCCTGAAGGGCGGCCTCACGGGAGGTCTGAAGGGAGGCATCAAGGGGGGCCTCAAGGGAGGACTCAAAGGCATCTGGCAGAAGATCACCGGCCGTGGCGGCGGGAAGGCCGGCCACGCAAAGATCACCAACATCGTGGAGACGATCGACATCGGTGCGTCCCGGCGTCTGGTGTACGACCAGTGGACCCAGTTCCAGGACTTCCCGACGTTCATGAAGAAGGTCGAGACCATCAAGCAGGACTCCGACGAGGAGCTGTCCTGGAAGGCCCAGGTCTTCTGGTCGCACCGGAGCTGGAAGGCGCACATCGTCGAGCAGATCCCCGACCAGCGGATCATCTGGCGGTCCGAGGGACCGAAGGGGCATGTCGACGGAGCGGTGACCTTCCACGAGGTCACGCCCGACCTGACCCGGGTCCTGGTCGTGCTGGAGTACCACCCGCAGGGCCTGTTCGAGCGCACCGGCAACCTGTGGCGCGCGCAGGGCCGGCGCGTACGCCTGGAGCTCAAGCACTTCAGACGGCACGTGATGGCGCACCTGCTGCTGAAGCCCGACGAGCTGGAGGGCTGGCGCGGCGAGATCCGCGACAGTCAGGTCGTCAAGGATCACGAGACCGCCATCCAGGAGGAGCGGGAGCAGCAGGAAGCCGAGGAGCGGCAGCCCGAGGAGGGCGAGCGGGCGGAAGCGGAACAGCCCGAGGAGGAGCAGCCCGAGGAGGAGCAGCCCGAGGAGGGCGAGCGGGCGCAAGCCGAGCCCGAGGAGGAGTACGAAGAGGAGCCCGAGGAGGAGGAAGAAGAGGAGGAGCCCGAGGAAGAAGAAGGGGAGTTCGAGGAGGAAGAGGGAGAGTTCGAGGAGCCCGAAGAGGAAGAAGAAGAGGAAGAGGAAGAGGAGCCCGAGGAGCGTCCCGCGGCTCCGGCCGTGGCGCGGCGTCGCGGCGGAGCGTCCACCCGCCGGTCCGCAGCCGAGCACGACCGCCCGGTGCGCCGGCGTCGGATCCGAGCCGAGTAGCCACCCGTCAGGGCCTGTCGCCGAAGGCCCGGCCACCCAGAACCAGGGGGAACGACATGACCGTTCAGCCTGCCGGTCGCGGTACACCGGCCAGCAGCGGCACCGCGGGGACAAGTCTGGCGGACGTCATCGACACCATCCTCGACAAGGGCCTCGTCATCGACGCCTTCGTCCGGGTCTCGCTCGTCGGCATCGAGGTGCTGACGATCGACACCCGGATCGTCGTGGCCAGCGTGGACACGTACCTGCGCTTCGCGGAGGCGGCCAACCGCCTCGACCTGTCGGCCACCGAGAAGGGGCTGCCGGAGGTCGTCGAGGGGGTGACGGCGGCCAGGGCCGTCGGCCAGGCGAGCCAGCCTGACGCCGGGGAACTGGAGGCCGCCTCCGACGAGCCCGACGAGTTGCAGGAGCTCACGGGGGAGGTCGTGGACCGCGAGGAACAGCCGCGCCGGGCACGTCGTAGGGAGGATGACTGAGATGTCGCCACGCAGAGAGGCCGCGGAGGCCGCCGGGTCCGAGGACGCGTCGCAGGCGAGCATGAACGGCTACGCGTCCTACGTGTACGGGATCGTACCGATGGATGTCGAGGTGGAGCCCGGGACCGAGGGAGTGGGGGACCCCGGGGGGCAGGTGCGGCTGGTGCCGTTCGGCCAGATCGCCGCTCTGGTGAGCGATGTCGAGCCGGACCGCCCGCTCGGCCGGCCGCGGGACCTCCAGACGCACCAGCGGCTGCTCGACCAGACCGCGGCGGAGGTGCCGGTGCTGCCGTTTCGGTTCGGGGCTGTGCTGACGAGCTCCGAGGCCGTGGTGGAGGAGCTGCTGAAGCCGTACCACGACCAGTTCGCCGACGCCCTTCAGGAGGTGGAGGGCCGGACGCAGTACGTCGTCAACGGCCGGTACGACGAACGCGCGATCCTGAGCGAGATCCTGCGGGAGAACGGCGAGGCCGCGAGCCTTCGGCAGCAGATCACCGGCCGCCCGGAGGACGCGACGCGCAACGAGCGCATGCGGCTCGGCGAGATCATCGAGGGCACGATCGCGGACAAGCGCGAGGCGGACACCGCGACGGTGGTGGACGAGCTCTCGGACCTCTGCGAACAGCTGGCCGTGCGCGAGCCCTCCCACGAACGGGACGCCGCGCACGTGGCCGCGCTGGTGGCGCACGACCGGCGGGCCGAGTTCGAACAGGCGGTGGACGAGCTGGCCCGCCGCTGGTCGGGCCGCGTCGAACTGCGGCTGCTCGGACCGATGGCGCCGTACGACTTCGTCGGCACGAGCTGACCGCGCCGGCACGGACGCCGACGCCTGGGAGGAGTGAACATCCTTGGGACTGGGGACGTTGCTTTTTGGCTGGCCACTCATGCCGCTCTACGCGGTCGTCAAGCTCGGCGAGCTCATGCGCGACCAGGTCGAGCGGGAGCTGCACGACCCGGCCGTGGTCCGGCGCCGCCTGGAGGAGGTGGAGCAGGCCAGGGCCGACGGCCGGATCTCCGCGGAGGAGGAGGACCGGGCGGTGGAGGAGATCTTGCGGGGGATGGTCGGCTGGTGAGGCGCTAGCGGGGGGCCGCACCAAAAAGTACGGGGGTGATGTGGTGCCTGCCAGGCAGGAAGCCGAGCACAAGCGTGTGCCGGGGACAAGGCGCGCGGAGGCCGGCGGCGAGGGGCCGCCTCGTACGCGTCCGGCGAACATGCCGGCCGCCGAGGTGGCTGCGGTCGGGTTGCGGATGATGACCGAGCTGACCGGCAAGGAAGCGGAGAGCGTCACGCGGGTCGAGCCGTCCGAGGACGGGTGGGTGGTCGGCGTGGAGATTCTGGAGGACCACCGGATCCCGTCCTCCGGTGACACCCTGGCCCTGTACGAGATCGACCTCGACATGGCGGGCAGCCTGCTGTCCTACCGCCGGGTGCGCCGCTACAAGCGGGGCAGCGGCGATCTCGCCGAGGGCTCGCGGTGAGCGCCAACGTGCGGCCGAGCCCGTACATGCCCGGGTCCTCGTACCAGCCGGCCTCCCATGGCGGCCGCGAGTCGGCCAACCTCGGCGACATCCTGGAACGGGTGCTCGACCGGGGCGTGGTGATCGCCGGCGACATCCAGGTGAACCTGCTCGACATCGAGCTGCTGACGATCAAGCTGCGGCTGCTCATCGCCTCGGTCGACACGGCCCGCGAGATGGGCATCGACTGGTGGGAGCACGACCCGTGGCTCACCGGCGACACCCAGGAGCTGGCGAAGGAGAACCGCAAGCTGCGCCGCCGTCTCGCGGCCCTTGAGGAGATGGTGTCCGCCCGGGTGGTGGAAGGCGGCCCCGCGACCGGGCGCGCGCCCGGTCACGTGCCTGAGGCGGTCGAGCGTGGCCACTGACCAGGGCGTCTACCTCTACGCGGTCACCCGCGACGAGGGCGAGGGGCCCGACGGCCTGGCGGGGGTGGCGGGCGCGCCCGTGCGCCGGCTCGCGCACCGGGGCCTGGCCGCCTTCCTCAGCACGGTCTCGCTGGCGGAGTTCGGCGAGGAGGCGCTGCGCCGCTCGATGGAGGACCTCGCCTGGCTGGAGGAGACCGCGCGCAGCCACCACCGGGTGGTGGAGGCCGTCGCCGCCCTCCGGCCCACGGCGCCGGTACGGCTGGTCACCGTCTACACGGGAGAGGCACAGGTGCGGGAGCTTCTCGACGAGCGGCACGAACAGTTCGACGCGGTGCTGACGCGGGTGGCCGGCCGGCGGGAGTGGGGCGTCAAGGCGTACGCCGTTCCCGGCCGGGCGGAGCCGGTGGCCGACCCGCAGGGAGCGACGCCGGGGGCGGCCTACCTGAGCCGCCGCCGGGCCGCCCTGCGTAGCCGGGAGGCCGACTGGCGCCGGGCCGCCGAGCACGCCCGGGAGGTGCACGAGGCGCTGATGGACATCGCCGTCGTCGGCAGATGCCACCGGGCCCAGGACCCGCAGCTGTCCGGACGGCGGGAGCAGATGGTGCTCAACGGCGCCTACCTGGTGGACGACGAACGCGCCGCCGAGTTCGCGCAGGCGATCGAGGACGTCGGCGAACAGGGGGTCACCGTGGAGCTCGTCGGCCCCTGGGCGCCCTACTCCTTCGCCGCCCTCGACCAGGACGGTGAGGCAGCATACGGTGACGCCTCCTGAGCCGAGAGGAGGCCGGCTCGCCGCCCAGGGCCGCCTGCCCGAGCAGCGGGTGGCGCTCGTCGACCTGCTGGACCGCCTGCTGGCGGGTGGGGCGGTCGTGACCGGCGACCTCGTGCTGTCCATCTCCGGCATCGACCTCGTACGGATCTCCCTGAGGGCCCTGCTGGTCAGCGTGCGCGAAGGCGACGCGGTCGAAGGAGGGATGCGACATGACGAGCCCGACTGACAGGCAGGCGGCCAGACGCGGTGAGTGGCGGCTGGAGACGGACGCCGACTCGGTGCAGCACGACCTGAGCCGCCTCGTGCTGACGCTGGTCGAGCTGATCCGCCAGCTGGTGGAGCGCCAGTGCGTCCGGCGGATGGACAACGGCGACCTGACCGGGGAGCAGCTGGAGGCAGTGGGGCTGACCCTCATGCGGCTGGAGGAGGCCATGGCCGAGTTGTGCGACCGGTTCGGGCTGTCGCCCGCCGACCTCAACCTCGACCTCGGCCCCCTCGGCACCCTGCTCCCGGTGGACTGACCGTTCGCTCACGCGGCCGAGCGCATCGTGAGCCGGGCGGGCAGGGCGGTGGCCGCCAGAGCCAGCACGGCCGCCGCCCCGACCACCGCCGCGTACGTCCCCACCGGCACGTACGGCACCGCCGACCCGGTCATCCCCGCCCCGAACGCGGCCAGCGTCACCAGCGCGGCCCCGGTGCCGAGCACGACGGAGGTGGCCACCGCGCCCAGCGTCTCCAGCCGCAGCATGCGCAGCACCTGCCGCCGCGTCGTGCCGGCCAGGCGCAGCGCGCGCATCTCACCCGAGCGGGCCGAGGTGGCCATGGCCAGCGTGTTGACCACGGCGATCGCGGTGAAGGCGATGATCAGGCCCAGCGCCACGAACGTGGCCTGCGGGTTCGACGCGCTCACCTCGGCGGCCCGCGCCCGGTCCAGCACCGACGCCCCGGGCAGCGCCTCGGCCAGGGCGTCCACGGTCAGCCCCGGCGCCTTCACGAGCAGGGAGGCCGCGGGGTCGTCCACGTGGCCAGCTACCAGGTCGTACGGCAACGTCAGGTCGCCGAAGCCCAGCCCGCGGGTGTACACCGCGCCGACCGTCACCGTCGCGGGGGTGCCGTCGCCCAGCGTCAGCTTCAGCGGGTCGCCCACCTCGACGTCCAGCCGTTCGGCGGCGGTCGAGCTGACGGCCACGTCCTTCATGGAGCCGGCGACGATGCCCAGGTCCATCGTGCGTTCGTCGTAGGTGACCGCCTGCGCGCCGTACTTGTCCAGGCCGGCCCGGACGGTCGTGCGCAGCACCCGGGTGACGGCCTCGACGCCGGGGACCCTGGCCGCCTCGGCGGCGGAGACGCCGGTCAGGACGTACTCGGCGCGGGTGCCCGCGTCGGCCTGCTCCTGCGCGGCGTGGCCCATCGTGGTCTGGACGAAGAGGATCGTACAGGTCATCGCGATCATCAGGGTCAGCGGCGACAACACCGAGGCCAGCGCCCCCGAGTTGGCGCGCAGGTTGCGCGCGGCCAGGAAGCCGCCCACCCGGGAGGCCCGCAGCGGGATCGACAGCACCGCCGCGGCCACCCGCGCGACCACCGGGCCGAGCAGCGTCAGCGCGATCGTCCAGACCAGCGCGGTCAGCATCGTCACGGGCGTGGCCGCCGCCTCGGTACGCAGGTTCGACAGGACCACCGTCAGCGTCACCGCACCGGCCAGGGCGATCGGCCCGGCCACCAACCGCCACCGGGCCACCCGGCCGCTGTCCAGCACCGCCTCGCCCAGCGCCTCCACCGGCCGGATCCTGGTCAGCCGGCGGGCCGACACCCGGGCCGCGACCCAGGCGGCGCCGACCGTGGCCAGCAGCGCGGCCAGCGGCGGGAACGGGCTGACCACCAGGCCGAGGTTCGCCGGAACCGTCCCGAGCGAGACGAACTGGGCGCGCAGCCAGAACCCGACCCCGATGCCCGCCGCCGAGCCCAGCACCCCGGCCACCCCGGCGACCAGCAGCGCCTCGCCGCCGACCAGCTTGCGCACCTGCCGGGGGGTGGCCGCCACGGCGCGCAGCAGGGCCAGCTCGCGCTGGCGCTGCTGGATGGACAGCGCGAACGTGCCCACCACGACCAGGATCGCGACCAGCAGCGACGTTCCGGCCAGCGCGCCGCCCATGCTGATCAGTTTGACCCGCGCCTGCTCGGCGTCCAGGAACTCCAGCCTGCCCCGCTCGTCACCCGTGTAGGCCACCGCGCCCGCGGGCGCCCGGTCCAGCCCGGGGAACACCCCGACCGCGCTCACCCTGCCGGGGTGACCGGCCAGGCGGCGGGCCTCGGCGGTGCTGAAGAACACGGTGTCCTGGCTCGGGAGCGCCTGCGCGGTGACGCCCACCACGCGGTGTCCGCGCAGCTCGGCGCCCACGTCGAGACCGGCGCGCGCGTCGACGACGACCTCGCCCGCCGACCTGGGCTCGCGTCCCTTCGCGATGGTGAACGGGGTGAGCGCGGCCGACTCCCAGCCGTGCCCGGTGAAGGTGCCGAAGGGGAACGTCACCTCGGGGACCACCTTGTCGGCCCGGATCGCCGCCACGACGGACTCGGGCAGCCAGGCGCGTTCCGTCAGGGGCTTGGCCTTGGTCTTCGTCTCGCCGTCGCCCTTGTCGACGGTCTGGCGCACGTACTGGTCGGCGGCCACGATCGCGGGGGCGCCGGCGTACCGCTCGGGGGCGACGCCGCCGCGCAGGCCGGTCTCCAGCAACATCAGGCACGCGCACACCAGGGCGGCGGCGCACAGCAGCGCGAAGAACGCGCCCGCGAACGCGGCCTTCCTGTGCCGCAACATCCTCAACGCCAGAGTGATCATCGGGTCCACGCTCCCAGCCTGGTCATGCGCTCGGCCACCTTGTCGGCGGTCGGTGCGGTCATCGCGTCCACGATCCGGCCGTCGGCCAGGAACAGCACGGTGTCGGCGTACGAGGCGGCCACCGGGTCGTGCGTCACCATCACCACCGTCTGGCCCAGGCCGTCCACCACCTCGCGCAGCAGCCTCAGCACGTCGCGGGCGGTCATCGTGTCCAGCGCGCCCGTCGGCTCGTCGCCGAACACCACCTCCGGCCTGGTGACCAGCGCCCTGGCGATGGCCACCCGCTGCTGCTGGCCGCCCGAGAGCTGCGCGGGCCGGTGGCCGGTCCGGCCCTCAAGGCCGACCCTGCGCAGGATCTCCGCCAGCCAGGTGCGGTCCACGCGGGCCTTGGCCAGGCGCAGGGGGAGCGTGACGTTCTCGACGACGTCCAGCGCCGGGATCAGGTTGAACGCCTGGAACACGAACCCGATCCGCTGCCTGCGCAGCTCGGTCAGGCTGGTCTCGTCCATGCCCGACAGTTCCGTGCCGCCGAGCCGCACCGAGCCCGACGTGGGCACGTCCAGCCCGGCCGCACAGTGCAGGAACGTGCTCTTGCCCGACCCCGAGGGGCCCATCACGGCGGTGAACGACCCTTGCGGGATGCCCACCGACACCTCACGCAGGGCCGCGACCGCGCCCTGGCCCTTGCCGTACACCTTGCTCACGGCGTCCAACCGCACCACGTCCGTCATGGGTACAAGCCTGCTGGCCTGCGCGTTCACCGACCAGAGACGCGATCACCGATCGCCCATGACGTCTTCATGATCCGGACATCCGGTCGCATTTCCCCCGCGCCCTGGATGGCTCGTATGCGACAAATGAGAAGGGCGATCCCCGGATCTGGGGGATCGCCCTTCAGCGGGAGCGCCGGCTCACCTTCCGGTCGGCACGCCCGGCTGCTCGGCGGACGTGCGCGGCCGCGGGACCCGGTTGTCGCGCAGGTACTCGACCTCGGTACGCAGGTTCGCCAGCAGCTTGGCCGCAATGTCCTGGCTGAAGCCGTTGCGGATGACGAAGCGGATGACGGCGATGTGCTCCAGGTCGGGCGGCAGGTAGTACGTCGGGGCCTGCCAGCCGTGCATCTTCAGCCGCTCGGCCAGGTCGAAGACGGTGAAGCCGTCGAAACCGGGCGTGGTCCGGACGGCGAGCACCGGCAGCTCCGAGCCGTCGGCGATGAGCGAGAGCTCGGGCAGCTTCGCGATCTCGTCGCCGAGGTAGGTCGCGACGTCCCGGCAGGTCTGCTGGACGGCCCGGTAGCCGTCGAAGCCGAGCCGCAGGAAGTTGTAGTACTGGGCGACGACCGGCGCGCCGGAGCGGGAGAAGTTGAGCGTGAAGGTGTCGATGTTGCCGCCGAGCAGGTCGCAGGAGAGCACCAGGTCTTCGGGCAGCGCGTCGGGCTCCTGCCAGACGATCCAGCCGACGCCCGGGTACACCAGGCCGAACTTGTGCCCCGAGGTGTTGATCGACTGCACCCGGGGGAGCCGGAAGTCCCACACCCGGTCGGGCTCCAGGAACGGGGTGATGAAACCGCCCACGGCGGCGTCGACGTGCAGCGGGATCTTCAGGCCGCGCTCGGCCTCCAGCCGGTCGAGCTCGGCCGACATCTGCTCGATCGGGTCGTACTTGCCGCACTGCGTGGAGCCGAGCACGCCGACGACGCCGATGGTGTTCTCGTCGCAGAACTCCCTGAGCCGGGAGGCGGACAGCGTGTAGGCCGGCTCCTCGATCGGGATCCAGCGCGGCTCGACGTCCCAGTACTGGCAGAACTTCGGCCAGCAGGTGTGGACGGCGGTGCCCATCACGAGGTTGGGCCGGTCGACGGGCAGCCCGGCCGCCCGGCGCCGCTCGCGCCACTGGAACTTCATCGCCAGCGCGCCGAGCATGGCGGCCTCGCTGGAGCCGCCCGTGGAACAGCCGACGCTGACGCCGTTTGGATCGTTCCACAGGTGGTCGAGCATGTTGACGCAGCGCGCCTCGATGTCGGCCGTCTGCGGGTACTGGTCGTGGTCGACGATGTTGCGGTCGAGGGTCTCGGCGATGAGCTCGCGGGCCTGCGGCTCCATCCAGGTGGTGCAGAAGGTGGCAAGGTTGAGCCGGGCGTTGCCGTCGAGAAGGAGCTCGTCACGGATGAGAGCCTGGGCCGCGCTGGGGTTCATCGGGCCGGCCGGCATCTTGAAGCGGGGCACGCCGCCCTCGGGCACCAGCCCGTTGTAGAGGGGGTTGACATCGAGCGCTTCCTGCCACCGGTCGGATTCGACTCGTCTGAGCATGAGCTTCACCTTCTCGATGAGTTCTGTGATGTCGAGCACTCACAGTAGGCAAGTTTTTACTGTCAGTCAACGCCCGCTTTACCCGGCAGCCGCCGGGCCACGCACCGAGGAGAGGCACTTTGAGTCAACCCGGGGGCGGCGGCCTGGTTCAAGGGGGCGGCTGGTCGGCTCGTCGAGCGGGTGCCGGGGTATCTGGCGATCCTCGCCGCGCACGATGTGGACTGTGTGCGCCTCGAATCGGCTGATCCAGGCAGGATCATCTACGAAGACGATGATCAGGTGGTCGTCGTCCCTCATGTGACCGGCTAGGGCGGGGTGGGGTGTGGCGGCATAGGGTGGGCGGCCGGATGGCGGCTTATGAGAGGAATGTCCACTGATGGATACCGATGTGATCATTGTGGGGGCCGGGCCGACCGGTCTCATGTTGGCGGCGGAGCTGCGGCTGGCCGGGGTGCGGCCGTTGGTGCTGGAGCGGAAGGCGCAGCGCAGGGACGTGCCCAAGGCGGGCGGGCTCGGCGGGCAGATCCTGGAGTTGCTGCGGTATCGGGGGCTGCTGGAACGGTTCGCGGCGGCCTGCACCGAGCCGATGCCGGCGCCCAGGTTCCCGTTCGGCGGGGTGCATCTGGATCTCACCCAGCTGGCCGATCCGCCGATGCACGCCCTGCCGCTGCCGCAACAGCTCCTTGAGCGGCTGCTGGAGGAGCGCGCCGGCGAGCTCGGCGTCGACCTGCGCCGCGGCCACGAGGTGGTCGGCGCGAGCCAGGACGACACCGCGGTGACCCTGGACGTACGCGGACCGGACGGCCCCTACCAGGTGACCGCCCGGTACGTGGTGGGATGTGACGGCGCGCGCAGCCGGGTCAGGGAGCTGGCCGGCATCGCGTTCCCCGGCACCGTCTATCCGGAGGTCAACCGGCTGGCCCAGGTCACCCTGCCCGACGAGGTGACCGTGCACGGCAACGGCGATCTCGACGTGCCCGGCTTCGGCACGATCCGCGCCGGTTTCACCCGGACCGAGAGCGGCCTGCTGGGCGTCGGCTCGTCGCCGGACTCCAGGGTCGTCTCCCTCTACACCACCGAGGACGAGAGCACCGAGTACGACGACGACGTCCCGATGACCGTGCCGGAGCTCCAGGACAGCCTGCGCCGTGTGGTGGGCGTGGACCTGCGGGTGGGGGAGGCGCTGCGGCTGTCGCGGTTCACGTTCAAGGCGCGGCAGGCCGAACGGTACCGCGACGGGCGGATCCTGCTGGCCGGGGACGCGGCCCACCTGTTCCCGGCGACCGGGATCGCGCTCAACGCGGGCATGCTCGACGCGGTCAACCTGGCCTGGAAGCTGGCCGCCGAGGTGCGGGGGTGGGCGCCGTCCGGGTTGCTGGCGACGTACCAGGAGGAACGTCATCTGGCGGGCGCCCGCACCATGTTGCACACGCGCGCCCAGGTGGCGCTGCGGCGCGGCCACGACGCGGCCGCCGAGGCGCTCCGGGAGGTCTTCCAGGAGCTGCTGACGGACGAGCAGCCGCTGCGCCGCATGGGCGCGATGGTGGCCGGCAGCGACATCCGCTACCCGATGCCCGGGACGCACCATCACCCGCTGACCGGCGCGTTCGCCCCCGACCTCGTCCTGCACACCGACCAGGGCATGACCGGCGTCGCCGAGCTCATGCACCCCGCGCGGCCCGTCCTGCTCGACCTCGCCGACCGCGCGGACCTGCGCGAGGTCGCGGCCGAGTGGCGGGACCGGGTCGACGTGCACACGGCCAAGACCGACCAGCGCCCGGCCGACGTGCTGCTGATCCGTCCGGACGCGCACGTCGCCTGGGCAGCCGGCCCGGACGAACCGGCCGGCACGGCCGCGCCCGCGCTGCGCGAGGCGCTGTCCACCTGGTTCGGCGCCCCCTGAGGACGCGCGAACCGGCCGGGTGCGCAGATCCTCCGGTCCCCCTGTCGCGACGGCGGCGCGGCCGATCGTCTTCCAGGCGGAAAGGCATCGGTCCCGGCACGTCGTCCGGCAGGCCGCGGCCGAGGGGGCGACGCCTTCGGTCAGGGGTGGTTCGTGTGGAGGTGGAGGTCGCGTAGCAGGCAGACCTCCGACAGGTGGTGGATGAGCTCGCGGTGGACGTGCAGGACCAGGTCGGCCATGGGGGCCTCCGGGTAGGGCTCCGCGTCGCCCATGGGCGCGCGCAGGCCGGCCTCGCCGAGGTCCCGCACGCCCGCCAGCCACCGTTCGGCCTGCGTGTCGAGCTGGTCGAGCGCCGCGGCCGCGCCGCCGGCGTACTCCCAGGTCTCGTACGAGGCCGGCGGCGCCCCGAAGTGGACGGCGTTGCGGACGGCCAGCACGCCGACGATGACGTGGCCGAGCCGCCAGGCGATCGTGGTGAAGGGCGGCGGCACCGGCTGGGGGAAGGCGAAGTCGATCGTGTGGCCTCCCGCGCCGGCCTGCACGGGCGCCGTGGAGGTGCCGCGCGGCCGTACGCTCCAGGCGTCCGGCACCGGTGACCAGAAGTACTCCTCGTCGGTCAGGCCGTCGAGCCGGGCCCGGAGCTGGTGGTTCCAGTGGAACTCCCACTGCTCGCGCAACGTGCGGTTCCAGTCGAGTGTGTGTGCGTCCATGGAGTCACGATCACCCCCCTGGCGGACAGGATCGGTCCGCTTTCTGGCAAGGTGGCGGCATGGACGAGACGGGCGGCGAGGAGCGGGGCACGACCGAGCGGGTGCTGGCCCTGCTCGGCCTGTTGCAGCAGCGTCAGGTCTGGACCGGCCCCGAGCTGGCCGGACGGCTCGGCGTCACGTCGCGCACGGTACGCCGCGACGTGGAACGGCTGCGCGCGCTCGGCTACCAGGTACATGCCAGCCAGGGCATCGGCGGCGGCTACCGGCTCGGCCCCGGCCAGGACCTGCCGCCGCTGCTGCTCGACGACGAGGAGGCGATCGCCACCGCCGTGTCGCTGCTCGCCGGGGCGGACAGCGCGGTCGCGGGCGCAGGCGACGCCGCGATCCGGGCGCTGGCCAAGCTCGACACGGTGCTGCCCACCCGGCTCCGGCACGAGGTGCGCGCGCTGTCCGGGGCGGTGGAGTCGTTCGGCGGGGGGCGTGCGCCGGTCGATCCCGAGGTGCTCATGACGCTGGCCAGGGCCTGCCGGGACGAGGTCGAGGCCGGCTTCGACTACCCGTCAGGAGGGCGGGTGGGGCGGCGGCGGGTCGAGCCGTACCGGCTGGTGACCTCCGACCGGCGCTGGTACCTGCTCGCCTACGACCTCGACCGGGACGACTGGCGCAGCTTCCGGGTGGACCGGATGGCCGGGGTGGCCGCGCGCACCTTCCGGTTCCGGCCGCGGCCGGCGCCCGACGCGGCGGCGTACGTGCAGGAGGGCGTGGCGAGCCGGGTCTACCCGCACCAGGCGCGCTTCCTCCTGCACGCCCCGGCCGCCACGGTACGCGCGCAGGTCCCGGCGTCGGCGGCCGTCGTGCGGGAACGGGAGGACGACCGGTGCGAGCTGGTCAGCGGCGCGGGCAGCCTCGACTACGTGCTCATGCACGTGGTAGCGCTGGGCCACGACTTCGAGGTGCTCGACCCGCCGGAGCTGCGGGAACGCTGCCAGGAGCTGGCCCGCAGGCTGTCGGCGGCCGGGGCGGTCAGGCCGTCGGGGTGACGGGGGCGGTGTCCAGGGTGAAGGTCTCGACGATCTCGGTGCAGGTGCCGTGCTCGCCCATCACGCACAGCGCGAGGGTCTGGTAGGCGGCGGTGAAGGCCGACGGCGCGGCAAGGAGGCCCAGGTCGAGCGGGTGGTCCGGCTGCTGGAGCCGGGTGAGGGTGATGTGCGGGCGGAACAGGTCGCCGATCTCGTCGTAGCCGTAGAGGTCGAGGTTGGCGCGGGCGGTGGGCGGCGCGGTGAGCCGGTGGTCGGCCAGCACGCGGCCGACCGGGTCGCGGTGGCGCAGGCCCGTGCGCAACGGGTTGAGCGCGGCGACGACGTCCTCCTGGAGGCGGGTGATCGCGTCCGTCTTGCGGTAGAACAGCTCGACCATGCCGTGCTCGTTGGCGGCGAAGGACTCGCCTTCCAGGAGCGTCGCGGAGGTGCGCCGGCTGAGGTCGCGCAGCAGCGCGACGGCCTTCTCGAGCTGGTCGGGGGTGAAGTTGGCCATGTAGAGCGAGATGTGCGGGTAGAGGCCGTCCTCGCGCAGGACGAACTCGGTCGCGGTGGCCTCCGCGCAGCGCCGGCTCAGGCGCACGGCCTCGGCGTTGACGTCGTGCGGCGGCAACAGGACAACGTCGTAGACCGGGAGATCGCCCATAGGGGATGAGTGTAGGACGGAACGGGGGTGCCGCGCGCGGGCGGCCTGCCGCCGCAGGGCCAGGCGTACGGCCGGGAACGAGTAGGCGGCCAGCGGCGCCAGCAGGAACACCGCCCCGGCCGCGCGCTGGTCGGCCAGCGGGTCGGGCACCCCGGGCGGGGCCGCCAGGGCGAACCAGTCGGCCGCGACGGCCGGGCCCACCAGCAGGTACGTCCCCAGCCCCAGGTACGCGACGGCGGCCACCGCCAGCAGCCGGACCCGCGCGGCCCACGGGAACGGCCTGGGCAGCGGGTCGAGGTCGAGCACCGCCCAGGCGACCAGCAGGCCCACACCGGCGGACACGGCCATGGTGACCAGGTGAGGCGCGTACCCGGCGAGCGACCAGGGCAGCCACGGCGTGCCGTACAGCAGCAGGAGCAGCACCGGGGCGGCGGCGGTCAGCAGCGCGGGACGGGTGAGGCGCCGCCCGAGGGCGCGCTCGCCGAGCGGGCCGTACTGGGAGCCGGGGCCGGTGGCCCGCGCGGCCAGGGTGAGCGGCGCGCCCGCGCACAGCAGGAGCGGCGCGACGACGGCGAGCACGACGTGCTGCACGGCCTGGGCCGACGACATCGCCCGCGCGTACCCGCCCACGCCGCCGAACAGCGCGACCGCGGCCACGGCCAGCCCGGCGTGCCAGGAGAGCGTGCGCAGGACCGGCCAGCCGGGCACCCGGCGCAGACCGGCCAGGTAACCGGCGGCGGGCAACGCCAGCAGCAGCAGGACGAGCGGGTCGAAGCGCACCTCGCTGAGGAGGGCGCCGGGCGAGAAGGGCGCGAGGGCGTACTCCAGGACGGGATGGTCGTGCCCGCCACCCGCGCCGGGCGGCGGCGGGGTACGCGAGAGGCCGACGGCCAGCCCGGTCGCCGCCACCATCACGGTCACCTCGCCCGCGGCCAGCCGGACGAACGTGCGCCGCACCCCCCGGTCGGCCACGCCGGCGACGGTACGCAGACGGTGCCGCCGGCCGAACCAGGCCAGCACCGCCAGGGCGGCGACCTTGGCCAGCAGGAGCAGGCCGTACCGGCTCAGCCACAAATCGGACAGGGTGTCGAGCCGCACCCAGGCGCTGACCAGGCCGGAGAGGGCCACCGCGGCGAAGCAGCACAGCGCGATCGTGCTGAACCGGGGCAGCACCACCCGCAGGTCGGCCGAGCGCCGGAAGTGCAGCAGCACCGCGGCCAGGCCGCCCACCCACACCGACACCCCCAGCAGGTGGGCCATCAGCGCGGACACGGCGATGTCGTGGTCGGCCGCCGAGGCGGCATGGCCCACGTAGGCGGGCGGCAGCAGCCCGAACGCCGCCACGGCCAGCGGCACCCAGGCGGGCAGCCGGCGCACGAGCGTGGCCACCGCCACCGCGAACGTCGTGACCAGCACCACCAGGAGCGCCTGCGTCTGCGGGAGTGAGGTGCCGAAGTCGAGCATGCCGGGCTCGGCGAGCAGGTTCCGCACCGGCATCGGGATGAAGCTGGACAGGGTGAACAGGTAACCGGCCAGGGCGGCGACCGCCCACCCCAGCGCCCACCAGCCCGCCGCGCGCAGGCATCGCGCCGACTCGGGCGAGCCGGCCGGGGCGAGCACGGACGCCGCCAGCAACGTCCCCACGCACGCCACCGCGCACAGGTCGAGGGTCAGGCGGGCCAGCGGCAGCCCCCAGTCGGTGACCGGACCGGCGGTGGGCAGCCCGAAGACCTCCACCGTGCCGGCGCCGCCGCCGAAGCGCAGCGCCGCGACCAGTGCCAGGACGCCCACGCCGACCGCGAACAGGGCGTACGTCCGGGCAGAAGCTCTCATAGCCGACCCGCCACGTCGTCGGAGGCCAGGAACCCGGCCGCGCCACCCGGGGCGGGCGCGGCCCCCACATGCTCCCACAGGGCCTTCGGCCGGGCCAGGCGCGAGCGACGTCTGCTTCCAGCGCATACGCGGAGATACGCGCCTCCGCCGCCCGCGGTTCAGCAGGTCAGGGGTGGAGCCCCAGGAGGGTGACGGCCTGTTCGCGCATCTCGACCTTGCGGATCTTGCCGGTGACCGTCATCGGGAACCCGTTGACCAGGTGCACGTAGCGGGGGACCTTGTAGTGGGCCAGACGGCCGGAGCAGAAGTCCCTGATCGCCTCGGCGGTCAGCGGCTCGGTGCCGGGGCGCATGACGATCCAGGCCATCAGCTCCTCGCCGTACTTCTCGTCCGGCACGCCGATCACCTGGACGTCGGCGATGTCGGGATGCGTGTAGAGGTACTCCTCGACCTCGCGCGGGTAGACGTTCTCGCCGCCGCGGATGACCATGTCCTTGATCCGGCCGACGATGTTGACGTAGCCCTCGGCGTCCATGGTGGCCAGGTCGCCGGTGTGCATCCAGCGGGCCTCGTCGATCGACTCGGCCGTCTTGTCCGGCTCGTTCCAGTAGCCGAGCATCACCGAGTAGCCGCGGGTGCACAGCTCGCCCGGCTCGCCGCGGGGCACCGCGAGCCCGGTCTCCGGGTGCACGATCTTCACCTCCAGGTGCGGCATCACCTGGCCGACCGTCTCGGTGCGGCGTACCAGCCCGTCGTCGCGGCGGGTCATCGTCGACACGGGTGACGTCTCGGTCATGCCATAGCAGATCGCCACCTCGCTCATGTGCATCTCACCGATCACCCGCTTCATCACCTCGACCGGGCACGGCGAGCCCGCCATGATGCCGGTGCGCAGCGACGACAGGTCGAAGTCGGCGAAGCGCGGATGGCCCAGCTCGGCGATGAACATCGTCGGCACGCCGTACAGGGAGGTGCACCGCTCGCTCTCCACGGCCCGCAGCGTGGCCTCGGCGTCGAAGCCGGGCGCGGGCAGCACCACGCAGGCGCCGTGCGAGGTCGCGCCCAGGTTGCCCATGACCATGCCGAAGCAGTGGTAGAGCGGCACCGGCAGGCAGACCCGGTCGTCCTCGGTGTAGCCGACGCCCTCGCCGACGAAGTAGCCGTTGTTGAGGATGTTGTGGTGCGACAGCGTCGCGCCCTTGGGGAAGCCGGTCGTGCCCGAGGTGTACTGGATGTTGATCGGGTCGTCGAAGGACAGCGTGGCCGCCCGTACGCGCAGCGCGGCGGTGTCGGCACGGCGGCCCGTCTCGACCAGCTCGTCCCAGCCGGGCTCGCCGATGAACACCACCCGCGTGAAGCCGATCTCGGCGAGCATCGCGCGGTAGTCGCTCGTCTTGTGCTCGACGGCGCTGACCAGCAGTTGCATGCCCGACTGGCGGACCACGTAGTCCAGCTCGTGGGCGCGGTAGGCCGGGTTGATGTTGACCAGGATCGCGCCGATCTTGGCGGTGGCGTACTGCGTCAGCACCCATTCGGCGCAGTTGGGGGCCCAGATGCCGACCCGGTCGCCCTTGGCGATGCCCCTGGCCAGCAGGCCGAGCGCCACCTCGTTCACCGCGGCGTCGAACTCGGCGTACGTCCAGCGCCGCCCGCTCGCCATCTCGACCAGCGCCTCGCGGCCGGCGTACCGGGCCGCGGCGCGTTCCAGGTTCTCCCCGATCGTCTCGCCCAGCAGGGGGAGCGCGGAGACGCCGGACGCGTAGGAGAGCAGTGAGTCACCCATGCCCGAAGCATCCGCCAGGGCGGTGAGGCACGCTACCCCCGTTCAGGGGTAGCCGCGGGACGCCGGCCGCGTGCCATGCTGGTGACATGGCGGTGACACATCTTCCGTCGAGTGCCCTGGCCCCGCAGGCCGCCGTGCTGCTGCGGGCCGCCCTCACCCGGATGCGGCACGTCGTCGGGCTGCCCGTCCTGTTCGGCGGCGCGGTCTCGGCCCCGGGCGGCGCCGTGCGGCTCACCGAGCTGACGGGGGTCCGCACGGACGTGCTGCGCGGGCTCGCCATCCACACCGGCAGCGGCCTGGGCGGCCGGGTCCTGGTCACCGCCCGGCCGGGCAGCGTCGAGGACTACGTCACCGACTCCCGCATCAGCCACGAATACGACAGACCGGTGGCGGCTGAGGGCCTGCGGGCGATCGCGGCCGTCCCCGTCGTGGTGGGCGGGACGGTCTACGGGCTGCTCTACGGCGGCGTCCGCGAGCCGCTGCCGCTCGGCACCCGCGTCCTCGACGGCATGCACCAGATCGCCGCCCGGCTCGGCGTCGAGCTGGCCGTACGCGCGGAGGTGGAGCGGCGGGTGGCCGCGCTGGAGACGGCCGCGATCACCGGCGCCGCCCGCGAACGGCCCGCCGGCCCCGAATGGGAGCAGCTGCGCGAGGCGCACGCCGAGCTGCGCTCGATCGCCCAGGAGGTCGCCGACCCGGTCCTGCGCGAGCGGCTGCAGGGCGTCTGCGACCGGCTGACCTCGCCGAACGGCGGCGCGGTCCCGGCCAACCCGCTCTCGCCCCGGGAGCTCGACGTGCTCTCGCTGGTCGCGGTCGGCTGCGGCAACGCCGAGGTCGGCCGGCGGCTCGACCTGAAGCCGGAGACGGTCAAGAGCTACCTGCGCAGCGCGATGCGCAAGCTCGGCACCCACACCCGGATGGAGAGCGTGGTCTCGGCCAGGCGCGCCGGCTACCTCCCCTGACACCGGCGGATTTACCAACTACGGACGATGCCCGTCGGCGCCGTCGACCGGTTCCGGGTAGGCCCCCACCATGACTGCTTGGACGAACGACGAACTCGACCGGATCGCCGCCGCCGAGGAGCTGCAGATCGCGTCCCTGCGCGGCGACGGCGAGCTGCGCCGCCCGGTGACGATCTGGGTCGTCCGCCTCGGCGACGACCTGTACGTCCGGGCCGTGAACGGGCGGGACGGCACCTGGTTCCGCGGCGCCCAGGAGCGCGGACGTGGCCGGATCCAGGCCGGGGGGGTCGACAAGGGCGTCACGTTCGCCGACGCCGACCAGGAGCTCAACGACCGGATCGACGCCGCGTACCGGGCCAAGTACCGCCATTACTCGGAGAGCATCGTGGACTCGGTGGTCAGCGGGCAGGCGCGGGCCGCCACGATCAGGCTCGTGCCGCGCTCCTGACCGGCCCGGCAACGAGAGGTCCGAAGGCCGCCAGCACCCGGCCCGCACCGGCGGCGACAGTGGGACGCATGAACACTGTCGTGGATCAGCACGTCCGCATTGAACCCAACATCCTCTACTTCGGCACCCCCGTCGTCCTGATCTCCACCGTGAACGAGGACGGCACCCCCAACCTCGCCCCCATGTCGTCGGCCTTCTGGCTGGGCTGGCGCGGCATGCTGGGGCTCGGGGCCAGGTCGAAGACGTCCCAGAATCTGGTGCGGACCGGCGAAGGCGTGCTCAACCTGCCGTCCGACGCCCTCGCCCCGCAGGTGGACCGGCTGGCGCTGACCACCGGGAGCGACCCGGTCCCCGAGCGCAAGCACCAGCGCGGCTACCGGTTCGTGCCGGACAAGTTCCAGCGGGCCGGGCTGACCGCCGTCCCGTCGGAGACGGTGGCCGCGCCCCGGGTGGCCGAGTGCCCGGTCGCCATGGAGGTCGTGGTGGAGGAGACGCATCCGGTCGGCGACGGCGGGGTGCTCGCGTTCGAGGTGCGGGTGCAGCGGGTCTGGGTGCACGAGGACATCCGCATGAAGGGCACCGACGACCACATCGACCCCGACGCCTGGCGTCCGCTCATCATGAGCTTCCAGAAGCTGTACGGCCTGGGCCCGCAGGTGCACCCGTCCACCCTGGCGAGCATCCCGGAGCGGCACTACCGCAGCGCCGACCTCGAACGCGCGCGCACCCTCTAGAGGCGTTCCAGCAGCGGCAGCCAGGTGCGGTGGGCGCACAGCTCCTTGATCCGCGCCCGGGGCAGCCACTCCGCGCCCGTGCTCTCCGACCCGGCCGGCGGCGCGGTCGCGGCGCCGGGCGTCGCCAGCCGGGCCCGGAACATCACCATGTACGTCAGCGGCGCGTAGCGGTAACCGGCGGGAGCCGGGCGCAGCAGCTCGATGCGCTGCCACGCGAACACCGACAGGGCCGACGGCTCCAGGAGCAGGCCGGTCTCCTCCTGGAGCTCCCGGACCGCGGCCTCGGTGGCGTTCTCACCGGCCTCCAGGTGGCCGCCCGGCACGTCCCAGCCGCGTCCGGGCCGGTCGACGCACGTGAGCAGGGTCCTGCCGGTGCTGTCGGTGACGAACGCGAACGCCGAGGTCGTGCCGTCGGCGGGCGGGAGGTCCGGGGAGAGGATCACGTCGAGGCGGTGCTCGACGGGGATCCACGGCACGGTGCGGGAGGCCATCACACGGGTCATGCCTCCATTTCACACGCCCTTGCGCATGGCCCGGTTGCCCAGGTACAGGCCGATCGCGGCGACCAGGCAGGCCGACGCGGTGCCGTACAGGACGGAGGGGTTCGCGAGGTCGCCGGAGAACAACGCGCGCTGGCCTTCGACGATGTACGTGACCGGGTTCGCCGTGCCGACGGCGCGCAGCCAGCCCGGCGCGGTGTCCAGGGGCAGCAGCACGCCCGACAGCAGCAGCAGGGGGAACAGGATCGACTGGCTGACGATGTAGAACAGCGTCCCGCCGGGCGCCGACCGGATGGCGAGGACGAACGAGAACGCCCCCAGCCCCACCCCGAAGACGGTGAGCTGCGCCAGCCCCGCCAGGACGCCCGCCGGATACAGCTCGAACCCCAGCGGGACGGCGAGCACGATGATCAGCACGGCCTGGGCCAGCAGGACGACCATCGCCTTCATCGCCCGGCCCACCAGCATCGCCGTCCGGTTCAGCGGCGTGACCAGCATGCGTTCCAGCGAGCCGCCGATCAGCTCGACCAGCAGCGTGTAACCGGCCGACATCGGCCCGGTCAGGCACATCATGACCAGGATGCCCGGCACGAACCACTGCCACGACGAGCCCACCGCGCCGTCCAGCAGCGCGCCGAACAGGAACAGGAACAGCAGCGGCTGGCCCATCTCGAACAGCAGCGCGACCGGCTCGCGCAGGACCGGCCGGAACTCGCGGGTGAAGACGGTGGCGGTGTCACGCAGGAAGGTCGTCATCGGTGAGGCTTCTCCCGGTGAGGGTGAGGAACACGTCGTCAAGGGTGGGGCGCGCGGTCTCGGCGGCGGTCACCTTGATCCCGGCGGCGTCGAGCGCCCGCAGGCAGCCGGGGAGCGCGGCGGGCGCGTTCGCCACCCGCAGGCGCACGGTGACGCCCTCGGCTTGGCCGCCGGTCAGCTCGGCGGCCCTGGCGGCGTCCTGGCCGGTGTCCGTGGTGACCGTGATGGTGTCGCCGGCCAGGTCGTTCTTGAGCTGCTCGGCCGTGCCGTCGGCGATGATCGTGCCGTTGTCGATGATCATCACCCGTTCGGCCATGTTGTCGGCCTCCTCCAGGTAGTGGGTGGTGAGGAAGATCGTGGTGCCGTACGCCTCGCGCAGGCGCAGGATGTGCCGCCAGATGTCGGCGCGGCTCTTGGGGTCGAGGCCGGTCGAGGGCTCGTCGAGGAACAGCAGGTCGGGGCGGTGGATGAGGCCGAGCGCGATGTCCAGGCGGCGGCGCTGGCCACCGGAGAGCGTGCCCGGCCTGCGGCCCGCCAGGTCGTCCAGGTCGAGCAGGCGCATCAGCTCGCCGGCCCGCGCGACGGCGTCGGAGACGGTCAGGCCGTAGCAGCGGCCCTGCGTGACGAGCTCGTCCCGGACGCGGAAGCTCTCGCCCGCGCTGTTCTTCTGGCCGACGTAACCGATGCGGGAGCGCACGCCGGCCGGGTCGCGGGTCACGTCGTGCCCGGCGACGACGGCGGTGCCGGAGGTGGGCGGGAGCAGCGTCGTGAGCAGGCGGAGGGTGGTGGACTTGCCGGCGCCGTTGGGGCCGAGGAAGGCGACGAGCCGGCCGGGTTCGACGTCGAGGTCGATGCCGCGTACGGCTTCGACGGTCTCTTTCTTCATTTTGAACACTCGGGTGAGGCCCCGGGTGTGGATCATGGGTGGTGCCTCCTGGGCATGGCGAAGAAACCCCTGGTCGGGGGCCCTTTCGGGGATCGGTTCAGTCTGAGCCGGGTGATATCGATTTGGCAAACGCGAATGTGACGTTCATATACGGCCCTGACCTGCGGAAACGACGTCCGCGGAGGTGGCTGCGGAAGGCGGATTTCCGGGCCTCGACATGGGGTTTCGCGCCTTTTCGCGAAGAGGTGTGATATTTCCGTGCTTGCGGCGTATGTGGTGGCTCCGCGATGATCTCGGGCGTGAAACGCTTGTGGTTGATTGCGGTAATTGCCGCTGTCGGTATGACGGGGGTCGCGGAGGCGGCGGACGGTGTTCCCGGTGTCGACGTCAGCAATTGGACGGGCGACGTGGACTGGGCGAGCGTGGCCTCCGGCGGCGGCAAGTTCGCGTTCGTGCAGGCCACCGAGGGCACGAACTACCGCAACCCACGGTTCGACGCGCAGTTCGGCGGGGCCGCGACGGCCGGGCTCCTGCGCGGCTCCTATCACTTTGCGCAACCGCATGAATCCGACGGGACAGCACAGGCCGACTATTTCCTGCAGAACGGCGGAAACTGGACCAGCGACAGTCAGACGCTGCCCGGTGTCCTCGATATCGAGGACAATCCGTACAAGGACAAGAACGGCAAGAACAACTGTTACGACCTGTCCGCCGAGGACATGGTCACCTGGATCAAGGACTTCACCAAGAAGTACCGGCAGCGGACCGGCCGGGACGCGATCATCTACACCACCACGAGCTGGTGGCAGACCTGCACGGGCAACTCCGGCGCGTTCAAGGCCAACCCGCTCTGGCTGGCCCGCTGGGGGAGCGACCCCGGAGAGCTGCCGAAGAGCTGGAAGAGGCACACGTTCTGGCAGTCGGCGGAGAAGGGCTCGCTGGCCGGCGGCCAGAACTCCTTCAACGGCTCGGAGTCCCAGCTCAGGTTGCTGGCCAACCCGCCCGCCCGGGTGTCGGTCTCCGGCCTGGTCAAGGGCAGGAAGCTCTACCGGGTAACGATCACGAACACCGGCCCGCACCCCGTCGAGGACATCGTGGTCTCCGGGCGCGCGTACGGCGGGCAGAAGGTGGTCAAGGCCCCCGGGTGCAAGTTCAGCGGCACGGCGGTGCGCTGCGTGGTCGGCAAGCTGGAGCGGGGCCAGAAGGCCGCCTTCACCTTCACCACCAAGCCGAAGCCGAAGGGCCAGGTCGGGATGGTCGTCGAGGTAGGAACCGTCACACTTAACCTCAAAAGCTGATAAATCCCGATAGGTAGGATAAAACCCGGAATCTCGGCTTAAGGGAGAAACGGGTGGCGCGGCGGCGGCTGGTCCTGGTGGTGACCGCCCTGGTCGTCCTGCTGGCGGGCGCGGCGTCCATGCCGTTGTCGACGTTCGTGCCGTCCAGGATCGTGCGCATCGCGTACGAGATCGAGCGGTACGACATCACGTACTCGTGGGGCGGCGGCCACGGCGAGCGGCCCGGCCCCACGAAGGGCACCTGTCTGGGCTACAGCGGCCGGATCAAGCCCTGCCCGGCCGCGCGCACCCGCGGCCTCGACTGCTCCGGCCTGGCCCGCTGGGTGTACGCCCTGGCCAACGGAAGGGACGTGCTCGGCCCCGGCAACACCGACGACCACGTACGCAGGATGCGGCCTGTCGAGCGGGGCCTGCCGGGCGACTTAGTCTTCTTCGGAAAAATCACGAAAAATAAGATCAAGACGCATCATGTGGGCATCTATCTGGGTCGTGGGAAGATGATGAACGCACCTGAGACGGGGGCTTCGGTGCGCATTGACGATATCGGGCGAAGAGCTGACTTCGCGGGCTTCTACCGGTACTGAAAGCGGGCGCTACCGGTACTGAAAAGGGTGCCATGCTCCAGTTACACCTCCTTGGACCGCTCCACGCCACCATGGCCGGCCGCCGGCTCGACCTCGGCTCCGCCAGGCAGCGCGCCGTGCTCGCCCGCCTGGTCGCCGCCGACGGCCAGCTCGTCTCGACCGACCGGTTCATCGAGGACCTGTGGCAGGGGCAGCCGCCGCCCAAGGCGCTGGCCGCGCTCCAGGTCTACGTCTCGAACCTGCGCCGCGTCCTCGAACCCGACCGGCCGCCGCGCGCCCCCGCCGCAGTGATCGTCAGCGCCCCGCCCGGCTACCGGCTCTGCCTGCCCGACGAGGCGGTGGACGCCTGGCGGCTGCCCGGCCTCATCGACGCGGCCGGCGCGGCACTCAAGCGGGGCGCGGGCGCCGTCGCCCACGACCTGCTCGACCAGGCGCTCGGCCTGTGGACGGGCCCCGCCTACGCCGAGTTCACCGAGGAGTGGGCCGCGCCCGAGGCGGCCAGGATGGCCGAGCTCAGGCTCGTCGCCGTCGAGTACCGCGCCGAGGCCGCGCTGCTGATGGGCCGCCACGCCGAGGCCGTGCCGGAGCTGCGCGCCCACGCCGACGCCCACCCCCTGCGCGAGAACGCCGTCCGCCTGCTGGCCCTGGGCCTCTACCGGTCCGGCAGCCAGGCCGAGGCGCTGGCCGTGCTGCGCCAGGCCCGCGAGAACCTGGCCGAGGAGCTCGGCGTCGATCCCGGCCCGGCCCTGCGCGCGCTCGAACAGGACATCCTTCGCCAATCCGAGTCCCTGCACGCGCCCGAGGTCGTCGAACACGTCCAGGAACGGCCGGTGGCCACGCAGGAGCCCGCGATCGTGGGCCGGGCCCGCGAGCTGGCCGCGCTGCGGGAGGAGGCCGGGCGGCCTCTTCGGCGCACGGTCTGGCTGGGCGGCGAGCCGGGCGCGGGCAAGAGCGCGCTGGCCGAGGCGTTCGCGGCCGAGCTGGCCGAGCGCGGGTGGCGGGTCGCGTTCGGGCGCTGCCCGGAGATCGACGGTGACGCGCCGCCCGCCTGGGCGTGGAGCGAGATCGTCCGGCAGCTCGCCGCCGTACGGCCGCCCGCCGCCGCCGACGCCGCCCGCCTGGCCCCCCTCCTGAACGACGGCGTCGCCATCCAGAACCAGTTCCAGCTCGCCAGGGCCGTGGCCGGCTACCTGGCGGGCTGCGCGCCCCTGCTCGTGGTGCTCGAAGACGTCCACCGGGCCGACGGCGAGACCCTGCACCTGCTGCGGCACCTGGACCCCGCCGCGCGGATCCTGGTCGTCGCCACCTACCGTCCGGCCGAGACCACCGAGGACCTGACCGCCACCCTGGCCGCGCTCGCCACCGGCAGCAGGCACGTCGAGCTCGCCGGGCTCGACGAGGCCGCCGTCGCCACGCTGCTCGAACGCCACTCCCAGCGCGCCGGCCTCGACCCGGCCACCGTCCGGACGGTCCTGGAGCGCACGCTCGGCAACCCGCTGTTCGTCTGCGAGATCGCCCGCCTGCTGGCCTCCGAAGGGCCGCAGGCCGCCGAGGCGCTGCCGCCCGGCGTGCGCGACCTCATCCGCCGCCGCATCACCCGCCTGCCCGCGACCGCCCAGACCGTGCTGCGCAACGCCGCCGTCGTCGGCCGGGACGCCGACGTGGACGTGCTGATCGCGCTGCACGACGGCGACGAGGACACCGTCTTCGACGGCCTGGAGGCGGGCGTCATGACGGGCCTGCTGGCCGAGCCGGGACCCGGCCGCGTCAGGTTCACGCACGTCCTGGTCAGGCAGGCGCTGTACGAGGACACCGCGCGGATCCGCCGTACCCGGCTGCACGGGCGCGTGGTGTCGGTGCTGGAGCGGCTGCGGCCGAACGACGTGGCGGCTCTCGCGCACCACGCGCTGGAGGCCGCCGCGCCGGACGCCGTGCGGTACGCCAGGGCGGCGGCCGTACAGGCGTCCGGCCTGCACGCGCACCGCGAGGCGGCGGCGCTGTGGCGCGCCGCGCTGGAGTTCGCCACCGACGACGCGACCCGGCTCGACCTGCTGTGCGGACTGGTGTCGGCGCTGGGCCACGCGGGCGACGTGCTGGGCGCGCTGGCCGCCAGGACGCGGGCCGTCGAGCTGGCCGCCCCGCGCGGCGCGCTCGCCCGCGCGCTGACCTCCTACGAAGCCCCCGTGGTCTGGACGATCCAGGTGGACTCCCTCTACAACAGGGACTTCATGGAGGCCGTGGAGCGCGAGCTGGCCGCCGGACCCGACGACGAGACGCGCTGCCGCCTGCTGGCCGCGCTCGTGTTCGAGCTGGAGGGGCACGACGACGACCGCGTGGACGCCGCCGGCGCCGAGGCCGTGGCCCTGGCCCGCCGCCTCGGCCGTCCCGACCTGCTCTGCCTGGCGCTCAACGCCCGCTACTTCGCCGTGCTCAGCCCCGAACGGCGGGACGAGCTGGAGGCCGTCGGCGCCGAGCTGCTGGAACTGGGCCGCACCCACCGGCTCGTCGGCTACCTCACGCTGGGCCACTGCGCGCTGCTCATGGCCGCGCTCGGACGCACCGACCTGGAGGCGGCCAGGCGGCACGCCGACAGCGGCGTGGCGGTGTCCACCAGCGGCCAGCTCGGCATGTCGCTGGCCATCCTGGCGCTGTTCGGCGCGCTGCGGAAGCTGGTCGAGGGCGAGTTCGACGAGGCGGAGGCCGTCTACACCGGGCTCACCGAGCAGATGGCCGAGCGCGGCGGCGTCAACGCGCGGGCCATGGGCGCTCTGGGCAGGTTCGCCGTCCGGATGGCCCGCGGGAACGTCCGCGACTCCCTCGACGAGCTGGCCGCCATCCGGGAACGCGTGAACAGCGACACCGTGCACGAGATCTACGCCGGGGCGCTGGCGGCCGCGGGCGAGCTCGACGCGGCCCGGCGGGTGTGGCGGCCCGAGTCTTGGTTGCCGCGCAACTACTACTGGCTGATGTGGCAGGCGCTGCGCGGCCGGACCGCCGTCGCCCTGGAGGACCGCGAGGTGGCCGGACGCTCCTACCGCGTCCTGCTGCCGTGGGCGGCCGAGCTGGCCGGGATGAGCAGCGGGTCGGTCACGCTCGGGCCGGTCGCGCTGGTGCTCGGCGACCTGGCCGAGCTGCTCGGGCTGCCGGCCGAGGGCCACTACGCGCAGGCTCTGAAGGTCGCCGAGCGCGTCGGCTCGCCCCACTGGGCGCAGGCGGCCCGCCGCCGGGCGCGCCGCTGAGCGGTCCCAGGGGGATCACGGCGTGCCGAAGATCAGGGTCTGGCGGCGCCGGTGGCCGCGCCGCATGAGCGCGAGCAGCACCATGAGCACCGGCCCGGCCAGGCGCCGCAGCTCGGCCAGCTCCTCCGGCTGCGCGTACTGGGCGATCCTCGGCAGGTCGAACCGGGCGTCACCGCCTTTCCTGACCTCGGTCTCGACCTTCTCCCAGTCCGCCTCCGAGACGTACTTGGCGACGACCGGGAAGATCAGCCGCTCCTCCTCCTCGATGTGCTCGTCCAGCAGGTCGGCGAGCGCCGCCAGGGACTTGGCCATCCGCCGGGCCGCCTGCCCGTCGGAGCCGAGCTGGGCCGCGGCCGTCGTGATCTCCTCCAGCAGCGGGTCGAGCGCCGCGTGGTCGTCGGTCAGGTCGCTCAGGTCCACCTCGGCGCCCGCCGAGCGCACGATGACCGGCCACAACACGTTGTCCTCGGCCTGGTGATGGTGGTGGATGCCCGCGCAGAGCTTGGCGGTGAACGTCGCGATCGCCCGCAGCCGCTCCTGACCGGCCTGCTGCTCGCCGGCGGCGATCGCGCTCGTCACCTCGGCCAGACGGCGGGTGTCCCCGCGCATGGCCCGGTGCGTGATGCGGAAGCCGAGCATGTTGGGTGCCATTTCGGTGCTCCTTCTGTCTGTTTGGCACCAGCCTGGGACGCGGCTCTTAGACACCTCTTGGTGCCGACTTGGCATGGCGGTAACGCCTGTGGCGGACGGAAATTGAGAGACCCGGCGGCTAGGGTGTGCCGCTATGGACAGGCGATGGGTCGGCCTCGACGGCGTCGAGGTCGTGCCGGTGGTGCGGGCGGGCCGGCAGGTGCTGCGGGTGCGCAGGAACGGGTGGCTGGTCGCCGACTGCCGTTCGGTGGAGGAGGTGGCCATCCACGTCGACCTGGCCGATCTGTGCGAGGTGATCGATCTTGCCGCACGCCGCGGATCCAGCGGCGCGGTGGAGGCCCGTACGAGTTCGCATCATGGCTGAGTGCCGTGTATGGTTACACCTGTCCGCAGCGAGCGGACAGGCCCCTATAGCTCAGTCGGCAGAGCGTCTCCATGGTAAGGAGAAGGTCAACGGTTCGATTCCGTTTGGGGGCTCTTGTAATGAGCAGATATGACGCCCGGCCAAGGTGACTTGGAGCCGGGCGTTTTTCGTTGTTCGGGTTGAGTGGCGCTTGTCCTGGGGCTTCAGTCAGCCCCAAGAAGGCTCCAAGCACGGGCGTGTTCCATGACGGTCATGAGAAACATGTTCGCGGCCCGTGGTGTGCGCCGGGCGCTGGCTCTGATCCTGCTCTCCGTCTCGACCGTGCTGACGATCAGCGTGGCGAGCAGTCCCGCCTACGCGTGGAACCCGGCGAACGACGGCTGGTACAAATGCCTGATCGAAGGCAAATGGATGTGGTGCAAGGACCTGTAGGTCCTGCGGGCAAGCCGCTCTTCCCGTGCGGGGAGGGCGGCTTTTCGGTGTCGTACGGCTGTCAGGTTCTGGCCTTCCGGGACGCGAAGGCGGGGAGGTCGATCACCTCGACCAGGTCGGCGAGGTCCACGTGGTGGACGATCTGGGCGATGGTGCCGTAGTAGCCGAGGAGGTAGCGGCGGCCGTTCACGGTCTGGGTGACCTTGATGCGTTGCCTCGCGCCGAGTGTGATGATCTCGACGAGGATGCCGCGGGGGCCGTGCCAGCGTGTCACGCCACAACTCTACGCAAAACGGACAAAAGCATAGAATGCGGACCGGCGGGCAGTAGGCCGGTGAGGGTTGGTTGCCCACACCCGAAGGCTCCGGACGCGGGGAAGCGTCCGGAGCTTTCGCGTGCTCGGGGGTTTCCGGCGCTACGCGGTCTCGTCCAGGGGCGGGTAGGCGAAGTGGCGGGTGTCGGCGAAGGTCTGCGGGCCGGTGAGCCGGTAGCCGTGGGCGGCCTCGCTGGTGGTGTGGTACGGCCCCACGTCGACGGTGTCGGCGATCGACCAGACGCCCTTCACCTGCTGCTTGACGACGTAGAGGAACTCGTTGAAGTCGAGGGAGGAGGAGACGAAGGCGTTGACCACGGTCAGCGATCGGCGTCCTGAGGTCAGCGCCAGCGGCAGGTCCACGGACTGGTCCCGCCAGCGGTAGGTGTTCTCGACGGGCAGAGGGTGCCACACGCCGGCGGGGGCGCCGTTCACGGTGATGGCGGCCTGCTGCATGGAGATGCCGGCGTCCAGGCGGCGGATCAGGCGTACGCCGGTGTTGGCGGGGTTCACGGTCACCGTGAACCGGCTGGACCCTCCGGGGCCGAACGCGCGCCCGTCGTCCGAGACGGGCCGGCCGAGCGCGAAGGGCTCCACATGCCGCGGCGCCACCCACAACCCGACCACCACCCCGACCCCAACCGCCCCCGCCACCACCAAAGCCCCCACCCCAACCCCCCGCCACCGCCCCCACCCCCGACCGGCTGAGCCCACCACCCCTCCCATAGGGGCCACCGTCCCACCCGCCGGAGCCGCTACCCCGCCTCCCGGTACGGCCACCCCACTCGCCGGAACCGCTGCCCCATCTGCCGGTACGGCCACTGCACCCGCCGGAGCCGCTGCCCCGCTTGCTGGAACGGCCACCCCACCCGCCGGAGCCGTCACTGTGCCTGCCGGAGCGTCTGGACCCCCGCCGACCGGGGAAGCGTCGGCGGGAAGACCATCGACCAGGGAAGCGACACCGGCGGGAACACCGCTTACGGGCAGGGTGGCTCCAGGTGCGCCCGCAGGCTGCTCGCCACCAGAACTCCCCTCACCGGGAAGCCTGTCGGAGGGAGCACCGATCGGGGAAGCGCCGATCGGGGAAGCGCCGAAGGCAACGCCACCGCCGGAAAGGCCATCGGAAACCCCGTCTCCCGCAATTCCATCGACGGGAATCCTGCTCACCCAAAGGCCACCCCCCGGAACCTCACCTACCGGAGGCCCCTCGCCCGGCTGATTCCCGCCCGGCTGATTCCCGCCCGGTAGACCCCCGCCCGGCAGACCCTCGCCTGGCCGATCGCCAACCGGAAGTGCGCTGCCTGGAAGCGCGTCGGCCGGAAGCGCATCGACCGGGGGACCTCCGACTGCGGGGCCGTTGACCAGGGGGCCATCGACGGGGAGAGCGCCGCTGACGGAAGGGGCGACGGGCAGGGCCGCTGAGGCTGCCGGGGCAGATGCCGGAGGCGCCCCACTTCTCGCCATCTGAGCGCCTGTCGAACGCTCTGCCCCTTCGTGAGGCCCAGCGAATCCCGGAAGCGCGGCTCCTTGGCCGGGGCTTCCAGCAAGAGGTACAGCCTCTTGGCCAGGGCCTCCAAGAGGCTCTGTACCTGGCACGGCGTCCGCCCGGCTCGGCCCCGCAGGAGGTACGGCGCCCGGCTGAGGCAGCCCCCCGAGGGGACCGGCGTGCGGATGAACGGAGGCGACGTCGAGGAGCCCGGAATCCTCGAAGGGCGGAACGCTCGGGGACAGTGCCGTCCGGGTGAGCTGGAAGCCGGACGGCGGCATGCGGTTGATCCGTACGCGTTCCCAGGCCCGTTCCCACTCCGGCACCCGATGCTCGGGCACCCCGCAAGCCCGCAGGAACGTCACCATCACCGCCTTCTTCGGAAACCGCCGTCCGGCCAGCATGTCCGCACAGGTCGCCCGGGGAAGCCGGGGTCCGCCCGCTCTGTCCGCCCGCGCCTGGAGCTCCCGCAACGACACGTCCGCCCGCGCGAACTGCTCGGCGAGGAGCCTCACCAGACCCTCGTGACAGCTCACCGACTCCACGCCGGGTTCCGCGCCTTCCTGGTCCTCGCCCATCGCCCCTCTCCCCGACCAGCCTTCATCTGTCCGACAGTGTACGAACGATGACCGTACGTGTCCGGAGGGATTTCAGGGACGTCCGAGTCAGGCTCGCGTGTGGACGACTCCGGACGAGTATGTCCGCCCTGCTGTTGGACACCGGCGCTCGGTCGCTTTCCTGGCATTCGAGCGCAGACCAGCGCCGAAACCCTGAGCAGCACAAGCAAACGAGCAGAAGAGGAAGACGACATGAACAGGAAACTGGCACTCGCCGCCGGTGTCGCCGCTGTCCTTTCCGGGCTTGTCATCCCGTCCGCCCCCGCCTCGGCCGGCAGCCTCCAGTGCAACAGCGGCCGGGCCCCGGAGGACGGCTACGTCGGCCGGGCCGACTGCCACAACCCGACCGGCCAGACCTGGGTGTACCGCGCCGTGATCACCTGCGGCTGGAGCCCGGACGTCGTCGGCCCGTGGATCACTCTCGGGCCCGGCGCCTCGGGCAGGTCCGAGGGCAAATGCGCAAGCTGGGGCAGCGGCGTCGGCGCCGTCGGCGTCGACGAACGCCAGGCATGAGACCCCCGCCCGGCCCCCACCCGGTCCGGCCCGGCCGAGCCCGACGCAGCCCGGCCCGCCGGACCAGGACCTAACGCAGTCCGTGTCGGAGCTCGGCCCGACAGAGTCCGCCCATGTCCGACCCGACCCGGTCCAGTCCGGCCCGACCCGGTCCGGCCCGCTGACGTCCGACCCATCGGAGTCCGGCCCCTCACGGAGTCCGGCCCATCGGTCCGGCCCACGCCGGGCCGGACCGATGGGCCCGGATGAAGCGTCGGCCCGGGGCGCGAGGGCGGGTGGGGACGGCTCGTCGTAGAGGAGCCGGGGCGCGGTCGGGGTGGGCGGCACCTCGCCGGACACCCGTGCGGCACGCGCCCCCCTTGCGCGGTCGCACGGGTGTCCACCGCGCTCCCTTGCCCGCCCAGGGCTGCCCATCCAGGGCCGTCCCGCCCCAAGGGCTTGCTCCCCGCAGGGACCCCGCCCCACGCCCGCCCTGGGAGTGACCATCCAGGGCTGACCATCCAGGGCCGCCCACTTGGGGTCGCCCACGCAGGGCTGACACTCAGGGCCGTCCACTCCAGGGCTGCCCGCTCTGCCAACTTCGCCACTGCGCTGGCTTTGACTGCGCGACACCTTCGGGTGAGCGCAGGCGTCCGCTGCGGGCCCCCTCCGCCGCTGCGTCGGCGTCCGCCGCGGACACCCCTCCGTCACCCGCGCGGGTCCGCCCGCCGCGGGACGCGCGCCGCCGGCGTTCGCCGGGGGCACGCCCGTTCACCGTACGGACGGGCGTCGTCGGCGGTCGCCGGGGGAGCCCTTCTGGTCACCGCGTGGACGGGGCGTCGCCGGGGGACGTTCGTTGCTGCGTGCCTGGTCCGGACGTTCGCACCGGCAAAGGGCGGCTGCTAGTGTGGCGATGGCCTCCGCGGGTGATTCCCCAGGCGAGACCCAGGTGGCATGATCGGATTTCGGTTGTCGGAGGTTCCTGGGGCATACTGGTAGCACCCCACCCGATCAGGTGAGTTACTAATGTGCTCCCAGCTTCGGGTATCCTCTATGGGCCGGGAGTTTCCGGCCAAGGCGGAGTAGCTCAGTCAGGCAGAGCAAACGGCTCATAATCGTTGTGTCGCCGGTTCAAGTCCGGCCTCCGCTACTACCCAATCCCAGGTCGGTCGGCCTGGGTACGGGTGTGTCCATGTCCCGAACGTAGAAAGGCACTCCCAAGTGGCTGCCACCGACGTTAGGCCGAAGATCACGCTGGCCTGCCAGGAGTGCAAGCACCGCAACTACATCACGCGGAAGAACCGGCGCAACGACCCGGATCGGCTTGAGCTGAAGAAGTACTGCCCGAACTGCCGCTGCCACCGCGCGCACCGCGAAACCCGCTAGCGGTACTTCTGCCTCCATATCGCACAACCGGCGTCCCGGACGGGGCGCCGGTTTGTCGTGTTCTCACTGCTTTGAGGGGCCTTCCTGGGCGCTGAGCCGGGCCCCGGCAAAAAGCACGCCATGAGCGGCGACAGCCGAACCTTGTTCTGTTACCGTCTGCCTCAGCAGCGCTCGTTGAAGACATACGAGGGAGCACTGATGGCCTTGAACCGTGACTTCGTGGGCAGGACCTATCCATCCGCCGCCCCGTACGAGGTCAGCCGGGTGAAGATCAAGGAGTTCGCGGCGGCGATCGGCGACAACAACCCGGTCTACCGCGACAGGGAGGCCGCCAGGGCCGCCGGATACCCCGACGTGATCGCGCCGCCCACGTTCCCCATCGTGTTCAGCCTCCAGGCGGGCGGTGAGGCGCTGGTCGACCCCGAGCTGGGCCTGAACCTCGCGATGGTGGTCCACGGCGAGCAGCGGTTCGAGTACGTCAGGCCCGTCTGCGCGGGCGACGAGCTGGTCACCACCGCGACGATCACCGACATCAGGAGCGCTGGACGCAACGAGCTGCTGACGATCAGGAGCGACGTGACGACGGTCGCCGGAGAGCCGGTCTGCACGACCTACAACACGATCGTCGAGCGCGGAGGGGCGGGCTGAGATGGCGGCCACGGTGAGGTACGACGAGGTCGAGGTCGGCCAGGAGCTCCCGGCCGTGGGCTACAACGTCCGGCGGCTGAACCTGGTCATGTACGCCGGCGCCTCCGGCGACTTCAACCAGATCCACTGGAACGAGCGCTTCGCCCGGACGGTCGGGCTGCCCGACGTGATCGCGCACGGCATGTTCACGATGGCGCAGGCGGGCCGGTTCGTCACGGACTGGGCGGGCGATCCGGGCGCCGTGCTGGATTTCGGCGTGCGGTTCTCGTCGATGGTGATCGTGCCCGACGACGACCAGGGGGCGACGATCTCGGTGAGCGGGGTCGTCGAGGAGAAGCTGGAGGACAAGCGGGTGGTCGTCGGGCTGACGGCCAAGGCGGGTGACGCGAAGGTCCTGTCGAAGGCGCGTGCGGTGGTACAGCTCTCCTGATCCGGTGATATGTCGGGCGGGTCGCGGGTAGCCCGTGTTGTTATGAGTGAAGTTGCGCGACAGGTCTGGCCCACCGTCCGTTCCATCCCCGTGTCGTCCGTGACCGACGCCAAGCCTCCCGCTCACCTGCGTCCCACGTCCCCTGAACAGGTGGGGGGCAGCAGCGGCACCGGACGGGACACCACGGGCGGTTCGGCCACCGGCGTCGGCACGGGCCGCGCCCGGCCCAGGGGCGCGGGCGCGCACGGGAACCCCGCCGCCGCGCTGGGCTTCTCCGGCGACCCCGGCCAGCACGGCGACCCCGACGACACGATGCTGCACGCCCAGCGCGTCTGGGACGGCACCCTCGCCACGAACCGCATGGACGACCTGGGCGTCAACACCGAGCGCCAGCGCGTCGAGACCAAGGACGTGACGGTCTCCGCCGGGCTGCTGGTGGACGGCCGACCCGGGGACGTGCTGGAGTGCGTCCAGTCGGTGATCGACCACACGCGCGCCCGGATCCTGGCCCTCGACCTGGGGAACGTCGACGGCGCGGGAGACGTCCTGGACGAGCTGGCCGAACGGCACCCGGAGCGGATCGCGGTGTGGCACGTCGCCGAGACCTCGCGGGCGGCCGGGGGCACGGCGGGGTGGGGCGAGGGCCGTACCAAGCTGTTGCGGCTGGACGAGTCCGAGGTGCACGTGCTGGTCGAGACCTCGCTCGCGCTGACGGGGGACGCCCTGACGCCGCTGGTGGCGGCCATCGTGGAAGGGGCGGTGGCGGCGGGGTGGCAGGCGGCCGAGGCCGAGGAGCCCGGCAGGGTGGGGGCGTTGCGCTGCGACCTGATGGCGGTGCGCAGGGCGGCGGCGCTGGGGGCCTTCCCCGAGGGCGCGGAGCGTGGCGAGGAGGCCGACCTGGAGTTCTCCCGCGCGCTGGAGGGCGGGCTGGTGGTGCCCGAGGGCCCGCTCCCGGTCCGCCGGCTCGACTCCACCCACCGCCGCGACCAGCCCCTCCACAGCTGACTCCGCACCATCGCCCCCCCTGACCCGGAAGCCGATCGGAAGCGTCGCCGCAGGCGCGGCCGAGGCGGGTGCGGGTTCGGGGAGGGTGTCGTGGGGGCTGGGGGGCTCATAAGCTTGGTGGCCATGGAGATGCTCGCGCCGCACACCACCCTGGGCCTGGGTGGCCCCGCCCGCGACTTCGCCGAGGCAGTCACGGCGGAGCAGCTCGTGTCCCTCGTCGCCGAGGCCGACATGAACGGCGTGCCGACCCTGGTGCTCGGTGGCGGCAGCAACGTGGTGATCGGTGACGAAGGCTTCGACGGCCTGGTCGTCAAGGTGGCAACCGAGGGCGTGACGGTCTCCAGGGACGGCGAGCAGGTGCTGCTCACGGTCGAGGCGGGCCAGGACTGGGATCCGCTGGTCGAGCGGGCCGTGGCCGAGGGGTGGTCCGGCATCGAGTGCATGTCCGGCATCCCGGGCCTGGTGGGCTCGACGCCGATCCAGAACGTCGGCGCGTACGGCCAGGAGGTGGCGCAGACCATCAGGTGCGTGCGGGCCTACGACCGGCTTACCCGGCAGGTGATCGACCTGGAGGCGCGCCAGTGCGGGTTCTCCTACCGTGACAGCGCGTTCAAGCGGGACCTGTCGCGGCACGTGGTGCTCGCCGTGACGTACGCACTGGATGTGTCGGACTTGTCCGGCCCGGTGGCCTACCAGGAGCTGGCCGGGCGGCTCGGGGTTGAGCTCGGCGGCCGTGTGCCCCTCGGGCCGGCCCGTGAGGCCGTTCTGGGGCTGCGGCGGGGCAAGGGCATGGTCTTCGACCCTGCGGCCGATCCCGACAGCCGCAGCGCGGGCTCGTTCTTCACCAACCCGATCCTGACCGCCGAGGAGGCCGCCGAGCTGGCCGGACGCGCTCCGGGCCACCCCAGCTGGGACATGCCCGACGGCCGCGTCAAGGTGCCGGCCGCCTGGCTGATCGAGCAGGCGGGCTTCCCCAAGGGCTACGAGCGCGGCCCGGTGCGCATCTCGACCAAGCACACGCTGGCCCTCACCAACCCCGCGGGCGCCGCCTCCACGGCCGACCTGCTGGGGCTGGCCGTGGAGGTGCGTGACGGGGTGCGGGAGAAGTTCGGCGTGACGCTGGTCAACGAGCCGGTGCTGGTCGGCTGCACACTGACGGCCGAGCCGGGGGGCCGGTCGGCGGAATGACGGCTTCACGTGGGCTGTTATGGTGTGTCGGTAATTCCGAAGGGGAGTAGTCCCAATCGTGTGATCGACATACTGGCGCGTGATCGCGCCCGGTCACACGGGCCTTGACGGGCGGACGAGACCTTCGGCCTGGCAGTCATGGACAAAGACGCTGCCGGGCCGAAAGTCGTGCCCGAAGATCCCCCGGGTGCCTGCTTCCGGTCCGGTCGCGGGGAAGAGGACCGGTTGGAAGCGTTCTGGATCAGTCTCGCGGTCATTTTCGTGGCCGAACTCGGTGACAAGAGCCAGCTCATGGCGATGACGTTCGCCACCCGTTTCAAGCCTTGGCCCGTGCTCGCGGGCATCACCATCGCCACCACCGTCGTGCACCTGCTGAGCGTGGCCGTGGGCGGGCTGGTCGGGAAGGCGTTGCCGACGACGGCCATCTCGATCGTGGCCGGCATCGCCTTCCTCGGGTTCGCCCTGTGGACGTTGCGGGGCGACGAGCTGACCAAGGAGGAGGAGGACAAGGCCCGCCGTACGACCAGGAACGTCCTGGTCGCGGTGACCGTGGCGTTCTTCCTGAGCGAGCTGGGCGACAAGACGATGCTCGCCACGATCACCCTGGCCACGCAGCACGGCTGGGTCGGCACGTGGATCGGCTCGACCGTGGGCATGGTCGCCGCCGACGCCCTGGCCATCCTGGTGGGCCGCCTGCTCGGCAAGCACCTCCCCGAGAAGGTCATCCGGTACGGCGCCGCCGCCGCGTTCGCGGTGTTCGGCATCGTGCTGCTGGTCGAGGCGCTGCTCTAGAAGCGCGGCAGCCGTTCGTGGACGTCGGCGAGCAGGCCGAGCACTGGCTCGCGGCTCTCCCGGGCGAAGGCGGCCTCCACCGCCTGGGCCGCGGGCCCGTCGCCGAGCCAGGCGAGGACCTGGGCGTGGGCGGGGGCGTCGCGATCCCAGAAGGCGTTGGTCAGCCGCCGCCCGGACAGGCCGTCGGTGACGAAGTCGCGCAGGTGGGCGATCGCCGCCTCGCTTCCCAGCCCGGCCCAGGCGTCGAGGAAGGGCGTCAGGTCGACGCCGGTGGCGGCGACGGCGCACAACACCGTGCCGGCCGGCGGGCGGGACGGATGGCGGCGCAGCGTGCCGAGCCACCACTCGTGCAGGAACGCGGTGACGGCCGCGCGTTCGCCGGCCGGCCAACCGTGCCAGCCCGCGACGGCGAGCTTGCCGAGGACGATCTCCGGGTCGGGGTAGGAGAACGCGTCGGCCGCCGCGCATTCGAGCAGGCGCGGCAGGAAGTAGCGGAAGGCGGGGACGTCCCCCCACGTGGTGAGCGCCTTGGTCGCGTAACGGGCCAGCGAGCCGGCCTCGATCGCCGAGACCGGGCCGGACAGCAGGCACGCCTGCTCGCCCGGCTCGACGCAGTGGGGGCAGCCGGGCACGCTCGCGGGCCTGGCGACGGCTCCGAACACCTCGTAGAGCCGCCCGAGGGCCGTCACCCTCAGTCGAGGGTGAAGTAGTCGGGGCCCGCGTAACGGCCGGTGGCGAGCTTCTGGCGCTGCATGAGCAGGTCGTTGAGCAGCGAGGACGCGCCCAGCCTGAACCAGTCGGGGGAGAGCCAGTCGTCGCCCGCCGTCTCGTTGACCAGCACCAGGTTCTTGATGGCGTCCTTGGTCGTGCGGATGCCGCCGGCCGGCTTCACGCCCACCTGGCGGCCGGTGGTGTCGCGGAAGTCGCGCACCGCCTCCAGCATGATCAGGGTCACCGGCAGCGTGGCGGCCGGGGACACCTTGCCGGTGGAGGTCTTGATGAAGTCGGCGCCCGCGATCATGGCCAGCCAGGACGCCCGGCGCACGTTGTCGTAGGTCGCCAGCTCGCCCGTCTCCAGGATCACCTTCAGGTGCGCGGCACCGCAGGCGGCCTTGATCGCGACGATCTCGTCGTAGACCTTCAAGTAGTCGCCGGACAGGAACGCGCCGCGGTCGATCACCATGTCGATCTCGTCGGCGCCCGCGGCCACGGCCAGCGCCGTGTCGCTCACCTTGACCTCCAGCGAGGAGCGCCCGCTGGGGAACGCGGTGGCGACCGAGGCCACCTTGACCCCCGACCCGGCCACCGCCCGGACGGCCACCTCCACCATGTCGGGATAGACGCAGACCGCCGCCACCCTGGGGGCGCCGCCGCCCGGGTGCACGGCCTTGGTGCACATGGCCCGCACCTTGCCCGCCGTGTCGGCGCCTTCGAGCGTCGTCAGGTCGACCATGGAGATGGCCAGGTCGATGGCCTGGGCCTTGGCCGTGGTCTTGATGGAACGGGTGCCGAGCATGGCCGCCCGCTGGTCGGCGCCCACCCGGTCGACTCCGGGAAGGCCGTGCAGGAAGGCGCGCAGCGTCGCGTGGGACGAGGCGACGTCCGCGAGCGAGGTAGTCACAGTTGACACCCTCACAGCATCGCCGACCAGGGCCACTACCTCCAAACCGGACGGACGGGAACGCCGCCTAAGGCAGGGCGGGCCCTGTCCTAGGTATGTCCGGCCCCGCGTACGCCCGGAGATAGGTCATCCACCTGATGTGGCGGGCCGGGCCTTAGGCCGAACATTGAAGATGTCAGGGAAAAGCAGCAAATGTTCAGGAGAACACGATGAACCCCGAACTCGAGTACGAGCTCATGAAGTCCCACGCCAGCGAGCTCCGGAAGGCCGCCGCCGAGCACCGCCGCGTACGCGAGGCCATGAAGGGCAACAAGGCCGAGCGTCGCTCGGTCTTCGGCAAGCGCCGTTCGTCATGACCGCCCCAAGAGAGCCCGGCCGCGTGAACAGTAGTGGCGGCCGGGCCTCTGAACCCCCCTGAACCCCGTCGAAACTGATTGATAGGGCATGGCATGCTGAACGACATGCTGGGACGTTCGGTGAGTCCCGTCTTCGTCGGGCGGGCGGAGGAGCTCGCCGCTCTCGCAGAGAGCTTCGACGAGGCACGTAAGGGCACGGTGACGGCCGTGCTCATGGGCGGAGAGGCTGGGGTCGGCAAGAGCCGGCTCGTACAGCGCTTCGCCGAGTCCTGCATGGCCGACGGCGCTCAGGTGCTGGTCGGCGGCTGTGTGGAGCTGTCGGCCGAGGGCCTTGCCTACGCGCCCTTCACCGCCGCGCTCAGGCAGCTCGTCAGGGAGCAGGGACCCGCCGCGGTGGCCGCGCTGCTGCCCGAGGGGGCCCAGCGAGACCTGGCCAGGCTGCTGCCGGAGTTCGGCGAGCCCAGCGGCGACGGGGAGACGGACACGGGCCGCGCCCGGCTCTTCGAGCAGTTCCTCACCCTCCTCGAACGCCTCGCGGACAGCCGCCCCACGGTCCTCGTCATCGAGGACATCCACTGGGCCGACCGCTCCAGCCGCGACCTGATCGCGTTCCTCAGCCGCAACCTGCACGCCCCGCAGGTGCTCATCCTCATGACCTACCGCTCCGACGACCTGCACCGGCAACATCCGCTCCGCCCCGTGCTGGCCGAGCTCGGCCGGGTGAACGGCGTCCACCGCCTGGACCTGCCCCGCCTGTCGCGCGACGAGGTGGCCGCCCAGATGGCCGGCATCCTCGGCGCCGCGCCGGAATATGTGAAGGTTCAGAAAGTCTACGAACGCAGCGAGGGCATCCCGCTGTTCGTGGAGGCCCTGCTCGACGGCGGCGAGGACTGCACGTTCCCCGAGTCCATGCAGGACCTCATACTCAGCGCCGTCGAACGGCTGCCCGAGGACACCCAGCGCGTCCTGCGCATGGCCGCGGCCGGCGGCAACCGGGTCGGCCACGCGCTGCTGGCGGCCGTCAGCGGGCTGTCCGAGATCGAGCTGGAGGCGGCTCTGCGCCCGGCCATCGCCGGGAACGTGCTGCAGATCGCCGACAACCGCGCCTACGTCTTCCGGCACGCGCTGATCCAGGAGGCCGTGCACGAGGAGCTGCTGCCGGGCGAGCACCAGCGCCTGCACTCCCGGTACGCCGAGGAGATCTCCAAGGACCGTTCGCTCGTCCCGCCCGGCCGCGCCGCCGTCGAGCTGGCCCACCACTGGTACGGCGCCCGCAACGACCTCTGGGCCCTGGTGTCGGCCTGGGAGGCCGCGCAGAAGTCGTTCAAGGCGTACGCCTACACCGAGGCCGTGCCGCTGCTGGAACGCGTGCTCATGCTCTGGGACCGGGTCCCCGACGCCGCCCGGCGCATCGGCGTCGACCACACCGCCGTGCTGGAACGCGCCTCCGAGGCCGCGAACGCCGGCGGCGAGGTGGACAAGGGCGTGAAGTTCGTCAAGGCCGCCCTCGCCGAGCTGGACGAGACCGCTGAGCCGGGCCGGGTGGCCCAGCTCATCGTGCGGCAGGCGTCGTTCAAGGCGTCGAAGGGGCAGATGGGCGTGATCGAGCTGCTCCGGCACGCCCTGCGGCTGGTGCCCGAGCCGGGCCCGGTGCGCGCTGAGGTCGTCATGCCGCTGAGCAGGCAGCTCATGCTCCGCGGCCAGGTCGCCGAGGGCGAGGAGCTGATCCACGAGGGCCTCGACCTGGTCAGGCGGTCCGGCGACAAGTGCCTCGAAGGCGACCTGCTGATGAACCTGGCGCTCGGCCACTCGATGAGAGGCGAGCTTGATCGGGTCATCGCCGTCAACGAGCAGGCGAGGGGCATCGGCAAGGCCGAGGGTTCGGGCCGCATCATCGTCAGGGCGATCGGCAACAACATCGACTCCCTCATCGACATGGGCCGCGCCGAGGAGGCCCTGCGCCTGTCGGAGGAGGGCTGGGAGTACGCCAAGAAGTACGGCAGGCTGCGCGGCAGCGGGCTGTTCATCCTCAACAACTGGGCCGAGGCGCTGGAGTCGCTCGGCCGCTGGGACGAGGCGCTCGACCTCGTGGACAGCGCGCTCAACTACGGGCCCGTCCTGCGCACCCAGTACGCCCTGCTGCGCGTGCGCGCCGACATCGGGCTGGCCAGGGGCGACCTGCAGCGGGTCGAGGGCATCCTGTCCGAGATCGGCGTGCTCAAGGACCGCCCCGAGGACTTCGTCCAGGACGTGATCAGCAACGCGCGCCTGCACATCGGCTGGCACCTGCTCAAGGGCGAGCCGTGGGCGGCGCTGGCCGTGGCCGAGCGGGCGCTGTCGCATCCGAGGCTGCCGAGCAAGGCCATGCTGGGCTGGCGGCTGCTCTCCCTGCTGCGCACGGTCTGCGACGCGGCGGAGGACCTCGAACCCGGCCGGACCGCCGCGGTACGGGCGCACGCCGCGGAAGTGGCGGCCGAGCTGACGATCAGCGGGCCGGTGGCGGAGGCGTACCGGCTGTCCTACAGCGGCGACTTCGACGCCTCGGCGGCGGCGTGGGAGCGGCTGATGCGTCCGCACAACCAGGCCAAGGCCCTGCTGCGGGCGGCCGGCGCCGCGGCCAGGAGCGGTGACAGGGAGGGCGCGGCGACCCGGCTCCGGCAGGCGCGCCCGCTCGCCGCCGCGCTGCGCGCCACCCCGCTCGCCGAGGAGATCGAGGCGCTGTCGCGCCGCGTGGGCGGCGGCCTGCAGGCCCAGGAGACGCCGTCGGAGCTGCTGACGCCGCGTGAGCTGGAGGTGCTGCGCCTGGTGACCCAGGGCCGCACCAACCGCGACATCGCCGCCGAACTGTTCATCTCGGCGAAAACCGTCAGTGTGCACGTCTCGAACATCCTGGCCAAGCTGGGTGTCACCACGCGCGGAGAGGCCGCCGCGGCGGCGCACCGCCTGTCACTCCTGTCCTAGGAGCTCCGGGCCCCTCTGAGCACTCGGACCGACCGTCTACGCTGGCAAGGTGATGTCCCTATACCTCACCCTGGCGTGACGGCGATGTTCGACTACGCACCCGCGCCAGAGTCGCGCGACATTGTCGATCTCAAGCCGTCGTACGGGTTGTTCATCAACGGTGAGTTCGCGGACGGCTCCGGCTCCCCCTTCAAGACGGTCAACCCGGCGACGGAGGAGAAGCTGGCGGAAGTCGCCTCGGCCTCCTCCGACGACGTCGACCGGGCCGTGCAGGCGGCGCGCAAGGCGTTCGGCGTGTGGAGCGCACTGCCGGGCGCCGAGCGGGCCAAGTACCTGTTCCGCATCGCGCGCCTGATCCAGGAGCGGGCCCGCGAGCTGGCCGTCCTGGAGTCCCTCGACAACGGCAAGCCCATCCGCGAGTCGCGCGACGTCGACCTGCCGCTGGTCGCGGCCCACTTCTTCTACTACGCGGGCTGGGCCGACAAGCTGGCCTACGCCGGGTTCGGCCGGAGGACGACGGACGGGCACAGTGGCGGCAAGCCGCTCGGCGTGGCCGGTCAGGTCATCCCGTGGAACTTCCCGCTGCTCATGCTGGCCTGGAAGATCGCTCCCGCGCTGGCCTGCGGCAACACGGTGGTGCTCAAGCCCGCCGAGACGACCCCGCTGACCGCGCTGCTGTTCGCGGAGATCTGTCAGCAGGCCGAGCTGCCGCCCGGCGTGGTCAACATCGTGACCGGCGCGGGCCAGACCGGCGCCGCCCTGGTGGCCCACCCCGACGTGAACAAGGTGGCCTTCACCGGCTCGACCGAGGTCGGCCGGATCATCGCCCGCACGGTCGCGGGCACCGACAAGAAGCTCACGCTGGAGCTCGGCGGCAAGGCCGCGAACATCGTGTTCGAGGACGCCGCCGTCGACCAGGCGGTCGAGGGCATCGTCAACGGCATCTTCTTCAACCAGGGCCACGTCTGCTGCGCGGGCTCCCGGCTGCTGGTGCAGGAGTCCGTGCACGACGAGCTGCTGGAGTCGCTGAAGCGGCGGCTCGGCACGCTGCGGCTCGGCGACCCGCTCGACAAGAACACCGACATCGGCGCGATCAACTCGGCCGAGCAGCTCGCCAAGATCCGCGAGCTGTCCGAGGCCGGGGCCGACGAGGGCGCCGAGCGCTGGTCGCCCGCGTGCGAGCTGCCCGACCGGGGCTACTGGTTCCCGCCCACCCTGTTCACCGGGGTCGCCCAGTCCCACCGGATCGCCCGGGAGGAGATCTTCGGGCCGGTGCTGTCCGTGCTGACCTTCCGCACCCCGGCCGAGGCCGTGGAGAAGGCCAACAACACCCCGTACGGGCTGTCGGCCGGGGTCTGGACCGAGAAGGGCTCGCGCATCCTGTGGATGGCCGATCGGCTGCGGGCCGGGGTCGTCTGGGCCAACACGTTCAACAAGTTCGACCCCACCTCGCCGTTCGGCGGCTACAAGGAGTCGGGGTACGGACGTGAGGGCGGGCTCGCGGGGCTGGAGGCCTACCTTGACGTGTGATCATCGCCGTGCCGGGCGGTCCGGGCGGCGTGCCCAGGCCACCCGCGGGCACGCCTTCGCCCGCGCCGGTCGGCCCGTACGCGTCGGCTGGTACGCCCACCGCTGCGGCGTCAGCAGGTGCGGCCAGGTGTTCGCCCCGGTTCAGACGTCGCAGGAGTCCACGTGGAGAGGTCAGGGCGATGAGTAGGTTGTCCGTCAGAAAGACCTACAAGCTGTACATCGGCGGGGCCTTCCCGCGCTCGGAGAGTGGGAGGTCCTATCCCGTGACCTCGCCCAAGGGCGACTTCCTCGCCAACGCCTCGCGCGCCTCGCGCAAGGACGCGCGCGACGCCGTGGTGGCCGCGCGCAAGGCGTTCCCCGGCTGGTCCGGCGCGACCCCCTACAACCGGGGGCAGATCCTCTACCGCGTCGCCGAGATGCTGGAGGGGCGGCGCGGGCAGTTCGCCGAGGAGCTGGGCCTGGGCAAGAAGGCCGCCCTGGAGTCGGTGGACGCGGCGGTCGACCGGCTGGTCTGGTACGCGGGCTGGTCCGACAAGATCACGGCGGTGCGCGGGTCGGCGAACCCGGTGGCGGGGCCGTACCTCAACCTGTCCTCGCCGGAGCCGACCGGGGTCGTGGCCGTGGTCGCGCCCGCCGATCCGCTGCTCGGGCTGGTGTCCGTGGTCGCGCCGGTGATCGTCACCGGCAACACGTGCGTCGTGGTCGCCTCCGAGCCCTCGCCGCTCGCCTCGATCACGCTGGCCGAGGTGCTGGCCACGTCCGACCTGCCGGGCGGGGTGGTCAACATCCTGACCGGTCACCAGGCCGAGCTGGCGCCCTGGCTGGCCGCGCACATGGACGTCAACGCGCTCGACCTCACCGGGGTCGAGGACGCCGACCTGGCGCTGCGCTGCGAGCAGGAGGCGGCCGAGAACCTCAAGCGCGTGCTGCGCCCCGTGCGCGAGGACTGGACGGCCGATCCGGGGCTCGGGCGGATGACGCGGTTCCTGGAGACCAAGACCGTCTGGCACCCGGCCGGCGTCTAGGAGAAACAGGCGGTCAGGAGAAAACCGGCGGTCAGGAGAAGCCGGGCGGTCAGGAGAAGCCGGGCGGGCGCAGCGGCGGGTGGGCCGCCTGGAGCTGGGCGGCCAGGGCCAGCAGGTGCGGCTCGCCGCCCGGCGGCGCCACGAGCTGCACGCCGATCGGCAGCGCGCTGGAGTGCGTGGCGACCGGCACGGCCATCGCGGGCCAGCCGCACAGGTTCCACGGGCCGGTGGTGGGCGCGTACCTGACGTTGGCCAGCAGGTTGGGCAGGAGGCCGCGCCCGCCCCAGCGGTCGGCGCGCGGCGGCAGGGCGGCGAGCGCCGGCGTGATCATCACGTCGGCGTCGCCGAACCAGGTGTCGGCGCCGTAGCCGCTCCAGCGCTCGCGGCCGCGCCTGCCGTCCAGGCCGATCCTGGTGAGCACGCGGCCGGCGCGGGCGAGCGCGCGGGTACGCCGTTCCAGGGCGTGCGGATCGAGGCCGTCGGCGGCGGCGGCGGCCCGGCCGAGCCAGGTGGCCACCCCGGCGGGGCCGAGCCAGGCGGGCAGGCGGTGCGGGTGCTCGACCACGGTGTGCCCGGCGTGCCGCAACGTCTCGGCGGCCGCTCGCACCGCCGCCTGGAACTCCCGGTCGACGGGCAGGCCCGGCGGCAGCGGCTGAGGGGCGTAGGCCACCCGCAGGTCGAACGGCTCCGGGCTGTCCTGCGGCGGTTGCGGCTCCCACACCTCGTCGTCGTCGGCCCAGACCGAGCGCAGCATGCGCGGCTTCGGCTCGACCCGGTGGCCGGTGCGCCACGCCTCGGCCAGCGCCGGGTCGGCGGCCAGGACGGACAGCGCGAGCGACAGGTCGGCCGCGGTCGTGGCGAGCGGGCCGTTCTCGGTGAGCCCGTCCCAGTCGTCGGCGGGCGGCGGGACCAGGCCCGTTCCCGGCTTGACGGCCAGCACGCCGCAGCAGGCGCCGGGGATGCGCAGCGACCCCATGCCGTCGTTGCCGAGCGCGATAGGGACCATCCCGGCCGCCACCGCCGCCGCGCTGCCCGAGGAGGAGCCGCCGGCGGTGCGGGCCAGGTTCCAGGGGTTGCGCACGATGCCGTACGGGCTGTCGCCGAAGCCGACCAGCCCCAGCTCCGGCAGGTTGGTCAGCCCGACCACCACCGCGCCCGCCGCGCGCAGGCGGGCCACGGCCGGATGGTCCTCCCGGGCGGGCGCGCCGGACGTGGCCGCCGAGCCGCCGCGGGTGGGCTCGCCGGCCACCTCCAGGTTGTCCTTGACCGCCACCGGCACCCCGGCGAGCGGCAGGTCGGCCAGGTCGCGGCGGTCGCCCACGGCCCGCGCCTCGTCCATCGCCTGCTTCCTGACCAGCCGGAAGGCGCCGACCCGGGAATCCCGCTCGGAGATGCGGTGAAGGTGCTCCTCCAGGACGGTGGTGGCCGTGACGTCGCCGCGCCGGACGGCCGCCGCGATCTCGATGGCGGTCCTGCCTGCCCACAACATGTCTAGAGTGTGCAGGTTTTCACTCTTCCTTGCGAGAGCTCCTGCCGGGCTCCCGCCCGGCCTCCTTCAGCGCCAGCCGCAGCGCGAACTCGATCTGCGCGTTGATGCTGCGCAGGTCGTCGGCCGCCCACTTGGCGATGGCGTCGTAGACGGCCGGGTCGAGGCGGAGCAGGAGCTTCTTGCGCTCAGCCATACAGGCTGCCGGCGTTCACCACCGGCTGGGTCGCCCGGTCGCCGCACAGGACGACCAGGAGGTTGGAGACCATCTGGGCCTTGCGCTCCTCGTCGAGCTCCACGACCCCCTCGGCGGCCAGCCGGTCGAGCGCGAGCTGGACCATGCCGACCGCGCCCTCGACGATCCTGGTGCGGGCGGCCACCACCTGGCTGGCCTGCTGGCGCACCAGCATGGCCTGGGCGATCTCCGGCGCGTAGGCCAGGTGGGTGATGCGGGCCTCCAGGACCTCGACGCCGGCCAGCTCGGTGCGCTCGCGCAGCTCGGCGGTCAGCTCGCCGGCCACCTCGGCGCCGTCGCGCAGGCTGGTGCGCTCGGGCTCGTGCGAGTCGTACGGGTGGGTGGTCGCGAGGTGGCGCACGGCGGCCTCGGACTGGATCGCGATGTACTCCTCGTAGTCGTCGACGGAGAAGGCGGCCTTGGCCGTGTCGGTGACCTTGTAGACCACCACCGCGGCGATCTCGACCGGGTTGCCGTCGGCGTCGTTGACCTTGAGCTTGGCGGTCTCGAAGTTGCGCACCCGGAGGCTGATGCGGCGCTTGGTGGTGAACGGCGTCACCCACTGCAGCCCCGCCACGTTGACCGTGCCGACGTAGCGGCCGAGGAACTGCACGACCTTCGCCTCATTGGGGTTGACCACGGTGAAGCCGGAGGCCACGAGCGCGAAGAGCACGATCCAGGCTATGCCGAGCGTCTCGATCGAGACCAGCGCCGCGCCGCCCAGCAGGAGGAGGACGAGCAGGACCAGGAATCCGTTGACCCGGAAAGCACGACGTTCCATCGCGACTCCTTGCTATCGAAGTGATATCACCATGATAGCCATATAAACTCCATGCGCGTGAACGGATCTTCGCTTGCCATCCGCCAGCGCTCGCTGGGTGACCCTTCGATCGAGTTCCCGCTGTCCCCGCCGCTCACGAGGGGCTGCCCGCGGACCAGCACCACCGAGATCGCCTATCCGGTGGAGGTCGTCTACGACTACGCGCGCGTCGACAAGGGTCTGTTCGACCAGGAGCCGGGGCCGGACATCGCGCGGTGGTCGCCGCTGCTGCCGTCCCTGGAGGCGCCGACGCTGGGCGAGGGCGGGACGCCGCTGCTGGAGTTCGACGGGATCTACGTCAAGGACGAGTCCCAGAACCCCACCTGGTCGCACAAGGACCGGTTGAACCGGGTGGCGGTCAGCGCGGCCCTGGCGGAGGGGGCGGCCGGGGTGGTGGTGGCCTCGTCCGGCAACCACGGCGCCTCGGCCGCCGCGTACGCCGCCCGCGCCGGGCTGCCCGCCATCGTGCTGGCCTCGGCGGACTCGCCGGCCGGCGTGCAGGCGTTCGTGCGGGCGTACGGGGCCAAGGTGTTCTCCGTGCCGGTGGAGGAGCGGTGGCCGCTGCTGCGGGAGGTCGTGGAGCGGCTGGGCTACCACCCGGTCAGCAACCAGACCGTGACCCACACCGGCCACCCGTTCGGCCCCGAGGGGTACAAGACGATCGCGTACGAGCTGTTCCGGCAGCTCGGACGGGTCCCCGCGGCGGTCTTCGCGCCCACCGGGTACGCCGAGCTGCTGTTCGGGATGTGGAAGGGCTTCACCGAGCTGCGGCTGCTCGGGGCGGCCGGGGACGTGCCGCGGATGTTCTCCTGCGAGCCGGCCGCGGGCGGCCCCAACGCGCGGGCCCTGGCCGAGGGCTCACCCGCGGCGGTCGTCGAGCTGGGAGCCAGCCGGGCGTACGGGATCGCGGGGTCGGTCGGCGGCCACCGGGGCGTGCTGGCGGTGCGCGACAGCGGCGGCGAGGCGGTGCTCGTGACGGACGACGAGATGCGCGCCGCCCAGCGGGACCTGGCGCGGCAGGGCATATGGCAGGAGCTGTCGGGGGCGGCGGGCCTGGCGGGCTACCGGAAGCTGCGCCGGGACTTCGACGGGCCGGTGGTGTGCGTGGGCACGTCGAGTGGCTTCAAGGACATGGGGGTGGGCGAGGTGACCCATCCGGTCCGCGCCGGTTTGACGGCGGCCGACCTGACGGACTGACCGGCGCCCGGCGGGTCAGGGCTTGAGCAGGATGCGGAGGGGGCCGAGGGTGGTGAAGCCGTGGGCGAGGGCGGCCGACGGGTCGCTCTCGTAGCCGACCAGCGGGCGGCCGGGGAACAGCTCGGCCGCCATCGCCACCGTGCCCTCCCAGGCGGCGGACTCGTCGCAGCCGGCGGCGAAGACGTTGGAGACGCCCGTCACCGTGCCGCTCGCGTTGAGCGCCGCGCCGCAGACCACGTCGGCCCCGATCTTGCCGTGCACCAGCCGCACCTGCGGCTCGTCGAGCAGCGCGGGCGGGAACAGGCCGGGCGCGCCGCCGGAGAAGCACGCCTGCGCCCACTCGCCCAGCGCCCTGGGGTCGGCGGCCACCTCCCACACGATCGGGTCGCCGGTGGCCGCCCGGAGGGGACGCGCGGGCGCGCCGGGCGCGGGCCGGCCGATCCACTGGGCGGTGAACAGCACGTCGAAGCCGGGCAGGTCGAGCGTGCCGAAGCTGTCCTTGACCGAGGCGCCCGAGCCCGCGTCGATGTGGCCGAGCACGTCGGCCGGACCGGCGTCGGGGGAGAGCGTGACGGCGTCGGGGTACAGGACGGGCGTCCTGGCCGGGTTGGTCCAGGCGAGCGGCCCGAAGACGCCGGGACGGCCGTGCGCCCGGCACATCGTGTCGCACCAGGCGGCGTTGTCGCGGACGGCTTCGTCGATCAAGGTCTGCTCCGGTTGACGCGGCGGGTCGGCGGCGCGGTGAGCGGATCCTCCGGCCATGGGTGCTTAGGGTAGCGGCCCCTCATCTCGGCCCGTACGGACCGGTAGCCCTCACGCCAGAACGAGGCCAGGTCCGCGGTCACCGCCACCGGACGGCCCGCCGGGGAGAGCAGGTGGACCAGCAAAGGGACCCCGGCGATCCGCGGCGTCTCCTCCCAGCCGAACAGCTCCTGCAGCTTCACCGCCAGCACCGGCTGCTCGCCGGAGTAGTCGATCCTGATCTGCGAGCCGCTGGGCACCTCGACGCGTTCGGGGGCCACGTTCTCCAGGCGTTCGCTCCACGGGATCAGGCGGCGCAGGGCGGCGGCCACGTCGATGCGTTCGACGTCGGCCCGGCGGCGGGCCCTGGACAGCTCCGGCTCCAGCCACTGGTCGGCCAGGGCGATCAGGTCGTCGGTGGCGGGCCACGGGGGGCCGATCGCGCGATGGGCGAAGGTCAGGCGGTCCTTCAGCTCCTTCGCCTGTCTCGTCCAGGTCAGGAGGTCTTCGGTGCGCAGGCCGTGCAGGATGGCGGGGCGTACGTCGGCGTCCTTGAGCGGCGTGGCGGACAGCTCGATCGCGCCCAGGCGTTCGACCACGCGGGCCGACACGTCGCCGCGCCGCTCGCCCGGCGGCACCCGCCAGGCGACCTCCTCCTCGACCGTCACGGGCAGGGCCAGCCTGGCGATCTCCTCGTCGATCACCACGGCCTGGCGCACGCGGGCCGAGGCCGAGCCCGTGGGCCGGTCGGCGACGGCGATCGCCAGCCACGGCGCGGTGGACAGTTTGGAGCCCTCGGCGAGCTGGGCCTGCGTGCCCGACGCCATGAGATAGCCGCCGCCGCGCCGCCGTGCCACGCGTTCCGGGAACGCCAGCGCCACCGCCATCCCGGCCAGCGCGTCGTCACCCACCTCTCGCACGTCCGACCCCTGGCCAGAGGCGCGGGCGAGGCGCCTGGTCTCCTGGCGCCAGCGGGCCGCGAAGCCGGTGCCGCCCCCGCGGGCCGTACGCCAGACCTCCGCGAGGTCGTCGCCCGCGTCCCTGGGCAGTTGCTCCGACAGCAGCGCCACCACCTCGGCGGCCCGCGGGCCGAGGTCGAGCAGGGCCCTGGCCAGGCGGGGATGCACGCCGGCGAGCGCCATGCGCCGGCCGCGACCGGTCACCCGGCCGGCCTCCAGCGCGCCCAGCGCCTCAAGGGTGCGGACGGCGGCCGCCATCGCGGCGGGCGGCGGCCGGTCGAGGAGGGCGAGGCCGACCGCGTCCGCGTCGCCCCAGCAGGCCGCCTGGAGCGCGAACCCGGTCAGGTCGGCGAGCGCGATCTCCGGCCGCGCGTGGTCGGCCAGGCGTTCGTGCTCGGCCGCCGTCCAGCAGCGGTACACGGCCCCGGGGGCCTCCCGCCCGGCGCGGCCGGCACGCTGGTCTGCGGACGCCTTCGAGACCCGGACCGTGGTGAGCGACCCGAGCCCCCTGGCGTGGTCGGTACGGGGTTCGCGGGCCAGCCCCGAGTCCACCACCACGCGGACGCCCGGCACCGTCAGGCTCGACTCGGCCACCGACGTGGCCAGCACGACCCGGCGGCCGGCCCCGGGCGACAGGACGGCGTCCTGGACGCGGGCCGGCGCCTGGCCGTGCACCTGGAGCACGTCGAGGTCGCCCAGCATCCCCGCGACCCTGGCGATCTCTCCCACGCCGGGCAGGAAGCACAACACGTCGCCGTCGCGCTCGGCGTACGCCCGCCGGACGACCGAGGCCACGTGCGACAGCAGCGCCGGATCGACGCGCAGGCCGTGGGGCGGCGCGACCGGACGCTCCGGCGGCGCCCACACGGTCTCCACGGGATGGGCCGTCCCCGAGGCGGCCACCACGGGCCCGCCGATCAGCAGGGACCACGGGGCCGCGTCGGCGGTCGCCGAGGTGGCCAGCAGCCGCAGGTCGGGACGGAGTGTCGCGCGCACGTCGAGCAGGAACGCGAGGGCGGTGTCGGCGTCGAGATGGCGTTCGTGGCACTCGTCGAGCACGACCGCGTCGACCCCGGCGAGCTCCTGGTCGCGCTGGAGCCGCTGGAGCAGCACGCCGGTGGTGACGACCTCGACCATGGGGTTCGCCCCGGTGTGCCGCTCGCCGCGGATCGTGTAGCTGACGCCCATGCGCCGGGCCGCCGCGCGTACGGCCAGCCGCCGGGGCTCGGCGACCAGCACCCGCAGCCCGGTCTCGGCCAGCGCCAGGGGCACGACCGTGGTCTTGCCCGTGCCGGGCGGCGCGGTGAGCACCGTCGTGCCGTGGCGCTCCAGCGTGGCGAGCAGCTCCGGGAGCGCGTCGTGGATCGGCAGCCGGTCAGGCGGGGGCATGTGAGGCGGACAACACGGAGTCGAGCAGGCCGGGGAAGCGTGCGTCGAGGTCGCCGCGGCGCAGGCTGATGTACTTGAGCCGGCCCTCCTGCTTGGAGATGATCACGCCGGCCTCGCGCAGCGAGCGGTAGTGGTGGGAGGCCGTCGACTTGTGGACGCCGAGATGGTCGCCGGCGGCGGTGCACGTCATCTCGCCCAGGGTGGCCAGGCGGACCACGATCTCCAGCCGGACGGGGTCGGCGAGCGCGCGCAGGACCTCGGTGAGCTGGATGTCCTCCTTCGCGGGGTGCGGTAGCAGGCGCATGGTGGAACCCTACCTCCCTCTGATTGTTTGACAACCATCCAACTGTAATGACAGTTTGATGCCCGTCCAACTATTTGGCTGGAGGTTCCATGAGTTCCCGGCTCTATCCCCTTGCTGCCGGAAATTTCGCCATCGGTACTGGCATGTTCGTCACCGCCGGCCTGCTCACCCCCATCTCCGCGGACCTCCGGATCTCCACGTCCGCCGCCGGGCAGCTCATGACCGTGTTCGCCCTGGCGTACGCGGTGCTGTCCCCCTTGCTGGCCGCGCTCACCGCCCGCCTGTCGCGCAGGCGGCTGCTGCTGCTGGCGCTGGCCGTGTTCGTCGCGGGCAACGTGCTGACCGCGCTGGCTCCGACGTACCCGCTGGTCATGGCCACGCGGGTGGTCGCCGCGGCCGGAGCGGCGATGTTCACCCCGACCGCCTCGGGCGTGGCCAACGTGCTGACCTCGCCCGACCGGCGCGGGCGGGCGCTGGCGCTGGTGATGGGCGGGCTGAGCGTCTCCTCGGCCGTCGGCGTGCCGCTGGGCACCTGGCTGGGCTCGGTCTCGGGCTGGCGGACGACGATGTGGCTGGTCGTCGGGCTGGGCGTGATCGGCTTCGCCGGGGTGGCGGCGCTCGTGCCCGACGTCAGGGTCGCCGTGTCGGGACGGCTCGGCGAGCGGTTCGCGCCGCTGGCCGACCGGCGGGTGCTGGTGGTGCTGGTCACCCAGCTGCTGATGTTCGGCGCCGGGTTCACCGCCTACACCTACATCGGGTCGCTGTTCGACCTGCCGCTGCCGGCCGTGTTGTGGGCGTGGGGGCTCGGCGGCATCGTGGGCAACCAGCTCGGCGGGCGTCTCACCGACGCCTACGGGCCGCGCAGGATGGTGCTGATCGGCCTGGCCGCCTCCACGGCCTTCATGGCCCTGATCCCCGTCGCGAACCTGGCCCTGCCGATCGCGCTGGTCTGGGCGTTCCTGTGGGGCGCGCTCGGCTGGCTGATCGCGCCGGCCCAGCAGTTCAGGACGGTGGCCGCGGTGCCGGACAACGTGCCGATCGGGCTCGGCCTGCTGTCGTCCGCCCAGTACGTCGGCCTGTTCGCGGCCGGCATCGCGGGCGGCGTGGCCCTGGACGCGTACGGCAGGGCAGGGGTGGTCGTGCTGGCCACCGGGCTCGGCGTGGCGGCGCTGCTGTTCACCCTGGCGACCTACCCCCGGGCGGCGGCGATCTCGTCGAGCGAGAGCGTGCCCGTCAGGTAACGCTGGACGTTGGGCGCGGTCAGGGCCGCGACCTGGCCGGCGGGCAGCGAGGCCAGCGGGTCGAGCCTGAGCATGTAGCGGATCATGGCCAGGCCGAGCAGCTGCGAGGCCGCCAGCAGCGCGCGGACCTCGGGATGGGCGCCGGGCAGCCGGCGGGCGATCGGGGCGAGCAGCTCCCGGCCCAGCAGCTCCTTCAGCAGCGCGGCCGTCGCCGGGGTGGCGGCGGCCGCGTGCAGCACGGCCGAGAGCCGGGGGCCGTGCCGCGGGTCCTCCCACAACTCCAGGTAGCGGGTCACCAGCCGCTCGCCGATGCCCGACGCGTCGCCGTCGAGGGCGCCGACCATCAGCGCGACCGGCATGCTGGCCTTGATCGCGGCCTCGAACAGACCGTCCTTGTTGCCGAAGAAGTGCATCACCAGCGCCGGGTCGACGCCCGCGGCCCGCGCCACGGCCCTGATCGTGGTGCCGCCGTAGCCGTGGGCGGCGAAGGACTCCATCGCCGCCTCCAGGATCTCCTGCCTGGTCTGCGGGTTTCCCGGTCGTCTTCCGCGTTCCTCGGCCATGGGGCTATTCAACCACGTGGAATTCATCTACCCTCAAATTCAACATCGATGAACTCATCAGGTGGTGAAAAAATGCGCAGGATCATTGGCCTCGTGTTCGGGGTCGCGCTGCTCGGGATGTTGTTCGCCGGGTCGTTCCTCGGTGCCTTCCACGCGCCGGAACCCCACGGCGTGCCGGTCGCCGTCGTCGCGCCCGCCGAGCAGGTGCGGCAGCTCCAGAGCGGCATCGACGGGCGGCGGGCGGGGGCGTTCACGCTGAGCCCGTACGGGTCGGCCGCAGCCGCGCGGGCCGCGCTGCTGGACCGGGAGGTGGACGCCGTGCTCGTCCCGCGGGAGGGCAGGCTGGTGGTGGCGAGCGCGGGCGGCCGCACCGGCGCGACGGTGATCACCGCGGCTTTCCAGGGGGCCGCGCAGGCGCAGGGCCGCACCCTGAAGGTCGAGGACGCCGTCCCGCTGCCGCCCGGTGACGCCGGCGGCATCTCCGGCATGTTCTACGTGCTCAGCGTGCTGCTGCCGGGGATCGCGCTGGCCGTGCTGCTCGCCCGGATCGCGCCTGGCCTGGGCGCGGCGGCACGGGCCGGCGTCCTGGCCGCGGGCTCGCTGGTGGCGGGCACGGCCGTCGCGTGGCTGGCCGACATGGTGTTCGGCGCGCTGCCGGGCAGCTTCGGACCGCTGGTGGCGGTCTCGTCGGGCATCGCGCTGGCGGTCGGCCTGGTGGTCGCCGGGCTGGTCAAGGTCATCGGCACACCGGGGGTCGGGGTGGCGGCGCTGCTGTTCGTCCCGATCGGGCTCCCGGCTAGCGGCGGGCCGCTCGGCGCCCGCTACATCCCCGAGTGGTACGCCGCCGTCGGCCGCGTCCTGCCCGTGGGCCCGGCCGCCGAGGCGGTGCGCAACACGGTGTTCTTCGGCGGCGCTGCCCTGTGGACGCCGGTCGGGGTGCTGGCCCTGTGGGCGCTGCTCGGCCTGGTCCTGCTCGCCCTGCCCCGACGCCGGGCGCAGGCGGCCCCCGCCGCCCCGCGCACGCCGGTGGCGGTCTGATCTTCTCCGCCTCGGAGGTGACCTCCGGTCGCCCCGCAGGCGGACGACGGGTGGCGGCGGCGGCACGTACCGTCGCCGGCATGTTCAGGAACCAGGTGACCTTCCGCCGCGTCGCGGCGGGCACGTTGCTCATCGCGGCCCCGCTCCTGCAGTTCGTGGCCGTCGTCATCGACCCCGGCACGTGGGGCGACTCCCGCGAGGCGGTCAGCTACGGCGACAACCCCGCGCTGGCCCAGGCCGAGTCGGCGCTCTACCACTGGAGCTGGATGTTCATGGGCCTGGCGGCCATCGCCCTGGTGCACCTCACCAGGCGCAAGGCCACCGTGCTCGGCCACATCGCCGGCGCGGCGACGGCCATCGGCTACATCTCGACGTCGGCCCTGCTGATGATCGACCCTGTCGAGTGGTGGCTGGGCCGGCACAACCCGCCGGAGCAGGCGCAGAAGATCCTCGACGAGATGCTGAACCTGCCCGGCGTGATCTTCGGCTTCCAGATGCCGTGGATGTTCTTCGCCGTGCTTGGCCTGCCGCTGCTGGTCGTCGCCGTGTGGCGGGCCGGGTTCGTCGGCTGGTGGGTGCCACTGCTCGTCTTCGTCGGGTACGTCGTCTCCTTCCCCATCGAGTACGGCCCCGTGACCGTGCTGTTCTGGGCCCTGCCCGTCGCCGGCCTCGGCTGGACCGGCCTGAAGGTCCTGCGCATGGGCGACGAGGCGTGGGCGGCCTACTACCCCTCGCCCGCCCTCGACCGGACGGCCGTGTCGGCCTAGGCCGGGATCCAGCCCAGGGTGACCGCCAGGATGACGAAGAAGCCGAGCAGGATGCGGTAGATCACGAACGCGGTGAACCGGTGGGTGCTGATGTACTTCAGGAACCAGGCCACCGCCGCGTAGCCGACGGCGAACGAGATCAGCGTCGCCAGGATGGTGGGCCCCCACGCGGGGGCCTGCCCCTCGCCGATGTCCTTCAGCTCGAACGCGCCGGAGGCCAGCACGGCGGGGATGGCCAGCAGGAACGAGTATTTGGCGGCGTCCTCGCGGCGGTAGTCGAGCAGCAGGCCCGCCGTGATCGTGCCGCCCGAGCGGGAGACGCCCGGGATGAGGGCCAGCGCCTGCGCGAAGCCGTAGACGACGGCGTGGGTGAAGCTGAGGTGCTTCTCCAGGGTGAGCTTGTTGCGCGCGGTGCGGTCGGCGAACCACAGGATGCAGCCGAAGACGATCAGCGTCGTGCCCACCAGCCGCAGGTCGCGGAAGACGGTCTCGATCTGGTCCTTGAACACCAGGCCGAGCACGCCGATCGGGAGCGTGCCGACGATGACGTACCAGCCCATGCGGGCCGCCCAGTGGCCGCGCAGCTCCCGGTCGAACAGCGAGCGGACCCAGGTGGAGACGATCTCCCACAGCTCCTTGCGGAAGTAGATGAGCACCGCGGCCTCGGTGCCCAGCTGGATGACCGCCGTGAAGGCCGCCCCCGGGTCCTGCCAGCCGAAGAAGGCCGAGACCACACGGATGTGGGCGCTGGAGGAGATCGGCAGGAACTCCGTGAGCCCCTGGACGAGCCCCAGCACCACCGCTTCGAGCCAGCCGATCACGACTACACCTTCCGGTTACGGGAGTGACCAGGGTGAGGTTAGCGGAAACGGGGGCCACGCAGTTGCCCGCCCAGCAGGTTGAGCAGGCCGGGGGAGAGCCGGCCCGCCCTCAGCGTGCGGACCACACCGCGGCGTTGGCCCCGGCGTAGTCGGCGAAGTCGCGGGCCGGACGGCCGAGCGCCTCCAGGACGCCGTCCGTCACGTGGGCATTGCGGCCGTCGAGCACCTCGGTGAACAGCCCGGTCAGGCCCTCGGCCTCCTCCTTCGGCACGCCCGCCGCCACCGCCCCGGCCACGTACTCCTCCGGCGTGACCTGGATCGAGGTGATCGTGCGGCCCGTGGCCTTCGACAGCTCGGCCGCCGCGTCGGCGAACGTCAGCAGCCTCGGGCCGGTCAGCTCGTACCGGCGGCCCGCGTGCCCGTCCTGGGTGAGGGCGGCCACGGCCACGTCGGCGATGTCGTCGGCGTCCACGAACGGCTCGGGCACGTCGGCCACCGGGATCGCCAGCACGCCGTCGAGGACCTGGTCGAAGAGGAAGCCCTCGCTGAAGTTCTGCATGAACCAGCCGCAGCGCACGATCGTCCAGTCGAGGCCGGACTCCCGCACGGTCTGCTCGCTCGCCTCGGCGCCCGGCTCGCCCCGGCCCGACAGCAGCACCAGCCGCCGCACCCCGGCGTCCGCGGCGAGCCGGGTGAGCTCCCTGACGTCCTCGTACGCGCCGGGCAACGCCAGGTCGGGGTAGTAGGACACGTACACGGACTCGACGCCGTCGAGCGCGGCGGCCCAGGTGGAGCGGTCCGCCCAGTCGAAGGACGGCGTGGCCGAACGGGAGCCGATCCGCACGGGAAGGCCGAGAGAGGTGAGCCGGTCAGCGACACGGCGGCCGGTCTTGCCGGTTCCGCCAAGAACCAAAATCGTCATGCATCTAGTAAGCCGTCATACCCATAAGACTCTCCATGGTTGAGAAGCGCGTTGCCATATGCGATCGTCTGGCCCATGGATCAGCTCGCGGCATTGCTCGACGGACCGAGAGCGCGGAGCGCCTTCCTGCTCCGGTCCATCCTCGACCCGCCGTGGTCGATGCGCATCCAGGACGAGGCCCCGCTCACGCTGGTGGCCCTGCTGTCCGGTGAGGCGTGGGTGCTGCCGGACAGGGGCGAGCCGGTCCGCCTCGAACCCGGGCAGGTGGCCATCCTGCGGGGGCCGGAGCCGTACGTGGTGGCCGACGCCCCCGGCACCGCGCCGCAGATCGTCATCCACCCCGGCCAGCGCTGCACCACCGTCGACGGCGAGTCGCTGTACCAGTCGATGGACCTCGGCGTGCGCACCTGGGGCAACGACCCGGCGGGCGGCACCGTGCTGATCACCGGCACGTACACGCTGGAGGGCGAGGTCAGCAGGCGCCTGCTCGACGCGCTGCCCCAGCTCCTCGTGCAGCCCGGCGGGCCGGTCAGCTCGCTGCTCGGCGCCGAGATCGTCAAGGACGACCCGGGCCAGTCCGCGGTGCTCGACCGGCTGCTCGACCTGCTGCTGATCGCCGTGCTGCGGTCGTGGTTCGCCACCCACGAGGCGCCCGCCTGGTACCGCGCGATGGGCGACCCGATCGTGGGCAGGGCGATGCGGATGTTGCACAACAACCCCGCCCACCCCTGGACGGTCGCCGCCCTCGCCGCCGAGGTGGGGGTCTCCAGGGCGGCGCTGGCCAGGCGGTTCACCGATCTGGTGGGGGAGCCGCCGATGTCCTTCCTCACCGACTGGCGGCTCGCGCTCGCCGCCGACCTGCTGCGCGAGCCCGACGCCACGATCGGCTCGGTGGCCAGGAAGGTCGGCTACGGCAGCCCGTTCGCGCTCAGCACGGCCTTCAAGCGCGTACGCGGCGTCAGCCCCCAGGAGCACCGGGCCGGAGCGGCGAGGTGAAACCCCTGCTGCTGCTCGACGTCGACGGCGTGCTCAACCCGATGGGCCGCCCCACGCCCGACTTCCGGCGCTACCGCTGCACGATCGGCACCGACGTCTACACCGTGCACCTCAACCCCCGCCACGGCCGCCGGCTCCTCGACCTGGCCCTGACCACGGGCGCCGAGCTGGTCTGGGCCACCACCTGGGAGCACCACGCCAACGAGTGGATCTCTCCCAGGATCGGCCTGCCCACGCTCCCGGTCGTCACCATGGGCCCCGACCGGACCCGGACCGAGCACGGCGAGATGTTCAAGACGCCGCACGTCGCCGCGTACGCCGGGCGGCGGCCGTTCGTGTGGTTCGACGACCAGGTGTGGGCGCAGGACGAGCAGTACCTCAGGGTGCATCAGGGTCTGGAGAATTTCCTGTTGATCCACGTCGATCCCAGACATGGACTGACCAGGGAACATCTGGGCATGGCTCATGAGTGGCTGACCCTTACAGGGTTTTCTCAGGGTCCCTAGCGGGATATCGGCGGCACTGCTGTCCGTTTTACCGGTAGGTCATCACGACACGGAGGAACAGCATGTACCGCTCAAGGGAGCACAGGATTCTGGCCGGCGTCTGCGGCGGGCTCGCCGACAAGATGGGCCTGCCCCCGACCCTCGTCCGCATCCTCTGGCTGCTGCTGTCGCTCATCCCCGGCCCGCTCTGGGTGGTCTACGTCGCCATGTGGATCCTCGTCCCGGAGGAGCCGAGGGGCTACTCCCACTGACGCGTCCGCCGGCCCGCCGAACCACCGCGTGAGCGCCGCCTCGGCGGGCTCCGCGCAGGGTTCGGCCCAGGCCACGTAACCGTCGGGCCGCACCAGCAGCCCGCGGTCGCCGGGCACGACGTCCACCCGATCGGCCCAGCGCGCCCCCGCGGTGAGCAGGGCCGGGTCGGAGGTGACGAGCAGCCCGCGCCCCTCGTCCAGTCGCAGGCCCTCGGGCATGAAGGCGCCGACGAGCGGGTTCTGGCCCGCCGCGTACCGCACCGACGCCGCGCTCACGTCCTCGGCCAGCATCCTGTTGGCCTCGGGAACGGTCATGAGCTGGGCGAACAGGTCGCGCAGCCGAGTCGTCCCGGCGTCCGGCGCGGACAACTCCACCTGTTGGAGGGTGTTCGCCAGCACGGCGGCGGCCACCGGGTGCCGTTCTGCGTGGTAGCTGTCGAGCAGCCCGGCCGGGGCCGTCCCGCGCACCGCCAGGGCCAGTTTCCAGCCCAGGTTGACGGCGTCCTGGAGGCCGGTGTTCATCCCCTGGCCGCCGAACGGCATGTGCACGTGGGCCGCGTCGCCGGCCAGGAACACCCGGCCGGCCCGGTAGTGCTCGGCCTGCCTGGCCGCGTCGGAGAAGCGGGACAGCCAGGTCGCCCCGGTGATCTCGGGGGCGGCGTCCCCGAGGTGCCGGCGCACGCTGGCCGAGAACTCCTCGATCGTCACGGGGGCGTCCCGGTCCGCGTGCACCCGGCCGTGGTCGACGGTCAGGATCCTGGTCGTGCCGTCGGGCCGGACGAACGGCCACTGGAACAGGCCGTGGCCGGTGCGGACCCAGCCGGTCGGCGTGCCGCCGGTGACCGTGACGTCACCGACGTAGGCGGCCAGGGTGGCGGGGGTGCCGGGGAAGGCGATCGCGGCCAGCTTGCGCACCGTGCTCCGGCCGCCGTCGCAGCCGACGAGCCAGCCCGCCCGGTACGTCGTGCCGTCGCCGGTCTCGACCGTCACGCCCGACCCGTCCTGCGCCAGGCCGGTCACCGCCCGGCCCCGGACGATCCGCGCGCCCAGCTCCAGCGCCCGCGCCTCCAGGATCTCCTCCACCCGCGACTGCGGGATCAGCAGCCCGTACGGGTGCGGGGTCCGCGTGGCCGTCAGGTCGAGCACCCGCATGCCGGCGAAGTGCTGCAGGTCCAGGCGGGGCGCGTCGCCGAGCCGGTCGAGCAGCCCGCGCATGGCGAAGGTGTCGACCGAGCGGGGGTGCAGGTTGAGCGCCCTGGACAGCCCGGTGGGGGCGGCGAGCCGTTCGAGCACGAGTGTGCGCACGCCGCGCAGGCGCAGCTCGCAGGCCAGCATCAGCCCGACCGGGCCGGCCCCGGCGATGACGACGTCCATCCACGTCTCCTTATCAACGATAAGTGCTTATCACTGATAAAGCCTTATCTTTGATAAGTTGTCAAGCGTGGAACGGCGGACGGCGGTACGCGCGGCCCTGCGGCTGCTCAACGAGGTCGGCATCGACGGGCTGACCACCCGCAGGCTGGCCGACGAGCTGGGCGTGAAGCAGCCGGCCCTCTACTGGCACTTCAAGAACAAGCAGGAGCTGCTCGACGAGATGGCCGAGGAGATGCTCGCCGACACGCTGGAGCGTCTCGACGTGCCAGAACCGGGTCAGGAATGGGACAACTGGCTCATGTCCCGCGGCCGGGTGATCCGCAGCGCGCTGCTGTCGTACCGGGACGGCGCGCTCGTGCACGCCGGGTCCCGGCCCACGCCGCGCCGGCTGGCCGAGCTGCCCGCGCTCATCAGGCCGCTGACCGAGGCCGGATTCACCGGCGAGCAGGCGGTCAGGGCGCTGATCGCGGTCGGCAGGTTCGCCCTCGGCTCGGCGATCGACGAACGCGGCCCGGCCGTGCCGCTCGACGTGCGGCCTGAGGAGGACCCCGACGGCGACTTCGAGTTCGGGCTGCGTGCGCTGGTGTCCGGGATGCGTCTTATCCTCGAAGGATGAGGGCAAGGCCGCTGACACTTCTGCAGGACGATCTGGTCGACTACGACACGGCGATGGAGCGCATGACCGACCTCGTCGGGCAGCGCCAGCGGGACGAACGGCCGGACACGCTCTGGCTGCTCAGCCACCCGCCCGTCTACACCGTCGGCCGGCGCACCCCCGCCGAGCACCTGCCCGACCCCTCGCGCGGCATCCCCGTGCTGGAGACCGGGCGCGGCGGGCAGCTCACCTACCACGGCCCCGGCCAGCTCGTGGGCTATCTCATCGTCAAGCTCGGCGAGGACGAGGGCATCGTCGACTACGTGCGGGAGGTGGAGCTGCGCCTGGTCGAGGCGCTGGGCAAGCTCGGCCTGCCCGCCGAGCGGCGGGACACCCCGCCGGGCTCGGAGCTGCTGACCGGCGTCTGGACGTCCACGACCGGCCGCAAGATCATCTCGATCGGCATGCGCCAGAGCCGGGGCGTCACCAGCCACGGGTTCGCGCTCAACGTCGACGGCGACCTCACGCCCTGGAACTGGGCGGTGGCCTGCGGCATGCCCGACGTGGACATGACCTCGCTCAAGCGCGAGCTGGACGACATCACCATGCACGACGTGCGGCCCGCCGTGGCCGCCGCCTTCGAGGCGTCCTGAGCCCTCAGCGGGGAGTGGCCAGCCCGGCCACGACCATGTGCTTGAGCAGGTCGTAGCTCTCGTCGAGCAGCTCGGGCAGGCCGAACGCGCCCGACGCCTCCAGCACCGCGAACCCGTGCGCCGCCGCGCGCAGGCAGCGGGCCGCGTGGATCGCGTCGGAGCCGGCCAGCCCGTAGCCGCGCAGCGCCGCGAGCATGATGCCCATCAGGCGCTCGCCCGCCGTCCGCATGCCGGGATGCGGCTGCTGGATGACCATCGCGTAGCGGTGCGGGTGGCGGGTGACGTAGGCGCGCCAGGCGTCCATGAGCGCGCCGACGGCCTCCTCGCCCGAACGGCCCAGCACCGCCTGGCCCAGCGCGTCGGAGATCTCGTCGGTGATCCGCACCGACAGCAGCTCGCGCAGCTCGGCCAGGTTGCGCACGTGCTTGTACAGCGACGGCGTCGCGACCCCGGCGCGGGCCGCCAGGGCCGAGAGCGTCAGGGCCTCGGGCCCACCCTCGTCGACCGCGCGCATCGCCAGGTCGACGACCGTGTCCTGGGACAACGCCGCCCTAGGCATGGACGCGCTCCTTGACGAACGACGTCACCGCGGCGGCCACCTGCGCCGGGAACTGGGCGTGCGGGTAGTGGCCGGCGCCCTCGATCATGGCGATCCGGCCGCACCCGGCGGGCATGGCCGCCACGATCCCCTCCGCCTCGGCGCGCGGGTCGGCCCAGTCGGGGTCGAGCGTGCCCATCACGACCAGGACGTCGCGGGTCAGGTCGGGAAGCCGGGCGCCGGCGTCGGTGGGGGCGACCTGGCCCATCCTGGAGACCACGGCCATCCGGCCGGGCCGGCGCAGGTCGGCTTCGAGCGCCGCGATGTGCTCCGCGTGGTCGGCGGGCCTGACGCCGGGCATGGCGTGGTCGAGGTACTTCTTCCACAGCCCGATGCTGCGCAGGAGCGCCGCGCCGAGCAGCAGCATGGCCCCCTTGCGATGGTGGGCGTTGCGCAGCAGGCCGGCGCCGTCGATCTTCTGCACCCGGGTGAACGGGCCGATCTCCACCACGGAGCTGACCAGCTCGGGCGCCTGCGCGGCGGCGATCGTGACGGCCCCGCCCGCGAACGAGTGGCCCACCAGGATCGCGGGGCCGCCCAGGTGGCGGACCAGCGCGAGGATGTCACCCGCGACGTCGGTGCGGGTGTAGGAGGGCCAATCGCGGCTGGACTCGCCGTGGCCGCGCAGGTCGGTGGTCGCCACCCGGAAACCCGCCGCCACCAGCTCGGGCACCAGGAACCTGAACGACTGCCGCCCGACGCCCATGCCGTGCGCCAGCACCATCAGCGGCCCTTCGCCGGTCACGTCGTAGGCGAGCTGTCCACCCTCGACCGTCAGGAACTCCGTCATGTCCGACCCCTCTCTGCTAACTCTTATAGCTTTAAAGCTAAAGCCTTTAGCTGACGGGTGTCAAGCATCAAAAAGGCGGGCACGGCCGGATCGGCCGTGCCCGCAGACAGGGGTGGTCAGGAGATCGGCACCTCGTCGATCGTGCGGCGCGGGCCGGTGAACCAGTGCCTGGCCGACAGGCTCCACCACAACCAGATGCCGATCAGCACGACGCCGACCGCGATCGGCGCGTAGTTGACCGACGTCCAGGTGAAGTCCTTGTTGCCCGGCACGCCGGCCGGGGAGAACGGCATGACGAAGTAGATGGACACGATGACGATCTCGACGCAGGCGATCCAGCCCAGCACCCGGTACTTGCGGCCGAGCGTCCACGGGCCGGGACGGAAGGCGTCGCCCATGCGCAGGCGCAGCCAGATCGGGATGAGGAAGGCCAGGTAGAGGCCGATGACCGCGATCGACACGACGGCGTAGAAGGCGACCGGGGTCGTCGAGCCGGCCGGGGCGTACAGGGCGGGCAGGGTGATCAGGGCGGCGATGAGGCAGCCGGCGAGGATCGCGTTGACCGGGGTGCGGTTGCGGTCCACCTTCGACCACAGCCGCCAGCCGGGCACCGCACCGTCGCGCGAGAACGCGTACGTCATGCGCGACATCGAGGTCACGCAGCTCATCCCGCAGAAGAACTGGCCGATCGTGGAGATCGCGAAGATCGCGGTGGCCAGCGGGGAGGAGAGCGCGGTCTCGAAGATGGCGCCGACGAAGCCGGACTGCTTGTTGATCTCGTCTACGTTGGTCGCGGCGAACAGGAACGCCAGCAGCAGGATCCAGCCGCCGATCGCCGAGTAGAAGATCGACTGCCACAGGCCGCGGGCGGCCGTCCTGGCCGCGCCCTGCGTCTCCTCCGACACGTGGGCGCAGGCGTCGAACCCGGTGATCGTGTACTGGGTGAGCAGGAAGCCGAGCGGGAGCACGTACAGCCAGAAGGGCACGCCGCCGTCGCCGTCGCCGAAGCCGGAGTTGTTGATCGTGCCGCCGAACACGAAGCCGAGCGACTGGTGCTCGGACGGCGCGAAGACCAGGATCGCGACGATGACGACCGCGCCCGCGACGTGCCACCACACGCTGATGTTCTGCAGCAGCGAGATGAGCCGGTGGCTGAAGATGTTGATGAGCGCGTGCAGGATGAGGATGATCACGAACAGCAGGAACGCCTGGGGGAGCGTCCCCTCCCACGCGCCGCCGGTCAGGCGGCTGATCGTGATGTTGAGGAACGTGGCGCAGCCGTAGTCGACCGACGCGGTGACCGCGATGAGGCCGATCAGGTTGAGCCAGCCGGTGAACCAGCCGTGGATCGGCTTGCCCATGGTGGCGGCCCACCAGTAGATGCCGCCCGCCGTCGGGAACGCCGAGACCAGCTCCGACATGCAGAAACCGATGATCAGGATGAACGCGGAGATCAGCGGCCAGCCCCACGAGATGGCGATGGGGCCGCCGTTGTTCCAGGCCTGCCCGAAGGTCGTGAAGCAGCCGGCGAGGATCGAGATGATGGAGAAGGAGATCGCGAAGTTGGAGAAGCCGCTCCAGGTCCGGGCCAGCTCCTGCTTGTAGCCGAGCTCGGCGAGTCGCCTGGAATCCTCTTCGAGTGACATGAGGTCTCCCTGGGGGGCGCGGAGGACGCTCTGTTTGGTCTAGGTCTAGACCATTTCTTCCCGAGGGACAAGGTGTGACAGATGAGTTTCGATGTGGTCAGGAGAGGCCGTGTCCCGCCGGGCCGATGTCGAGCACGACCTTCCCCGTGACCGTGCGGTCGAGCTGGGCCGCGGCGGCCTCGTCCAGGCGTTCCCAGGGCACGCGCCGGCCGATCTCGACGGACAGGTCGCCCGCGGCCACGAGGCCGAGCAGGAAGGCCAGGTCGGGGCCGGGGGAGTCGACGTCGCCGAACGAGCGCATCGAGCGGGCGGGGCCGAGGGAGAAGGTCGAGCCTGGCGGGAAGACGGCCGGCTGCCCGCCGGCCCAGCCGATGCTCTGGAGGTTGCCGCCCGGCTTGAGCAGGCCCCAGGCGGTCACCAGGGTGGGGCCGCCGACCAGCTCGATCACGACGTCCACGGGGGCCACGCCGTCCAGGCCGGTCACGACGTGCACGTCCGGGCCGAGGGCCAGGGCGCGGGCGGGGGAGCTCACCGAGGCGACGACGTGGGCCCCGGCCAGCCTGGCGAGCTGCACGGCCAGCCTCCCGACCGAGCCGGACGCCCCCGTCACGAGCACGCGCGAGCCGAGGGAGACGCCGGCGGCGCGTAGTGAGCGTAGTGCGGACAGGCCGGACATCGGCAGGGCGGCGGCCACCGCCAGGTCCACCCCGTCGGGCACCACGGCGAGCGAGCCGGTGTCGAACGCCGCCCGCTCCGCCCACGCCCCCGCTCCGAACGCCGCCACCCGCGCGCCCTCGGCCGGGCCCGTGCCGTCCGCGGCGGGCCGCAGCACCACCCCGGCGGCGTCGTAGCCGAGCACGACGCCCTCGGGCAGGCGGTCCATGTGCCGCAGCTCGCTGAAGTTGACCGACGTCCGCCGTACCTCGACGAGCGCCTGCCCGGCCCCAGGAACGGGCTCGGGAACGTCGGCGAGCCGCCCCACGGCCCCCGGGCCGACCACCAGTGCGCGCATACGAAATCCTCCCGCGACCATGCGGACCGGCGGTCCGCTTCGCTGCCGGGATACTATGGGGACCGACAGTCCGCTTGCAAGGAGGGGCCTTGGTGCGATCAGACGCGACCCGCAACAGGGAGGCGATCCTGCGGGCCGCCGAAGAGCTCCTGGACGCCCACGGCGCCGAGCACATCTCGCTCGACCGGGTGGCCGCGGCGGCGGGGGTGGGCAAGGGCACGCTGTTCCGCCGCTTCGGCAGCAGGACCGGCCTGTTCCAGGAGCTGCTGGCCGAGCGCGCCGCCGCCCTGGCCGAGGCCATCGAGTCGCCCGGCTCGCCGCTCGGGCCGGGGGCGCCGCCGCGGGAGCGGCTGCTCGCGTTCCTGGACGAGCTGGCCGGGCTGGCCGAGCGCAACCTGGCGCTGTTCGCCGCGCACGAACGGGCCTGCGCGGCCGACAAATACCGCGACCCCACCTACCTGCGGTGGCACGCCCACGTGACGGCGCTGGTCGCGGCGGCGGCGCCGGGGCTCGACGCCGAGTTCGCCGCCCACACCCTGCTGGCCTCCTTCGACGCCGACCTCGCCCGGCACGTGATGGCCGAGGGCGGCGCCGACCGGCTCAGGGGCTCGGTGCGCGGCGTCGCCGAGGCCCTGCTGCGCGCCTGAGCCCGCCAAGGGGCCGGCGCGGCCTCAGGGCAGGCTGACGCGGTCGCGGGGCCGGGTTCGGGCGGTCGCGGGGCCGGGTTCGGACCCTATGCCGAGAAGGCGTCCGTGGCGGCCTGGCAGAAGGCCTTGAGGTCGTCCGGTTTGCGGCTGGTGACCAGGGTGTTCGGGCCGTCCGTGCAGACCACGACCTCCTGGTCCTTCCAGGTCGCGCCGGCGTTGCGCAGGTCGGTCTGCAGGCTCGGCCAGGACGTGAGCGTACGCCCGCGCACGACGTCCGCCTCGACCAGCGTCCAGGGGGCGTGGCAGATGGCGGCCACCGGTTTGCCGGCGTCGAAGAAGGCGTGCGCGAACCGGACCGCCTGCGGCACCGTGCGCAGGAAGTCGGGGTTGGCGACGCCCCCGGGGAGCAGCAGGGCGTCGAAGTCGCCGGGGTCGGCGTCGTCCACCGTGGCGTCCACGGCGAAGGTGTCGGCCTTGTCCAGATGGTTGAACGCCTGGATCCGTCCCGAGGACGTGGAGACCAGCCGGGGCGTGCCGCCCGCCTGCTTGACCGCCTGCCACGGCTCCGTGAGCTCCACCTGCTCGACCCCCTCGGGAGCGACCAGGAACGCGATGGTCTTGCCGTTCAACATGACTGTCCCTTCGTTTTCCCCTCCCCTATCCGGACATCAGGGAAGTATGCGCATTTACCCCTGGGGGGTATATAGTGGGCCGCGAAGCCGAGAGAAGAGGAGTTCGGGCATGGTGATCACCGCGTACCAGGTCGAGGGCATGACCTGTGGCCACTGCGTCGGCTCGGTGCGGGCCGAGGTCGGCAAGGTCGACGGGGTTCAGGCCGTCGAGGTCGACCTCGCGGCCAAGGAGATGGTCGTGACCAGCAGCGCGCCGATCGACCAGGCCGTCATCGAGTCGGCCGTCGTCGAGGCCGGCTACGAGCTGGGCGGCGGCCGGGAGCTGCTGCCGCAGGCCGGGTCGTGCTGCGGCTCGGGCGGCTGCCACTGACCTCTCAGGGGGATCGGCGCCGGGAGGCCCACAGGGTGTGCGCGGCGCCCGCGGCGGCCGCGCCGACGGCGTACCAGAGCAGGTCGGGCGGGTTGAAGGTGCTGCCCAGCAGTGGCCGCAGGACTGCCGGGATCTCGCCGAGCTGGGCGAACTCGATCGCCCAGCTCAGCCCGCCCGACCCCGCCGCGGCGACCCACGGCCGCACGCGCGGCAGCACCAGGACGACGAGCGCGTAGATCAGTACGGTGTAGAGCGCGTCACCCGCGTATTTGGGCACCGGCCCGTCCCACCACATCCGGACGGCGAGCCCTGCCACGACGGTCACGACGGCGGCGAGGAGAACGGGCAGGCGAGGCACTCGATCACGGTATTGCCAAGCGTACTGAAAATTTACACCGCGAAAGGAAACGAGAATGAAACAATTTTCCGCCACTCGTTGACACGCGGTCTCCGTATGGTGTGCCTTCATCTACACAGGAATCCCCCGCCTGAAGGTGAGGCATCATGAGGAAATGGTTCGCACGCCTGGCTGTGCTGGGCGTCGCGCTCTTAGTGGCCGGCCAAGGTGCGACGGCGGCCCAGGCCCAGGAACCTGCGGCGGGGAAGAAGATCCTACGCGTCGGCGCCACCCAGGCGATGGACTCCATGAACCCGTTCCTGGCGGTCCGGCTGGTCTCCACCGCGATCCAGCGCACGATGTACGGCTTCCTCACCGTCCCTGACTCCAAGACGCTCCAGCCCAGCCCCGACCTGGCCGAGTCGTGGACGACGTCCGACGACGGGCTCACCTGGACGTTCAAGATCCGTAACACCAAGTGGTCCGACGGCCAGCCGGTGACGGCCGAGGACGCCGCCTGGACGTTCAACAAGATGATGACGGACGAGGCGGCCAAGACGGCCAACGGGCCCGCCGTGGAGAACTTCGCGAGCGTCACCGCCAGCGGCCAGGACTTGATCATCAAGACCAAGGCCCCGCAGGCGTCCATGCTGGAGAACCCGGTCCCGATCATGCCCAAGCATGTGTGGGAGAAGGTCACCGACATGGCCAACTACGAGGCGGAGACGTACCCGACCGTGGGCAGCGGCCCGTACATCGCGGTCGAGCACAAGAAGGACCAGTACGTCAAGCTGCAGGCCAACCCCAACTACTGGCGGGGCAAGCCGAAGGTCGACGAACTCCAGTTCATCTTCTACGACAACCCGCAGGCCGCCATCGCCGGGCTCAAGAAGGGCGACATCGACCTGCTCGGCCGGATGACGCCGCCGGAGTTCCAGGCCATCGAGAACGACCCGAACATCGAGGCGTGGAACACCCAGGGCCGGCGGGCCTCGTACCTGCAGATCAACCACGGCGCCACGACCACCGACAACAAGCCCATCGGTGACGGCCACCCGGCGCTGAAGGACCCGAAGGTGCGTCAGGCGCTGCACTTCGCCATCGACAAGCAGAAGCTGGTCGACGAGGTGCAGGGCGGCCTGGCCAAGCCCGCCGACGGCTCGATCGTCCCGCCCATGTACAAGGACTTCTTCTGGGAGGCCACGGGCGAGGAGAAGGTCACCTATGACGTGGCCAAGGCGAACAAGATCCTCGACGACGCCGGCTACAAGAAGGGCGCCGACGGCGTCCGGACGATGCCCGACGGCAAGCGCAAGCTGGAGTTCCGCTTCAGCATCCACACCGACACGCCGATCGAGGACAAGCTCGCCGAGTACCTGACCGGCTTCTGGAAGGAGATCGGCATCACGCTGACCACCCAGAAGCTCGACTCCAGCAAGTTCACCGAGGAGACCGGCGTCACGGCGCTGTTCGACATCGCGATCAGCGGCTGGTCGGTCAACCCCGACCCCGAAGAGGTCCTGGCCACCCACCTGTGCAGCCGCAGGCCGGCGCCGGGCGGCGAGGGCGGCGGCACCGAGTCGTTCTACTGCGACCCGACCTTCGAGAAGCTCTACCAGGAGCAGCTCAAGGAGCTCGACCGGCCCAAGCGCGCCGAGCTGATCAAGCAGATGGAGCAGCGGCTCTACACCGACGCCCCCGTCATCGCGATCTACTACACCAACGACCTCGAGGGTTACCGCAAGGACCGGATCACCAGCATCACCCCGATCCCCGAGGACAAGGGCCTGCTGTACGGCGGCAGCGGCTACTGGCCGTTCTACACGGCCGACGTCAAGGCGACCGCGGCCGGCGGCTCGGCCTCCGACGGCGGCTCCGGCTCCAACACCGGTCTCATCGTCGGCGTGGTCGGCGGCGTGGTGGTCATCGGCCTCGTGGCCTTCCTCCTGACCAGGCGGCGCAAGAGCGCCGCGGACGAGCGCGAATGACAACACCGCTCGAAGCAGCAGAGCCCGCCGCCGTCCAGGCGGCGGGCCCTGGTGAGGACCGCCCCGCTCGCCACGGCACGCTGAAGTACGCGTTGTCGAAGGCCGGCGGGGCGCTGTTCAGCATCGCCGCGGTGATCGTCGGGACGTTCTTCGTCTTCCGCCTGCTGCCCGGCGATCCGGTGCGGAACCTGGCGCAGGGCCGCAACATGACCCCGGCGCAGCTCGACATGGAACGTCACCGGCTCGGTCTCGACAAGCCGGTGCTCGACCAGTTCCTCGACTTCGTCGGCAAGACGCTCAGGCTCGACCTGGGCACGTCGTACGAGTACAAGCGGCCGGTGCTCGACCTCATCGGCGAACGTATCGGCCCGACGCTGCTGCTGGCCGGGACCGGTCTGGTCATCGCGGTCAGCCTGGGCCTCTGGCAGGGCACCAGGGCCGGATGGCAGCGGGGGAGCCGGTTCGACCGCTTCTCCACCGGCCTGTCGCTGGTGTTGTGGTCGGTGCCGACGTTCTGGCTCGGCCTGCTGCTGATGATGGTGCTCGGCGTGGGCATCGGCCCGATCCCCGGCATCTTCCCCTTCCGCGGCATCGAGAGCGTCGACGCGCCCGACGGGTTCGCCTACGTGCTCGACGTGGCCTCGCACATGGTGCTGCCGTGCCTGACCCTGGTGGCGGTGATCTACGCCCAGTACCTGCTGGTCATGCGGTCGTCGTTGCTGGAGGAGGTCAGCCAGGACTACATCACCGTGGCCCGCGCCAAGGGCCTGCGCGACGACGAGGTACGCCGCCGCCACGCGGTGCCCAACGCCCTGCTGCCCACGGTGACGCTGGTCTTCATGCGCATCGGCTTCGTGGTCGGCGGCGCGGTCACCGTGGAGACGATCTACACCTGGCCGGGCCTCGGGCAGCTGTTCTACCGGGCGGTCCGGGTCCCCGACTTCACGCTCATGCAGGGCACGTTCATGCTCATCACCGTGGCCGTGATCCTCATGAACACGCTGGCCGACGTGCTCTACCACGTTCTCGACCCGAGGGTGAGGTCGGCATGACGAGTGTCGCTGCCACGCGCAGGCGGCAGGCGCTGACCAACTTCTGGACCGACTTCCGCAGGCACCGCGCCGGCGTGATCGGGACGGTCATCCTGCTGGTCGCCGTGGTGCTCGCGCTGGTCGCGCCGCTGTTCATCGACGAGGGCGTGACGAGCGTCATCGACGCCCCCGGCGACGAGTTCGACGCCCCCAGCCTGGCCTTCCCCTTCGGCACCGACGAGTCGGGCCGGTCGATCCTGCTGATGATCTGGTGGGGGTCGCGCGCCTCGCTGCTCATCGGCTTCCTGGCCGCGCTGCTCAGCATCGTGATCGGCATGGTCATCGGCATCGCCGCCGGGCACTTCGGCGGCTGGCTCGGCGGCGCGCTGATGCGGGTCACCGACTGGTTCCTGGTGCTGCCCTCGCTGGTGACCGCGCTGGTGCTGGCGGCCATCCTCGGCGGCAGCACGTTCACCATCATCATGGCGATCGGGGTCACCACCTGGCCGTCCACGGCCCGGCTGATCAGGGCGCAGACCTTCGCCGTCGAGGCCCGGCCCTACATCGAACGCTCCAAGGCGCTCGGCGGCGGCCACTGGCACATCACCACCCGGCACGTGCTGCCCAACGTGGCGCCGCTGCTGCTGGCCAGCACGACGCTGGAGGTGGCCAGCGCGATCGTCACCGAGTCCACGCTGGCCTTCCTCGGCGCCAGCGCGAACAAGACCTCGTGGGGCACCATGCTGCGCGGCTCCTACGACTACGGCGCGGCCAACGAGGGCGCGTGGTGGTACATCATCCTCCCCGGTCTGGCCATCCTCGTGGTCGTCATGGCGTTCACCCTCGTCGGACGGGCGCTGGAGGCCGTGCTGAACCCAAGGCTCAGGAGGGCGGCATGAGTCTCCTCGAACTGGACGACCTGTCGGTGACCTACCGCATCGCGTCGGGCGAGGTGCCCGCGGTGCGCGGCGTGTCGCTGACCCTCGACTCCGGAGCGGCACTCGGAGTCGCCGGCGAGTCGGGATCCGGCAAGTCCACGCTGGCCATGGCGCTGCTCAGGCTCCTGCCCAAGAGCACGCGCGTCGGCGGCCGGATCCTGCTCGACGGCGACGACGTCCTCACCATGAAGTGGGGACGCATGCGGGCCGTGCGCTGGGCCGAGGCCTCGATCGTGTTCCAGGGCGCGCAGCACGGCCTCAACCCCGTGCGCCGGATCGGCGAGCAGATCGCCGAGCCGCTGCTCGTCCACGGCCTGGCCAAGCCGGACGGCGCCCGCAAGCGCGTCGGCGAGCTGCTCGAACAGGTCGGCCTGCCCGCCTGGCGGGCCCGCAGCTACCCGCACGAGCTGTCCGGCGGTCAGCGGCAGCGCGTGATGATCGCGATGGCGCTGGCCTGCTCACCCCGCCTGATCATCGCCGACGAGCCGACCACCGCGCTCGACGTGATGGTCCAGGCGCAGGTCCTGACGCTGATCAAGCAGCTGATCGCCGAGCACGGCATCTCGCTGATCATGATCTCGCACGACCTGTCGGTCCTGGCCGACGTCTGCGACCAGCTCGCGGTCATGTACGCCGGCCGCGTGGTCGAGCACGGCCCCTCCCGCGAGGTGTTCCACGACGCCCGCCATCCCTACAGCCGGGCGCTGGCGGCCGCGTTCCCCACCGTGGGCGACCCGGTCTCGCGGCTGGCCCCCAAGGGGCTCGGCGGCGACCCGCCGGACCCGATGCAGCTCCCGACCGGCTGCGCCTTCCACCCGCGCTGCCCGGTCGCGCTGGACGAATGCGCGGGTCTCGACGTCGCGCTGTGGCCCGCCGGTCCCCGCCACGCCGCGGCCTGCGTGCACGTACGCTCCAAGGAGGAGGTCGAGGCTTCATGACCGAGACGCAGACCGCGGCCGAGACCGTCTCGACGGGCAAGGGCGCGCTGCTGGAGGCCCGTGACCTGCACGTCGCCTTCTCCTCGCGAGGCCGCAGCGCCCGCGCCGTCGACGGGGTCAACCTGGCGATCGGCCAGGGCGAGATCGTGGCCCTGGTCGGCGAGTCGGGCTGCGGCAAGACCACCCTGGCCCGCACGCTGCTCGGCCTCGAACGCCCCACGTCCGGCGAGGTCCGCTACGACGGCTCCGTGCTGCACTACGGCTCCAAGGCGCTCAAGTCCTACCGCCGTCAGGTCCAGCTCGTCCTGCAGGACCCGATGGGCTCGCTCAACCCCCGCCAGACCGTCTACGAGGCGGTCGCCGAGGGGCCGCGCATCCACGGCCTGCCCGACGAGGAGCAGATCGTGGCTTCGGCCCTGTCCAGGGCCGGGCTGCGACCGCCCGAGCGGTTCTTCCTGCGTTACCCGCACGAGCTGTCCGGCGGTCAGCGGCAGCGGGTCGTGATCGCCGGCGCGCTCGCCCTCGACCCGAAGGTGCTGATCGCCGACGAGCCCGTGGCCTCGCTCGACGCCTCCGTGCGCGGCGAGATCCTGGCGCTGATGCTCAAGCTCAAGACCGACCTCGGCCTGTCGGCCCTGGTCGTCACCCATGACCTCGGCCTGGCCTGGAACATCGCCGACCGGGTCGCGGTCATGTACCTGGGGCGGATCGTCGAGTCGGGGCCGGTGGAGCAGGTGCTGACGGCGCCGCGCCATCCGTACACGCAGGCGCTGATGTCGGTGTTGCCGGAGTCGCCCGAGCGGATCGTGCTGTCCGGTGAGCCGCCGGACCCGACCAGGGTGCCGGGTGGCTGCCGGTTCCATCCCCGCTGCCACGTGCTGGCCTCCGGCCGCGCGGCGGAGGCGGGCGTGGACGCGGCCTGCCGGTCGCAGGCGCTGAGCATCCTGCCCGCGGTCCCCGACGCCCAGGCCGCCTGCCACTACGCGGCGGTCACCGGGTAGGTCACCCGCGGAACGCGTCGGCGTGCTCGCGCGCCCACTCGGCGAAGTCACGCGCGTCCCGGCCGGTGATCTCCCGGACGGTCGGGACGACCGTGTAGCCGACCTCCGGCGTGTTGCCCAGCGCGCCGACCAGGAACTCGATGGTCTGCTCGCCCATGCCGTCGGCGCGCCACTTGGCCCGTGCCTCGTCCACGGTGAGCTCGACGAACCCGACGTCCCTGCCGACTGCCTCGGCCAGGACGGCGACCTTCTCCCGCAGGGTGATCGCGCGGGGGCCGGTCAGCACGTACGTCCGGCCGCCGTGCCCGCCCTCGGTCAGGACCTTCGCGGCCACGGCGGCGATGTCCCGCTCGTGCACCAGGGCGCTCAACCGGTCGCCGAACGGCTCCTTGATGACGCCTTCCGTCCTGATCGTGTGCGCCCACCACTGGAGCGTGTTGGCCATGAACTCGACCGGGTGGAGCAGCGTCCACTCCAGGTCGGTGGTGGCGAGCGCCTGCTCGAGCGCGCCGTCCTCGCGGCCGCCGAGCACGGTGACCCGGCGCACGCCCGCGTTGACGGCCAGCTCGGCGAGCCGGGCGCCGTCGGGCAGCGGGGCGTAGTCGTCGCCGGCGAAGTTGATGAAATGCACCCCGGTGACGCCCTCGAAGGCGGCGGCCAGGGAGGCCGGCTCGGCGAGATCGCCGCCGACGACCTCGACGCCCTCGGGGAGGGCGGCCTTGGCGGGGTTCCTGGTCAGCGCGCGGACCTGTCGGCCGGCCTGGAGGAGCTCCTCGACGACGAGGCGGCCGACGGTCCCGGTGGCACCGGTGACGAGGATGGTCATGTGAACCCCACTTCTTTCGGAACGGAACGTTCTGCTCTTACTATAGCAGAACGGAACACTTCATTCCATATAGTTCTTGAGCCGGATCGCCACGGCCGCCCGGTGGATCGCCCCGGCGATCCGCTCGACGACCTTCTCCCTGCCCGGCAGGTACGGCAGCAGCCTGAGCATCCTGAGCTGGAACCACAACGCCAGCCGTGAGCCCATCACCATGCCCCTGACGTTCACCGGGCCGAGCTCCTGGTTGACCCGGACGAACTCCCGCATCTCCCGCTCGTAGCCCGCTGCGCCGCCGCCCCCGGCCAGCTCGCCCGCCAGCACGTACGCGCCCACGATCGCCAGGCTCGTGCCCTGTCCTGAGGCCGGCGAGGCGCAGTAGGCGGCGTCCCCGAGCAGCACGACCCGGCCCTTCGACCAGCTGTCCATGTGCACCTGGCTGACCGAGTCGAAGTAGAAGTCGTCGGCGTCGCGCACCGCGCCGAGCAGCGCCGGCACCTCCCACTCCACCCCCGCCATGGCCTCGGCCAGCAGGTCCTTCTGACGGCCGGTGTCGCGGTGGTCGTAGGACAGCGGCTGCGAGGCCCACATGAACAGTGCCTTGGCGGCGCCGTCCTGCCGGGTGCTGTAGACGTTGGCGGTGCGGCCGGGGGCGGCGTGCACGGCCTCCTCGCGGTCCAGGCCGAGGGTGTTGGGGACGGTGCAGATCGAGATGTGGTAGCCCAGGTCGCGGACGTACCGGGCGTCCTCCCCGAACACGATCCTGCGGATGTTGGAGCGCATCCCGTCCGCGCCGACGATCAGGTCGAACCGGCGGGGCGCGGCGTGCTCGAAGGTGACCAGGCCGTCGTCGGAGACGGCGGTGACGGAGTCGCCGAAGAGGTACTCGGCGTCGTCACGGGTGAGGTCGTACAGGAGCTCGTTGAGGTCGCCGCGCATGATCTCGGCGTCGTCGCCCGCGCGCCCGCCGAACAGGTCGGCGTCCATGGTGGCCACCGCCCGCCCCTTGCGGTCGTAGTGGGTGGCGACGCGCATGCCGGTGCTGCGGGCGGTGACCGCGTCCAGCAGGCCCATGCGCCCGATCACGTCGAGGGCGGCGCCGCGGATGTCGACCTTGTAGCCGCCGGTGCGGACGGCGGGAGCGCGCTCGACGACGGTGACGGTGCAGCCGTGGCGGCGCAGCCAGTAGGCCAGCGAGGTGCCGGCGATGCTCGCGCCGGAGATCAGGACGTTCTTCATGCCGAGAACGGTACACACGTCTCAGACGCTTGTCTAGGACGAGATTTTCAGACGTCCGTGTTACCGTCTGGGCATGGGAAACAGGGAAGACCTGCTGGCCGGGGCGAAGCGTTGCCTGATCGAGAAGGGCTACTCGCGTACCACCGCGCGCGACATCGCGACCGCGTCGGGCGTGAGCCTCGCGGGCATCGGCTACCACTTCAGGTCCAAGGACGCGCTGATGAACGAGGCGCTGTTCGAGGTGATGCAGGAATGGGGCGACGACCTGGCGCGGACGCTCGTCGCCGACGCCGAGGAGGGCGCGTCACCGCTGGAACGGTTCGAGGCGGCCTGGGACCGGGTGGTGGAGTCGTTCGACCGGCTGCGGCCGCTCTGGATCACCCAGCTTGAGCTGCTCGGGCAGATCGATCACGTGCCGGAGGTGCGCGAGCAGCTCGTCCCGGCGATCAAGGAAGCCCGGCTGGGGCTCGCCGAGCTGTTCCAGGACGTACGGGCGGAGACGGACCCCGAGCGGGCCAGGCTGGTGGGCTCGTTGTACCAGGCCATGCTGACGGGGTTCCTGGCGCAGTGGCTGCTCGACCCGGACAGCGCGTTGTCCGGTCGCGAGGTGGCCGAGGCCCTGCGCCTGGTGGGCGGCTCGTGAACCGGGCCGGGGGTTAGAAGGCGCTTATCGTGGCGGGGGCGCGCTCGGCCCTGCTGAGGGTGCGGATGACGGCGGTCGCGCCGTGCCGGTGCACCGCCAGGCGGGCCAGCAGCTCCACGACCGGCTCGTTGATCGACGACGGCAGCTCCGGCGTCTCGGCGCCCACGCTGGCGGCCAGGTCGTCGGAGTGCACGACCAGCTCCATCACCCTGGTGAGCAGGAAGTCGTCGAGCCGCAGCGACCAGCCGACCCACGGCAGCCGCACGACCCGGTCCGCCGGCTCGGCGGGCAGCTCGGTCAGCAGCCGGTCCAGCAGCGCCTGCGTGCGCTCGACGAGCGCGGCGTGCCCGTCCGCGGCGGCCGCCTGGCCGCCCACCCGGACGCTGACGTTGCTCTCGTGGTCGAGGCCGGCCTGCACCCACGGCGACCTGGTGTAGTGCTCGATGAGCGGGATCGGCGTCCCGGGTTCCTCGCCGGAGTCGAGCACGTCGATGACCCGGACGATCTGGTGGGCCAGGTGCCCGGCCAGGCCCGCGACGCTGAACTCGGTCAGCGCGCTCGGCTTGTCCCACGCCGCCCGGACGGCCGGGTCACGCAGCAGCGACATCGCCGACGCCGCGGCCACCAGATAGGACTGCCTGATCTCCCCCATATGCCGCCCTTTCCCCGGTTCCGGTGGTAACTCGGGGCCAAGACTATCCCTCGGCGATCTGCGGAGGGCCGCCGTCCTGCCCACTGAGACGGGGACGGGCTCAGGTCTCGTCGGGGCCCTCCGCCAGCACCTTCCCGATGGCCGACCGGACGAAGGCGCGGGTCAGCCGGCCCCTTCTGAAGCGGCTCAGCACCGGGCGCGGTGTGCCGTACCGGCGGGCGCGCACGTCGGCCAGGACGACCTCCGGCGCGCCCATCCCGGCCAGCACGTCCAGGGCCTCCCGCTTGGTGATCAACCGGCCCTCGTGCAGCGTGACCGAAGCCCTGGCGACGGTCAGCAGGCCGAGATCCACCCAGACGTCCCGCAGCCAGCGCCGCCGCCCTCTGGTCTTGTCCAGCCAGAACTCGCGCAGGTCCGTACGGACGAAGTCGGCCAGCACGGCGTCGGAGACGGCCGGCAGCAGCTCGGCGGGCGGCGGCCCGTGCAGCACGAGCGGGGCCGTGTGCAGCTCGCGGCGGGTCACCGCCGTCACCGGGCGGCGGAAGATCTGCTCGTGGGCCCACGTCACGTGCTCGACCCGCGGGTCCGCCAGCTCCTCCAGCGGCAGGTAGGAGCAGTGGAGGAGGTCGGCGAGCGGCAGGTCGAGCCCGCGGTGCAGGCCCTTGATCCGGCGCCACTGCTCCATCGTGACCGGCGTCTCGACCACCGCGATCAGGTCGAGGTCGCTGCGCCCCGGCTGGTAGTCGCCGGCGCCCAGCGAGCCGTGCGCCCACAGTGACACCAGGGGCACGACCTCGCCCACGCCGTCTCGGAACCGCCGGAGCAGGACGTCTGTGGCCGCATGCATGATGTCCACTATGATCCATTCCCGGCCGTCCCGGAAGATCACCGGGGCGGGCCGTCAGGACGTGCCGAACAGAGCGCTCACCGACTCGCCGTCGTGGATCCGCCGCATGGCCTCGGCCAGCGCCGGCGCGATCGACAACACGGTCAGCTTGTCACTCGGCTTGGGCGGCGGCACGGTGTTCGTGCAGACGATCTCCATGACCTCGGGGAAGGCGCTCAGCCGCTCGATCGCCCCGCCCGCGAACAGCCCGTGCGTGCACGCCACGCGGACGGAGTTGACGCCCTGCTCGCGCAGCCGGTCCAGCAGCTCGATGACCGTGCTGCCCTTGGCGATCTCGTCGTCCAGGATGATCACGTCCTTGCCCGCGACCTCGCCGATGACCGAGCTGATCACCACGCGGTCGTCGGCGAAGCGCTGCTTGGCGCCCATCGCGACGCCCGTGCCGAGCAACCGGGCGAAGTGCGCGGCCTCCTTGGCGTTGCCCAGGTCTGGGGAGACGACGACGGCGTTCGACAGGTCGTAGCGGCGGAAGTGCGCGGCCAGCTCGCGCAGCGCGTGCAGGTGGTCGACCGGCACGCTGAAGAAGCCGTGCACCTGCGGCGAGTGCAGCGTCATGGCCAGCACCCGGTTCGCGCCCGCGGCCACCATCAGGTCGGCGACCAGGCGCCCGCCGATGGAGATGCGCGGCGCGTCCTTCTTGTCCGATCTGGCATAGGCGTAGTGGGGCAGCACCACGGTCGTCCTGGCCGCGGACGCGCCGCGCGCCGCGTCGATCATGAGCAGCAGCTCGACCAGGTTCTCCTGCGTCGGCGGCACCAGGGGCTGGATGAGGAACACGTCGCGCTCGCGGCAGTTGGCCTGGAGCTGCACCTCAAGCGCGTCGTTGGCGAAGCGGGCGACCTTGACGGGGTGGAGCGGGGTTCCGAGATGGGAGCAGATCTCCTCGGCCAGCTCGGGGTGGGCGCTCCCAGAAAAAACCGTGATGTCTCGCACGATTCCCAAAGGATAGCTTCACGGGCTCACGTAGTGGTGGAGCAGGGCGGGTTCGCCCGCGGCGTTGAGCCATCGCGCGCGGGTGCTGCCGACGCGCCGCCAGCCCAGCCGCTCGTAGAGCGCGACGGCCGCCCGGCCCTCGTCGGAGACCTCCAGGAGGACGGGCGTCCCGGCGGCCGTCCGCACGGTGTCCAGCAGCAGGGGGGCCAGCCCGCGGCCCCGGGCGGCGGGCACGACGAAGAGCCGGGTGACCTGCGGGCCCTCGTCGGTGCCGGCCAGGCCCACGTGGCCGAGCACCCGGCCCGCCTCGACCGCCACCCAGGCGCGCAGGAGGTCGCCCGGAGTCAGCCAGCCCTGCGGGTCGGCCGGCCAGTCGACGGGGTAGCGGTCGGCGGCCTGCACCAGGGCCAGGGCCTCGACGCAGGCGTCGAGATCGGCCGGCGTCCGGGGGCGGACGCTCATGCCGTCGCTCGTCACGTCAGCGCCTCCACCGTGAGCGCGTCGAGGTCGGGCAGGACCTGCCAGGCGAGTGCGAGGGCGTCGTCGTCGGGCGGGTAGCCGGGATGCGGCACGGCGATCACCCGCATGCCGGCCGCGTGCGCCGAACGCAGGCCGTTGCTGGAGTCCTCGACCGCCACGCAGTCCTTCGGGTAGATCTCCAGCCGCCGGGCCGCCTCCAGGTAGCCGTCGGGGGCGGGCTTGCCGCGCCCGACCTCCTCGGTCGAGACCGTGGTCACGAAGTACTCGCGCAGCTCGGACGCGTCCAGCACCACGTCGATCAGCCGCCGCGGTGACGAGCTGGCCAGGCCGAGGGTGAAATGTCCGGCCAGCCGGCGCACGGCCTCGCGGGCGCCCGGCAGCAGCGGCACGCCGTCCTGGTAGCGCTCGGCCATCTGGTCGACCACGCCCTCGGCGATCTCGTCGGGCGCCAGGCGCACCCCCAGCTCGTGCAGGTACGCCGCCCACTCGCCGGTGCTCATGCCCATCAGCCTGGACTGCGTGTCGGGCCGCCAGGTGCCGCCGTGGTCGGCGACGAAGGCGCGCCGCACCTGCTCCCAGACGGGCTCGGAGTCGACGAGCACGCCGTCGAGGTCGAACACGCACGCTTCCATGACCACCCCCGATGAGATCAGCTTGGAACCACCCAATCACACCGTCCGCGCCGCTACGCCGCCGCTCCCTGTCCTTATTGCCCGAGTTTCATGCTATTGGGGCTGGATATTGAGCTACGAGCGTCCATTCAGGGGCATGCGAGCAGACATGGCAGACCTTCCATTTCATGACACAGGCGACTTCGAGGACGCCGATCGCGGCTTCATCGCGAAGTTGACCCCCGCCGTGGTCAAGTCGCGGAACGGCGAGGTCGTCTGGGACAACGACTCCTACGCCTTCCTCAACGCCGAATGCCCCGAAACCGCCCATCCCAGCCTGTGGCGGCAGGGCCAGCTCTGCGCCAAACAGGGCCTTTACGAGGTCGCCGACGGCATCTACCAGGTACGCGGCCTGGACCTGTCGAACATGACCCTGGTCGAGGGCGACATCGGCGTCATCGTCATCGATCCGCTGGTCTCCACCGAGTGCGCCGCCGCCGCGCTCGCGCTCTACCGCCGCCACCGCGGCGACCGCCCGGTCACCGGCGTCGTCTACACCCACAGCCACGTCGACCACTTCGGCGGCGTCCGCGGCGTCACCGACGGCAACGTGCCGATCCTGGCCCCCGCCGGCTTCATGGACCACGCGGTCTCCGAGAACGTCTACGCCGGCCCCGCCATGAACCGCCGCGCCGGCTACATGTTCGGCCTCGCCCTGCCGCACGCCCCGCACGCCCAGATCGGCTGCGGCCTCGGCATGACCTCCTCGACCGGCACCACGTCCCTCATCCCGCCCACCGTGGACGTCAGCCGCACCGGCCAGGAGGAGATCGTGGACGGGGTGCGGATCGTCTTCCAGCTCACCCCCGGCACCGAGGCCCCCGCCGAGATGAACTTCCTCTTCCCCGACCGCAATGCCCTGTGCCTGGCCGAGAACGCCACCCACAACCTGCACAACATCCTCACCCTGCGCGGCGCCCAGGTGCGCGACGCCCGCGTCTGGGCCCGATACCTGTCGGAGACCCTCACGCTGCTCGCCGACCGGGCCGAGGTCGCCTTCGCCTCCCACCACTGGCCGACCTGGGGAAGAAGCAACATCGTCCGGTTCCTCCGGGAACAGCGAGACCTGTACGCCTACCTGCACGACCAGACCCTGCGCCTGCTCAACAAGGGCCTGACCGGCGCCGAGATCGCCGAGCAGATGCGGGTGCCGCCCGCGCTGGAACAGGTCTGGCACACCCACGGCTACTACGGCTCGGTCAGCCACAACGTCAAGGCCGTCTACCAGCGCTACCTCGGCTGGTACGACGGCAACCCCGCCCACCTGTGGGAGCACCCGCCCAGGGAGAGCGCGATCCGGTACGTCGAGTGCATGGGCGGCGGTGCGGCCGTCGTGGCCTTCGCCCGCCGGTACATCGAGGAGAACGACCTGCGCTTCGCCGTCCAGCTGCTGAACCACGCCGTCTTCGCCGACGAGGGCAACAAGGCGGCCAGGGACCTGCTGGCCGAGGTCTACACCCGGCTCGGCCAGGGCGCGGAGAACGGGACGTGGCGCAACTCGTACCTGACGGGGGCCATGGAACTGACCGAGGGCATCGCGCCCACCCGCGTCACCACCACCTCGCCCGACCTGGTCGCGGCCCTGACCGTGGAGCAGATCTTCGACTCCCTGGCCATCCGCGTGGACGGCCCCAGGGCCTGGCACGAGAGCCTGTCGATCGACTGGCACCTGACGGACCTGGGGGAGCTGTACCGCACCACGCTGTCCAACGGCGTGCTCGTCCAGCGGCTGAACCCGCCCGAGGAGCCCGTGGACCTGACGCTCCGCCTCACCAGGGCCCAGCTCCTCGGCCTGCTGGCCGGGAAGGGCGTGGAGGGGGTGGAACGGGAGGGCGACATCACGGCGCTCCAGCGGCTGGTCGCCGTGCTCGACTCACCGGCCCGCGACTTCGCCATCGTGACCCCGTGAGCCGCCGACTCCACGAGCCGCCGACTCCACGAGCCGCCGACTCCACGAGCCATCGACTCCACGAGCCATCGACTCACGGGTCTCTGACCTCATGAGTCATCGACCCACGAGCCTCGGACCCCGTGAGTCACCGAAACCGGGCGCCCTCCGCGGGGGCCCATGGCACGCCGGTCCCGCCCATGTGGCCGTCGGGGCACACGGGCGTCGCGGACCGGCTCTCAGAGTTTGTACAGCTTGTTGAACGGCGTCGTGATCCGTTCCTGCCGGGATCCGAAGTCGACCAGAACGGCGACGTCGTCCTCCACACCGATGACGACACCGAGGCCGAATCGGTCATGGCTCACCCGGTCGTTCATGTCGAACTGCTCCGCGGGTGGCGCCGGAGGCGGCGGTTTGAAGGGACTTGTGGGCAGGTGACGACGAGAATCGCCGCTGGCTCGCTTCATCTCCTCCAGTATGCGCCCACCGAGTGAATACTTTGTGGCGTTCACACCTGTATGGACGCGGCGCGCGAGCGCGGAACCGTCGTCGTGGGCAGGCGTACGAACCGCAAAAAGGCCGGCAGCAGCCACGGACGCCGCCCCCAGACCGCCACCTTGCCCGTGAGCGCGGCCCGCGTCCTGGACATCCGGCCGAACAGCAGCAGGTTCAGCGCCGCCGGGTCGAACCGCACGTGCGCGTCCACCTGCGGCCCCATCTCGGCCACCGACACCCGTCCGTGATCGAGCGCCAGCGCCGCCGGCGCGGTGTGCGCGGAGTGGAACCCGACGGTGATCCGGCGGGGCGGGGCGGGCGTCCCGGTGTCCATCAGATGTCCGTAGTCGTTCCTGATCATCCCGATGAGGAACAGGTCGAAGAACAGCCCGGCGTCCCGCGCGGGCACCGACCAAGGGGTACGGGTCGCGCGGGCGATGTCCCAGCCGTGCAGCAGCAGCTCGTTCAGCAGGTGGGCCAGCACGCCCGCGACGGGCACCCGCGCGTCGCCCAGCCACGGGACCGGCGTCGCCGGATCGACCTCGGCGCCGGCGCGCAGGATCTCCCGGACGTCGCCGCGCAGCCGCTCGGCCAGGACGACCGGGTCACGCTCCGGGAAGTGCTCGAACGCCAGCTCGTTCAGGGCGCTCACCGTGTCGACGTTCGCGCCGAGTATCGGCTCGGCCAGCTCCGGGAACGGCGTGGTCACGTCGCCGCGCACCACGCAGGTGTAGAGCGAGGCGATCGCGGTGACGTGGGCCGCGGTCTCGGCGACGGTCCACTCCCTGGTCGCCATGGCGTGGGGATCGACGATGGAGACCAGCTTCGCGAACCGGTCGGTGGCCGCCTTGAGCGAGCCGCGCACCGACGCCCATTTGCCGTACGTGATGAGCTCGTCCATGTTCTCTCCAGAGGTCCACGATCACGCTAACCCGGGTGACCTGGGCGGTCTTCTCCGGAATTGCTCCTCTGGGGGCGTCGTGCGCCCGCGCCCGGCGAAAAGCGGTGGCGTCGCCGCACGTCCCGGCAGTTCACTTTGAGCACCCACCCGGATCAGAGGGAGCTCCATGATCGTTATCTCGGCGGCGTCGGGCGCGCTCGGCCGTCTCGTCATCGACCGGCTGCGGACCGGAGCGGACGTCGTCGCCGCCGTACGCGAGCCCGCCCGCGCGCCCGAGGGCGTACCGGTGCGGCGGGGCGACTACGACGACCCGGCGAGCCTGCGCACGGCGTTCGAGGGCGCCGCCCGGCTGCTCCTGATCTCGTCGCCGGAGCTCGACCCCGGCCGCCGGATCGGCCACCACCTCGCCGCCCTCGCGGCCGCCGTGGACGTGGGCGTCGGGGCCGTCGTCTACACCAGCTTCCTGGACGCCGACACCGTCGCCACCGGCATGACCGAGGCCCACCACGCCACCGAGCAGGCCCTCCTGCGCAGCGGTCTGCCGTACACGATCCTGCGCCACCCCTTCTACAGCGACGCGTTCGTCCCCCGGGTCTCGGGCGGCGAGCTGACCGGGAGCGGCGGCGGGCGCGGCCTGAACACCGCGTTCCGGTCCGACCTGGCGCAGGCGGCGGCCAACGTCCTGACCGGCGAAGGCCACGAGGGCCGCGCCTACGACTTCACCGGGCCGCTGTGGACCCACCCGGAGATGGCCGAAGCGCTGGGCGTGCCCTACCGCGAGGTCCCGGACGCCGCCCCCGGCCCGATGGCCTGGCTGAACGCCCGGATCCGCGCCGGCGCCCTGGAAAGACAGACCCCCGACCTGGAGGACATCCTCGGCCACCCCGCCCGCACGATGCTCTCCCACCTCCACGCCACCCGCTGACCGCCCTACTTCCGGCTGCGCAACATCACCACGGCGAGCCAGGCGATGGTGGGCAGCAGAATCAGGAACACCATGATTCCGGCACCAACGGCCAGGCCCGCATCGGAAATGTGCTGAGACGGCAGATCATCCTCCACCCGGCGATGCCATCGATCACCCCCGGCTCGCCGAGGGCTCGCGCGCAGTGGCCGTCGTTGCTCGTCGCCGGACTGCGGCGGGTCGTGATCACTCACCTGTAGGGTCGGGCGTCATGAGTGGTGGCTGGCGGCAGGACAGGGTCGGCAGTGCGTTGGCCGGTCGGAATCCCACGGTGCTCGGGCGGCTGGACGCCGGTTTCGCCGTGATCGGTGACACTCAGTTCCTGCCGGGATACTCGGTTCTCCTGACGGACGAGCCCGGCGTGCAACGGCTGTCCGACCTGCCCCGGGCCAGGCGGATGGCCTTCCTGTCGGACATGGAGTCGCTCGGCGAGGCGGTCGAGCGGGCCTGCGGCGCGCTGGATCCGGCGTTCCGGCGGGTGAACCTGGAGATCCTCGGCAACACCGACCCCTTCCTGCACGCGCACGTCTGGCCGCGGTACGAGTGGGAACCGGCCCATCTGGTCGGCCGGCCGGTGTGGCTGTATCCGCCCGACAGCTGGACCGACCGGGGGTTCGCCCTCGGCCCGCGACACGACCCGGTGCGTGCGGAGATCGGCCGGCAACTCGGCGTGCTGTACGCGGCCCGCGGGGCTCAGCCACGTGCGGGCGGCTGAAGCGGGGGCCGAGGCCTCGATGCCGGGCGGACCTATCCGGAGGCCCAGTCGTGGACATGGGCGGCGGTGAGGAGTTTCAGGAGGTCGGGGGCGAGGGCGGGGCTCGTCGCGATGGTCGCCCGGGAGGCCATGGTGTGGTGGCTGCCGTCGAGGTCGACCACCAGGGCTCCGGCCTCGCGGGCGATGACGACGCCCGCCGCGGTGTCCCACGGGTTGTTGCTGAGCATGACGCTCGCGTCGACCTTGCCGTCGGCCACCCACACGAGGTCGATCGCGGCCGAGCCGAGCATCCTGACGCGCTGGACGCGAGCGGCCAGTTCCTGGGTCAGGGCGAAGCGGGGACGGTTGCGTTCCGGCGCGTCCACGCCCACCGCGTAGTCGCCCAGGGCGACGACGGCATCCTGGAGGTCCGCGGCGCCGCTGACCCGGACGGGCGAGCCGTTGGCCGTCGCGCCGGCGCCCTGGGCGGCCGAGTAGCGGACGTCCAGGAACGGCAGGCCGACGACGCCGAGCAGCGGCACGTCCCCGTCGACCAGGCCCAGGGAGACCCCGCACAGCGGGATGCCGTGCAGGAAGTTGGCCGTGCCGTCCACGGGGTCGAGCACCCACGTCAGGCCCTGGCCCGGCCGGCTGGCGCCTTCCTCCTCGCCGAGGAAGCCCACCTCGGGCGTCTCCCGCGACAGGAACTCGCGTACGGCGTGCTCGACGGCGAAATCGACCTCGGTGGCCATGTCGCGGTCGCCCTTGGCGGTGACGACGCCGGGAGCCCGGGTGGTGATGATCTCGCCGGCGATCGACGCGGCTCGTTCGGCGACGGGCAGCAGCGTCCGGACGTCGATGGTCATGCGGGCCGTCCTAAGGCAGTTCGGAACGCGTCAGGGCCTTGGCGAACGGCTCTCCGGTGGCCCGTGCGTGCGCCATCCGCGCGCGGGCCTCGCCGAGCGTGCGCGGCCGGTAGCCGGGCCCGCCGCAACAACTCTTGTGGAAGCCGACACCCGCGTTCAGCAGCAGCGAGAGCACCCGCCAGGCCGCGGTGTCGCGCCGCCGGGGAGCCGCGAAGGCGGAACCCACGTGGATCAGCGGCTCGCCGCACCGCGGGCACGACCGGCCCCGGTCGCCGGGCAGCGGATAGGGCTGCTTGTACGAGGCCCGGCAAGGCAGGCAGACGAACGACGTCTTCGCATGACCCATGCGCCCAGGGTAGCCCCCGTGACCGGCCGGGCGCCGGACCCGGCCCGGTCACGAACGGCCGGCCCCGGCTCCTGACGCCAGGAGCCGGGGCCGGCCGGGGTCCCGCCAACCCTCCCCTCATGCCCGCAGAGATCTGCGGAGAGATCCGCAGCGGGAAGGGCATGGCCTGGCGGGGTGCGGGGTGGTCAGTTCTCCTCGTACGGGGCGGGCGGCCGGAGCAGGTCGCAGCCCTCGAAGACCTGCCTCTCGGCGGCCGAGCCGGGCTCGACCTGCTTGAACCCGGCCGGCTTCGCCTCGTCCTTGGTGACGGGCTGCCAGACGCCGCCCTTGCGCAGACACTGCGCCCACGCGGCGAACTTGGCGTCCTCCTCGGGCGTGGCCGGTTCGGAGCCGCCGAGCAGCACCGAGTCCCACTCCTTGCACGCCTTCATGGCGGCGTCGAGCTTGGCCTGGGTGACCTTGCTGACGGCGCTGGTGTCGAGGTCCTGCCCCTTGACCGGGTCCGGGATGTCGATCCCGTTCTCCCGCATGCATCCGGCGAACTTCACCGCGGTCTCGTGCCAGCTCGGTTTGCCGGAGTCGGGCGCGGGGCTGGACGAGCTGGCGAAGCTCTGCGTCCCGCACGCCGCGCTCAGGGCGAGGACGGGCAGGGCGGCCAGGACGGCGAGACGCCGCTTGCTGATCAACACGGTTTCCTCCTATGGGTCGGCCGGTTGCCCAACACCGTGGCCCGCCGTTGTGAGGAGCCCGTCCGCTCCATGTCATGAACGTGTAATAGCTTCCGAAGCCGGACAAACCGGCACGCCAGGCCGCCGATACTGGAACGCATGGCCCGTGTCTTGCTGATCGAGGACGATCCCCACGTCAGGGACGCTCTGACACTCGCCCTCAAGGGCCGGGACCACGAGGTGCGATCGGCGGCGTCCGGGGAGGAGGGGCTGGCGCGGCTGGCACGCTTCGCCCCCGACGTGGTGGTGCTCGACCTCATGCTGCCCGGCATCGACGGGTTCGAGGTGTGCCGTCGCATCCGTGCGACCACGTCCATCTCGATCGTGATGCTGAGCGCGCGGGGCGACGACTTCGACGTGGTCGGCGGGCTGGAGGCGGGCGCGGACGACTACGTGGTCAAGCCGGTGCGCCCGCAGGTCCTGGAGGCCAGGATCAGGGCCGTGCTGCGCCGTACGGACGGTGTGCCCTCGCCCGTGGAGAGGTACGGCGGGCTGTGCGTGGACCGCGCCTCCCTCACCGTGAGCAGGGACGGACGGCAGGTCGCGCTGCCGCCGATGGAGTTGCGGCTGCTGCTGCACCTGTCGGCCGCGCCGGGGCAGGTCTTCAGCAGGCAGCAGTTGCTGGAGTCGGTGTGGGAGCACGACTACCTGGGCGACTCGCGGCTGGTGGACGCCTGCGTGCAGCGGCTGCGGTCCAAGATCGAGGACGTGCCGGCCGAGCCGCGGTACGTGCAGACCGTGCGCGGATTCGGTTACCGCTTCGGGCCGGTATGAACTGGCTGCGCGGGTTGCGGGTCCGGCTGGTGATCACGTTCGTGCTGGTGGGCGGGCTGAGCGCGGTGGGGGCCGCGGGGCTGACGTACTACAAGGCGCGCACCAACCTGCTGGCCGGGGTGCAGGACCGGCTGCTGAAGGACTTCAGGAACCGGGTGCTGCTGCTGTCGCGCGACGTGGCGCTGCCCGCCGGCGACGGAGAACTGGCCCTGCTGGCCGAGGACCTGGAGGTCGGCGACCGCAAGGTGTACGTCGTCAGGGACGGCGCCGTGCCGGGCGACGCGCGCGTCACCGCCGAGCTGCGCGCGACCGTCCTGCGGTGGCCGGAGCTGGCCTGGCAGCGGGTGGAGCACGACGGCGTGCCGTACCTCGTGGCCGGCAGCAGGGTCATGCTCCGCGCCGGCGGCACGCCGTCGGGGATCAGCGTCTACCTCGTCGAGTCGCTCAGGCAGGCCGCCTCCGACGAGACGGCCGTGCTGCGCGCCGCGCAGGCGGCGGCCGTGCCCGTCGTGCTGCTGGCGGTGCTGGCCGGGCTGCTGGCCGCGCGCGGCGTCCTGCGGCCGGTCGCCGACCTGGACCGGGCGGCCCGGCACCTGGGCGAGGGACGGCTGGAGACCCGCCTGCCCGTCCACGGCGGCGACGAGCTGGCCCGGCTGGCGGGACGCTTCAACGAGACGGCCGCCGCGCTGGAACGCTCGGTCGGCGAGCTGCGCGAGATGGAGGCCAGGTCCCGGCGGTTCGTCGCGGACGTCTCCCACGAGCTGCGCACGCCGCTGGCCGCCGCCACCGCCGTCACCGACGTCCTCGAAGCGGGCGCCGACCGGCTGGACGCCGACGCCGGGACCGCCGCCCGGCTGATCACCGCCGAGGTCGCCCGGCTCACCGCGCTCGTGGACGACCTGATGGAGATCTCCCGGTTCGACGCCGGAGCCGCCGCGCTCAACCTCAACGACGTGGACGTCGGCGCCGCCGTCGCGGCCTGCCTGCGGTCCCGCGGCTGGAGCTCGGACGTCACCACGGAACTGCCGTCCCCGGACGTCCGCGTTCCGCTCGACCCGCGCCGCCTGGACGTCATCGTGGCCAACCTGGTCGGCAACGCGCTGCGGCACGGTGCGCCGCCCGTCGCCGTCCGGGTGCGCGCCACCGGCCAGGCGGTCGCCGTCGAGGTCTCCGACCAGGGGCCAGGACTGCCCGCCGACGTGCTCCCGCACGTCTTCGAGCGCTTCTACAAGGCCGACGTCGCGCGTGCCCGCTCCGAAGGCAGCGGTCTCGGCCTGGCCATCGCCCGCGAGAACGCCCTCCTGCACGGCGGCGACCTCACCGTCGCCCCCGGCCCCGGCGCCGTCTTCACCCTCACCCTGCCGAGGAACCGTCCGTGAGGGCCTGGCCGCTCGCCCTGGTCCTGGCCGCCTGCACGGCCTGCGGAGTCGGCCCCACCGGCGTGATCCGGGCCGGAGAGGCGCCCCGCGGCTTCATCCAGGTCACCAGCCTGTACTTCGTGCGGCACGACCGTCTCGTGCCCGTCACCCGCCCCGAGGGCCCGCTGGCGGCCGCCGAAGCCGTCGAGCTGCTGACCGGCGGCCCCAACCCGAAGGAACGCGAGCGCGCGTTCGTCACCAGCCTGCCGAAGAACCTGGCCGTCCAGGTGACCGGCGACGCGTTCGCCCTGGGGGCCTCGACCTCCCGTCTGTCACGGACGGCGACCGGGCAGCTCGTCTGCACGATCGCCGCCGCCACCGCCGCCGAGCGGGGCGTGGAGGTGGACGACGTACGGGTGACCGTGCCGGGCCACGGGCAGGCCCGCTGCGCGGACTTCAGCTGACCCTCCGCCCTACGTAACGGATCAGTCACTCAAATGACTATGGTCACGATAAGTGATCACTCGACAGCATTGAGTCTCCCCGAAGAGTGGAGGCAGATGTGGCCAGTGAGTTCCAGCGGAAGAAGGTCGGCGGAGTATTCCGGGCGATGGACGTCGACGGCGACGGCCGGCTGACCCAGGCCGACTTCCAGGCGCTCGCCCACCGCTGGTCGGCCGTCGCGGGGCCGGCCGACCCGGAGCGGCTGACCTCCGTCATGACCGGCTGGTGGCCGGTGCTCAGGGCCGCCTCCGGCGGCGACGACGGCGTCTCCCTCGACCAGGTGCTCAGCGTGGTCGACGTGCTCGGCGACATGACCGACGCGGTCGCCGGCACCGCCGACGCGATGTTCGAGGCCATCGACCTCAACGGCGACGGCCTCATCTCCCGCTCGGAGTACGGCGCGCTGATCGAGACGTGGAGCGGCGCGCCCTCGGCGACCGACGACATCTTCCCCCGCCTCGACCTCGACGGCGACGGCCACCTCTCGCGCGAGGAGTTCCGCCTCCACTGGACCGAGTTCTGGGCCGGCGACGACCCGGACGCCCCCGGCTCGTACGTGTTCGGCGCCCCACCCGAATGACCCCCAGGTCAGAGGGGCGGTCCCGCCGGCAGGAGCAGCGCCGGCGGCAGCACGTCGCCGTCGGCGAACGGCCGGCGGCCGACGAGCTCCTCGGCGGTCCGGCCGGGCACGCCGGCCCCGCGGAGCACCTCGACGGCGTGTCCGGCCGGCAGCAGGTCGAGCCAGCGCAGCACGGCCGTCCGGTGGGCATCGGCGTCCAGCTCGCCGTGCACCCTGAGCCGGGCCAGGCCGCCGTCGGGGAAGACGTCGAGCCGGACGTGCGTCACGGGCGCGGACGACACCGGGCGCAGGAAGTGCCGGGTGTCCGGCTGCAACCGGGTCTTCGGGATCAGCTCGAACCACTCCGCGTCCGCGTCCGGATCGTCCGCGCCGGTCCCGCTCAGCGAGGCCCAGCCGGCCGCGTTGCCGACGAAGTACGACGTGTCGATCTCCACCCGGCGCACCCGCCCGCGGGCCGCCAGCCTGACCGTCACGTGGTCGTTGCCGCCGTCGCGGCGGCGGGCGTTCTCCCAGCCGTCGCCCATGATCCGGGCCCTGCCGGGCAGCAGCAGTTGCACCGGTGCGGAGTAGAACGTGTTTGAACAGGCCACCACGTCCCCGCCGTGCTCCAGCGCGGCCAGGTCGATCGTGCCGTCCAGGAAACGCGGGTCCGGCACCGGCTCGCCGTGCACCCGGAAGCGGGCCACCCCGCCGTCGGGGTAGATGCTCAGCCGCACGTGCGTCCAGCGCCGCGGGTCCGCGACCTCGAACGCGTTCTCGGCGTCGCCCGTGATCGTGCTCTTCCCGACGATCGTCTCCCAGTTCGCCCGCTCCAGCTCGGCCGGTGACGGCGCGCCCTCGACGCTGGTCGCCTCCACCGAGGCGTACGGCGGGTAGTTGCCCTTGAACCAGGCGGTGTCGATCACCACCCCGCGCACCACGCCGGGGACGCCGAGCCGGACGATCGCGTAGTCGTTCCCCGGCTCGCGCCGGCGACGGGTCTCCCAGCCGTCGTACACCTTGCCCTTGTGGCCGAAGTCCTCCGTCGAGAACCCGGCGGGGCCGGGCTTGATCAGGTTCTCCCGCTCGGCGAACAGCTCGTCGTTGGCGTACACGACGCTGCCGGCCAGCGCGCGTGCGGCCAGGTCCGGGAAGTGGGTGAAGGTCATGCTTCTCCTCGGTCGAGCAACCGGCCGCGCGGCGGGCCGTCGATGTCGATGCGTTCGCCGCGCAGCCGGCTTCCGCGGACAACGCCGGTGAGCGTGCGGCCGTGGTAGGGCGTCACGGGGTTGCGGTGGTGCAGCCGGTCCTGGTCGGCCACGAACGTCTCGTCGGGCGCGAACACGCAGAAGTCGGCCTGGTGGCCCGGCGCGATCCGGCCCTTGCCGGACAGTCCCGCCACCCCCGCGGGGCGTCCGGCCATCCAGCGCGCCACGTCGGTCAGCGGATGGCCGCGGCGTCTGGCCTCGGTCCACACCGCGGGCAGGCCGAGCTGCAGCGACGCGATGCCGCCCCAGGCGAGGCCGAAGTCGCCGGTGTCGAGCCGCTTGAGCTCCGGCGTGCACGGCGAGTGGTCGGAGACCACGCAGTCGATCGTGCCGTCGGCGAGCCCCCGCCAGAGCGACTCGCGGTTGGCCGCCTCGCGGATCGGCGGGCAGCACTTGAACGGGGTGGCTCCCTCGGCGATCTCCTCGGCGCTGAACGTCAGGTAGTGCGGGCAGGTCTCCACGGTGATCCGCACGCCGTCGTCCCGGGCCGAGCGGATCATCGGCAGCGCGTCCGAGCTGGACAGGTGCAGAATGTGTACCCGGCAGCCGGTCCGGCGGGCCAGCTCGATGACGTGCGCGACCGCGAGGTTCTCCGCGCCGCGCGGGCGGGAGCGCAGGAAGTCGCGGTAGCTCGCGCCGCGCGCGGGCGGCGCGTGGTCGATCACGTGCGGGTCCTCGGCGTGCACGATCATCAGCGCGTCGAACGCCCGCAGCTCGCGGAGCGCCTCCGCCAGCTCGGCCGGCTCCAGAGGAGGGAACTCCGGCACGCCCGAGTGCAGCAGGAAGCTCTTGAACCCGAACACGCCCTCGTCGTGGAGGCCGCGCAGCTCGCGCAGGTTGCCCGGCACCGCGCCGCCCCAGAAGCCGACGTCCACGTGCGCCTGTCCCCGGGCGGTCGCCCGCTTCACCCGCAGCGCCGCCGCGTCGGTGGTGGGCGGGATGCTGTTCAGCGGCATGTCGACGATCGTCGTGACGCCGCCGGCCGCGGCCGCCCGGGTGGCGGTCGCGAACCCCTCCCACTCGGTCCGTCCGGGGTCGTTCACGTGCACGTGGCTGTCCACCAGGCCGGGCAGCAGCACCTCGTCGTCGCCGAGCCGGACGACCTCGGCGGCCGCCAGGTCGGCGTCCAGCGGCTCGACCGCGACGATCGTCCCGTCCCGTACGCCGATGCTGCGGGCCACCTCCCCGGCGGGGGTGACCACTCGACGGGCCCTGATCAGCAGGTCCAGCCCGGCCATCAGGCGACACCTCCGTGGTCGTGCCGTCCCGCGCGGACCGGCCGGGCGCCGGCCGCGGCCCCTTCGGTGATCGGCCATCCGGTCACGGTCTTGGGGCGCGGCGTCCCGTACGTGCGTACCTTGCTCGTGGTGAGGCCGAGCCGGACGAGCCCCTCGGCGAGGGCGACCGCGGCGGCCACGCCGTCGACGACGGGCACCCCCGTGGCCGCGGTGATCTTCCGGTCGAGCCCCGCCATTCCGCCGCATCCCAGGCAGATCACCTCGGCCCGGTCGCCGGTGACGGCCTCGCGGGCCTGGGCGACGATCGCCTCGACGGCACGGCCGGGATCCTCCTCCAGCTCCAGGACCGACAGCCCGCTGGCCCGGATCGACGCGCACCGGCCGGCCAGCCCGGCGAGCCGCAGCCGGTCCTCGATCTGCGGCACCGCGCGGTCCAGCGTGGTGACCACCGAGTACGTACGCCCGATCAGCATCGCGACCTGCGCGGCCGCCTCGGTGATGTCCACCACGGGGACGTCGAGCAGCTCCTGCAACCCCTCGCGGCCGTGCTCGCCGTACCCGGCCTGGATCACCGCGTCGTACGGCTCGTCGTAGCGGACCACCCGATCCATCACGGCGACCGCCGCAAGGTAGCTCTCGAAGTTCCCCTCCACCGACTCCGGCCCGAAGGACGGGGTGAGCGCGACGATCTCGACACCCGGCGAGGCGTGCGCCGCCGCCTGGGCGCGGATCGTGTCGGTCATCGACCGGGTGGTGTTCACGTTCACGATGAGGATGCGCACGTCAGCCACCCGTCCCGGCGCGCGTGGCACGCAGCTCGGACGGCGTGACGCCGGCGAGGTCGCGCAGCTCGGCCGCGCCGATCGCGCCGCAGTCGAGGCCCCGGGCGAGGAACCCGGCCAGCGCGCGGGCGGTCGCCGGCTCGTCCAGGAAGCCGGACGTCTCGCGTTCGAGATAGCCGCGCAGCCGGGCCGCGGCGGCCGGCAGCCCCTCCCTGAAGAAGGAGTGGACGGCGGCGTACCGGCTCGGGAGCTGCCCGGGATGCAGGTCCCAGCCCTGGTGGAGGCCGCCCTCCAGGGCACGCAGCACCAGGCGCGCGTGCAGCCGCCAGGCGGCCCGGACGGCGTCGCCGTCGCCGACCGGCAGCACGTTGGTCGACCCGTCGCAGACGCGTACGCCGGTGCCGGCGGCGGCGACCCGCATCACCGCCTTGGCATGGTCGGCGACCGGATGCTCCACGCTCTGGTACGCCGCCGACACCCCGAGCGCCGCCGAGTAGTCGTAGGTGCCGTAGTGCAGGCCCGTGCAGCGCCCGGCCGAGGCGCGGATCATCGACGGCAGCGGCGAGACGCCGTCCGCGCCGAGGATCGCCTGCGGCGTCTCCACCTGAAGCTCGAACCGCAGGCTCCCGCTCGCCAGCCCGTACGCCGCCTCCAGCCGTCCGGCGGTCAGCACCATCGCCTCCACCTGCTCGACCGAGGTCACCTTCGGCAGCGTGACGACGAAGCCGCCGGGCGGCGGTCCGAGGGTCTCCAGGAAGATCGCAAGGGTGCGCAGGCCGCGCCGCCGGGTCGGCGCCTCGAAGCTCTTGAACCGGATCCCGCAGAAGGGCGAGCCGGTGCCGGCGGCGGTGGCCTCGGCCAGGGCCTTCGCGGCGGTCCGGGCGGCGGCGTCCTCGTCGGCGTCCGGGCGGTCGCCGTAGCCGTCCTCGAAGTCGATCCGGAGGTCTTCGACCGGCTCGCCCGCCAGCTTGGCCCGGACCTGGTCGTACACCTCCGCCGCCGTCCGCGGCGGCAGGCCGAGCGCGTCGGCGAACTCCGTGGCGGTCCGGCCGTGCTCGGCCAGCGCCGCCAGCGCCCGCCGGCCCCACGCCGGTACGGTGTCCGGCGTGTAGCGGTCGGCCGGGACGTACACGGTGTGCACCGGCTGCCGGGTGGCCGGCTCACCGGGGTAGGCCGTGCGCAGCCGCTCGTCCGCGGCGGCGAGCCGGACGTCGAGCTCGGCGGCGAGCTCGGGGAAGGGGGCCGTGCCGCTCATGAGCCGTCCTCGACGACCCGGAAGGACGCCGGGAACAGCAGCGCCGGGTCGCGGCGCAGGTGGTCGCGCTCGGAGTAGGCGGCCTTCATCGTCTCGAAGTAGGTCTGCGCGCGCAGCCGCGTCGACTCCTCGTCCACGCCGGGAATCGTCCGGTCGCGCATCACCGTCCGGCCGTCGATCACCACGGTGGACACGTCGGCGCCCGTGCAGTTCATCAGCATCGTCCTGATCGGGTCGTCGACCGGGCCGGTGCGCGGGCCGGAGAGGTCCACGACGACCAGGTCGGCCTTGGCGCCGGGGGCGAGCCTGCCCAGATCGTCCCGGCCCAGCGCGCGGGCGCCGCCCAGGGTGGCGGCCCGGTAGTAGTCGGCGGCCGAGCCCGCGTCCAGCCGTCCGGTGACCAGTTTGGCCAGGTTGTTGCCGTAGTCCATGTTGCGGATCATGTCGGGCGGGAAGGAGTCGGTGCCCAGCGCCATGTTCACGCCGGCCTCCCGGTAACGGTCGAAGTCGCGCAGCGCGTCGCCGTACCTGACGAAGGTGAGGGGGCAGTGCACGATCCCCGCCAGCGCCGCGAGCCGGTCCGGTGACCCCTCGAAGGGCGTGCCGGGATCGCCGAGGTACAGGGCGTGCGGCACCAGCAGCCGGGGGCCGAGCAGGCCCACCTCGGCCAGCACGTCCAGGGGGTGCCGGTCGTACCACTCGCGCAGCAGCCGCAGCTCCGTCAGCCCCTGCATGCAGTGCAGGCGCACCAGGCAGTCGAGCTCCTCCGCGGCCTGCGCGGTGGCGCGCAGCAGGTCGAGGGTGACGGTCTCGATGCGGCACGGCAGCAGCGCCCCCCGGATCCGGCCGTCGTGGGCGCCGTCGACGTCCCGGACGAAGCGGATGGCGTCGGCGAGCCCCCGCTCGCCCAGTCCGGGCTCCCAGTGCACGTCCCGGCTGCCGTCGGCGCGCAGCACCGGCACGCCGGAGCGGTAGGACGGCCCCACGTACATGCGCAGGCCGAGCCGACCGGCGATCTCCACGACGCCGGCCAGCTCCTCGTGCGACTCCGCCCAGGCGCTGTGCGTCTCGGCGGCGATCGGCATCGCCGTGGTGATGCCGTTGCGGATGAGCTGGATGAGCGCGTACTCCCGCATGAAGAGCGTGTCCTCCAGCGGGAAGACGGCCCGGCGCCGGTTGACGGCGTAGTCGTGGGACCAGTTCAGCCCGCTGGAGTCGGCGTGCCAGGTGTCGAGGACGGCGTGGTCGATGTCGGCCAGCGCGTCCAGGTCGATGAAGCCGGGCCCGACGATCGCCTCACCGGCGTCGATCACCTCCTCGACCGGGCCGTCGTAGGAGCGGCCGACGTGGACGATCCGGTCGCCGTCGTGGACGACGCACGCGTCGCGGTGGATGACGTGGTCGTCGCCGTCGAAGCCGATGACGAACGACGCCCTGATGAGCGTGCTCACTGTGTGTTCCTCCGGGTCGGCTTCCATCCGGGCCTGGGCACGGCGGCCAGCAGGGCGCGGGTGTACTCCTCCTGCGGCTCGCGCAGCAGGGTGCGGGTGGCTCCGCGTTCCACGACGCGGCCGTGCCGCATCACGACGGCCGTGTCGCTGATCTGGTTGACCACGGCCAGGTCGTGGGAGATGAAGACGTAGCTGATCGAGCGCCGCTCGCGGATGTCGGCGAGCAGGTTGAGTATCTGAGCCTGGATCGACACGTCGAGCGCGGCGACCGCCTCGTCCAGCACCAGCACCCGCGGCTCCACCGCCAGGGCGCGGGCGATGGCCACGCGCTGGCGCTGCCCGCCGGACAGCTGCCTGGGCAGCATCGTGGCGTGCCGTTCGGCCAGGCCCACCGATTCGAGCAGGTCCAGCGCCTTCTTCCGCCGCTCGGCCGAGGTGAGCGGGAAGTGCAGGGCAAGGCTCGTCTCGACGACGTCGCCGACCCGCTGCAGCTTGTCCAGCGACGAGTAGGGGTCCTGGAAGACGATCTGGATCTCCCGCGCCCGCCTGCGCCGCTCCGCGGCCGACACCCGGCCCGCCGCCCGCGGACGCCCGCAGACGCTGATCGTCCCGCTGGTGGGCGTCTCCAGGCCGAGCAGCATGCGGGCGACGGTGGTCTTCCCCGACCCGGACTCGCCCACGATGGCCAGCGACTCGCCTTCTGCCACGGTGAAGGAGACCTCGTCCACCGCGGTGGCGGGGCCGTACACCTTCCGCAGCCGGTCCGCTTCGATCACGCTCATGCCGTCTCCTCCGCTCTCAGGCAGGCGACCCCGCGGACGGACGGCGGCCGGCTCTCCCGGCAGCGCGGCTCGGCCAGCTCGCAGCGCGGCGCGAACGCGCAGCCGTCCTCGGCCTCGAAGGCCGCCACGGGCCGTCCGGGGATCACCGGCAGCCGGTGCGCGGTCTCCGCCAGGCTCGGGCGCGACCTCATGAGGCCGCGCGTGTAGGGGTGGCGCGGCTCGCCGTCGAGGTCCTCCACGATGCGGCCCGCGTACATCACCGCCAGCCGGTCGCAGGTCGCGGCGGCCAGCTCCAGGTCGTGGGTGATCAGCAGCATGGCCATGCCGCGCTCGCGGCGCAGCTCGTCCAGGATGGCCATGACCTCGGACTGGGTGGTCACGTCCAGCGCGGTGGTCGGCTCGTCGGCCAGCACCAGGTCGGGCTCGACGGCCAGGACGGACGCGATCATGACCCGTTGCAGCAGGCCGCCGGACAGCTCGTGCGGGTGCTGGCGCAGGCGCCGCTCACCGTCGGTGATGCCGACCTCCTCGAGGAGCCGGACGGCTCGCGCCGACGCCTGCCGCACCGGCATCCGCAGGTTGTGGACCATGGCCTCGGTGAGGAAGTCGCCGACGCTGCGGACGGGGTTGATGTGCGCCCGCGGATCCTGGAAGACCATCGCGATCCGCTTGGCCCGCAGGAGCCGCAGCGCCCGGCCCGAGGGCACGTCGGCGCCGTCGAAGACGATCCGGCCGGTCACGCGGGCGCCCGGCGGGGTCAGGCCGATGACCGCGCGGGCGGTCATCGACTTGCCCGAACCGGACTCCCCGACCAGCCCGACGGCCTCTCCGGCGCCGATGGCCAGGTCCACGTGCTCCACCAGCGTCCGCCAGCTCCGTTCGTACGGCACGGCCAGGCCGAAGCCCGCCAACGTCAACAGGCTCACGACTGCCTCCCCAGGCGATCGCCCAACAGGTTCACCGCGGCCACGACCAGCGCGATCAGCAGGCCGGCGCTCAGCGCCTCCAGCGGCTGGCCGCGCATGGCGCTGTCCAGGCCGCTCTTGACCATCAACCCCCAGTCGGCGGTGGGCGGCTGCACGCCCAGCCCGAGGAAGGAGACGGCCGCGACGTCGATCACCGCGAAGCCGAGCGCCGACACCGACTGGGCGACGATGATCGGCCGCAGATTCGGCAGCAGGTGGCGCAGGCAGATGGCGGTCGCGGACCGGCCCTGCACCCAGGCGGCGGCCACGTACGGCAGGCTGCGCTCCCGCAGCGCCGCGCTGCGCACCACCCGGGCCACGTACGGCGTGTACGCGACCGCCAGGCCGATCACCACGCCGGGCACGCCGGGACCGAGCACGGCCACGGTGACCAGCGCGAAGACGATGCCCGGCACGGAGAACAGCACGTCCAGCAGGCGGGAGACGACCGCGTCCACCTTGCCGCCCGCCCAGGCGGCGACGATCGCCAGCGTGGTCCCGGCGGCGCCCGCGACGCAGATCACCAGCACCGGGGCGAGCAACGTGGTCCGCGCGCCGTACATCAGCCGGGACAACACGTCCCGGCCCAGGACGTCCCCGCCCAGGAGATGCGCGGCGGAGGCGCCGCCCAGCGCGTTGAACAGGTCGGGCTGGTCGGGGTCGTAGGGCGCGAGCAGCGGCGCGAGCAGCGTGACCGCCACGACGGCGGCCAGCAGGACGGCGGCGGCCACGCCCAGCCCGCCCAGGCGGCGGGTCACTGCCGCGACAGGCGCGGGTCGAGAGCGGAGTAGCACAGGTCCACCACCAGATTGATCAGGACGAAGGCGGTGACGAGCACGAGCACCACCGCCTGGACGATCGCGAAGTCGCGTTGCAGGATCGCGCGGACGAACAACGAGCCCAGACCGTCCAGGGCGAAGATGCTCTCCACCACGACCGAGCCCGCGATCAGCCCGGCGACGTTCAGGCCGACCACGGTCACCACCGGGATGGCCGCGTTGCGCAGCACGTGCCTGCGGACGATGTGCCCCTCGGCCAGGCCGCGGCTGCGGGCGGTCTCCACGTGCTCCCGGCGCAGCTCCTCCGACACCGAGGCCCGCGTGATGCGGGCCAGGAAGGCGGCGCTGGCCAGGCTGAGCGTGATCGCCGGAAGCGTGAGGTGGTGGATCCGGTCGCCGAACCCGCTGCCTGGCCCGAAGACCGGGAACCAGCCGAGCCCCAGCGCGAAGACGATGACCAGGATCACCCCGACCACGAACGGCGGCGTGGCCAGGAACACCGAGGAGACGAGGCTGACCACACCGTCGGCCCGGCCGCCGCGCAGCGCGGCCGACAGGCCCATCGCCACGCCCCCGGCCACGATCAGCAGCGTCGCGTAGACCACCAGGAAGACGGTCGTCGTCGCCCGGGACGCCATCAGCGCGGAGACGTCCTGCCGGTAGACCAGGGAGGCGCCGAAGTCGCCCGTCACCGCGTCGCGCAGCCAGGCGGCGTAGCGCAGCAGGAACGGATCGTCCAGGTGGTACTGCGCGCGGATGGCCGCGAGCTGCTCGGGGGTGCCGCTGCGGTTGCCGAGCAGGAACGCCATCGGCCCGCCGGGCACCAGGTAGAGCAGGCCGTACACCAGGAAGGAGGCGACCAGCAGGACCACGATCAGCCCCGCCAGCCGTTTCGCCAGGAACCTCATGCCGCGCCGAGCCCCGCGGCCCACGGGTAGTACAGGTAGGGGAAGGAGGCGACGGCTCCGGTCACCCGCTTGTTCATGTAGAGGATCACCGGCAGGTTGTTCAGCGGCATCCACGGCACGTCGGTGGTGACCTTCTGCTGGATCGCCGTCACCAGCCCCGCCCGCTCCGCCTCGTCGTAGGCGGCCCGCGCCTTGGTGATGTCGGCGTTCACGGCCGCGTAGTCGTTGAAGTTGGTACGGCCGCCCGCCAGGAAGACGGTGTAGATGTCGAGCGGGTCCGGCACGTTGCCGTACCAGGTGGAGAAGAAGGCGTCGATGCCCTCGCGGGCCTTGGGGTCGCTGTAGAGGTTCCCGTACTGCTCGACGGGGACCACCTTGATCTCGATCTTCAGGCCGAGCGCCTCGCCGGTCGCCTTGATCAGGTTGGCGGTCTGCTCGTGGACGGCCGAGCTGCCCTGGATCCCGATGGTGATCGTCTGGGTGGGGGAGCCGGTCTCGGTGAGCAGCTGCTTGGCCTTGGCCAGGTCGGGCGTCTCCGGGGGGATCGCGTCGTAGGCCTTCTGGAAGGCGTCCCGCTGGTATCCCCAGTACTCGGCGCCGGCGAGGGTGCGCTGCGGCATCGCCGTCCCCTGGAAGACCACCTTGGAGATGGCCGCCCGGTCCAGTGCCAGCGACAGCGCCTGGCGGACCTTCGGGTCGGCGTACGGGCCGGACCTGGCGGCGCCGAGCAGCGTCCAGAAGGTCAGCGACCTGCCGAGCGTGACCGAGCCGGTCGGGGACTGCTGGAGCTGGCCGAGTCCCGCGGGCGGCAGGTAGAAGTACTGCCCGTCCACCTCGCCGGAGCGCAGCGCGTTGATGGCGGTGGTCTCGTCGGCGATGAACCGGAAGACCAGCTCCTTGGTCTTCGGCCGCAGCGCGGTGTCCCAGTAGGCGTCGTTGCGGGTGATCGTCAGCGCGTCGCCGGACTTCCAGCTCCCGAACCTGTACGGGCCGGTGCACATCACCCCGCCGGTCGGCGAGCCCAGGTCCTTCTTCCCGGCGTACTCGGCCGACACGATGGCGCCGGCCGCGGTGGCCATCGCCTGGTTGAACAGCACGTCGGGCTGCTTCAACGTGACGGTGACCTGCATCGGCCCGGTCGCCTTGATCGACTGCACGGTGTGGAAGTAGTCGCCCCACCAGGTGCCGAGCGCGGGATCGAGGTGGCGGTCGAGGCTGGCCGCGACGTCCTCGGCGGTCAGCGGCGTGCCGTCCCAGAACTTCACGCCGTCCCGGATCGTGTAGACCCACGTGGTCGGGGTGGGGTTGTCGGCCTTCTCGGCCAGGCCGGGCTGGATGCCGAACTCGGGGGTCAGCCGCAGCAGGCTCTCGCACATGTTGGCCAGCACGGTGTTCTCGGCGTAGTTGAACGACCTGATCGGGTCGACCGTCTGCGGCTCGTACGGCAGGTTCCAGGTCACCTTGTCCAGTTCCCCGGTGGCCGGGGCGGTGACGGTCTTGAGCTCCAGCTTGGGCGCCTCGCCCGAGCCCTGCTGTCGTTGTTGCGGTGCCGCGGCCTGCTGGCCGCATCCGGCCAGGGCCACCGCGAGTGCGGCGGCCACCGGTAGGGCTCGACGGATCATCAGGAGGACCTTTCGCGAACGCGTCCGTTGCGGACGACGAGCTGGGGGATGGGTTTGTCCACGACCGCCTGGGCCATGGACTCGGCGCGTACCAGGAGGAAGTCGGCGGGATCTCCAGGCTGGAGCCGGGCCTGCTCCAGGCCCAGCAGCGCGGCGCCCCCGTGCGCCGCGATCTCGTAGCACGTGGCCAGCTCCTCGTCGGTGCGGGCGTCGGTGCGGTAGGCGAGCAGGTGGGCGCGGTTGATCATGTCGCCGTCGCCGAACGGCGTCCACGGATCCCGCACCCCGTCGGACCCGAGGCCGACCAGCACCCCGGCCTCGACCAGCGGCCCGACCGGCAGGACCGGGTCCGCGCCGAGCGCGCAGGTGGTCAGCGAGATGTTCGCCTCGGCCAGCGTCTCGGCGAGGTCCGCGCGGTCGGCCAGGCAGAAGGCATGGCTGATCGTGGTCGGCACACCGCTGGACCTCGCCCTGCGGGCGATCTCCAGCACCTGCGTGACCCCCTGCTCGCCGCCGTCGTGCAGGTGGATGTCGAGCGGGACGGTGTGCCGCTCGGCCATGCCGTACAGCAGGTCGAGGTGTCCGTGCAGGTCGCCGTCGATGCCCACGGGGTCGAGCCCGCCGAGGACGTCCGCGCCCTCCTTGAGCGACTGCTCCATCAGCTCCGCCGTGCCCGGCCGCGAGAGCAGCCCGAGCTGGGGGAAGGCGACGATCTGCACGTCCAGCAGGCCGGCGCGGGCCTGAGCCGCCTCCCGTACGCCGTGCACGTTGCTCAGCCCGTACAGCGGGGCGACGTCCACGTGCGCCCGCCAGGCCCGGGTGCCGCGGTCGATCGCGTGGTCCATGAGCGCCAGGGCCCGCGTGGCGACCGGCGCGGTCATTTCCGCCCGCGCCGCCACGTCGCCCTCGATCAGGTCGCGCAGCGTGGCGGCCGGGGTGCGGCTCAGCCAGGGCTGGCCCCAGGTGGTCTTGTCGGGATGGACGTGCGCGTCCACCGGGGCGGGCAGGGCGAGCAGTCCGCCCGCCGCCACCACCTGGCAGTCTTCCGTCCGGCGTGCCGGCGGGACGACGCGGCCGTCTTCTACCAGGACATCGTGGGGGCGTACATCGGTGAACAGAATCTGAGCCATACCGGCTGATCCCCTTAACCCGAGGGCGACAGTGGCATAGAATTATCAGACATCAGATGATTAGAGAAGAGGACAAATGCGGCACGTGGGCCGGACCTCCCTCGTCGACTCCGCCATCGGCGAGCTCCGCCAGGAGATCACCAGCGGCGTCTGGCCGGTCGGGGCCAAGATCCCTACGGAGAGTCAATTGGCCGAGGCGCTGGGCGTGAGCAGGTTGTCGGTACGCGAGGCCGTACGCGTGCTCGTCCACGCCGGGCTGCTCACCACGCGCCAAGGCGACGGAACCTACGTCACCGCGACCGACGAGAGCGAGGTGGCCTTCAAGCGCCGCCTCGACCGCGCGGCCACCATGGACATCATCGACGTACGACGCGGCCTGGACCTCGTGGCGGCCCGCCTGGCCGCCGAACGCCGCAAGCCGGCCGACCTCGACGACCTGAGAACGGCCCTGGACCGGCGCACCGCCGCGCACCAGGCCGCGGACCTCGACGCGTTCGCCGACGCCGACGTGGCGTTCCACCTGTCCATCGCCGCGGCCTCGCACAACCCCGTGCTGCTGGACCTGTACCGCGGCATGAGCGAGGCGGTGCGCGAGACGGTCCGTCGCGACCACTGCATGGAACGCGCCGTGCTCGGCTCCGACTCCACCCACGAGGACCTGTACGAGGCGATCGAGTCCGGCGACGCGGCCGGCGCGGCCACGATCGCGCTCACCATCCTCAACGACCAGGAACGCGACCTCTGACGCCCGTTACCTCCTGGACGGCGAGGCCTTCGACGCGCCTGGTGGACCGGAGGACTCCACCGGGCCCGTCGTCAGTACGACCGCCTTGCGGCCCGCCACTCGCGTGAGAGGTCCAGGGCCGGACACCCCCGCGTTCGGCGTCCACCCTGAGCAGCGCGCTCACCTCACGTTCCAGCAGCCACTGGGGCGTCGCGACCAAGTCATGAGCCGTGGCCGAATCGTATGATCCATCTCATGCCGATCCCCCGAGCGGTCGCCGTGGTCGTCGACGGCACCCGCGTCCTGGTCATCAAGCGGTTCTTCCGGCGCGGCCCCGGCATCACCTGCGCCATCTGCACCGCCAAAGGCCGGCAAGGGCGGCAGTGTCCCGGACACCACTACGCGCTCCTCCCGGGAGGCCACGTGGAGGACGGCGAGTCGCCGGAGAGCGCCGCGGTTCGCGAGCTCCACGAGGAGACGACTCTCACCGCGAAGGTCGACCGGCTGCTCTTCACCGGCTCGCACAGCGGCCGGCCCGCCTTCTACTTCCTCATGCGGGACGTGACCGGCGTCCCGTCGCTCTCCGGCGAGGAAGCCCTGGATCACGGGCCGGACAACACCTTCGAACTCAGGTGGGCGAGCGCCGCCGAGTTCGGGCGGCTGGATCTCTACCCCGCCGACGCGCGCGAGCCGCTCACCCAGCTGCTCCACAGCTGACCCCGCGTCCCGAAGCTGCCGGACCACGTGGGCAGGACAATCTCCACCCTAGGGACAAATCCCTACGGCTGGCGCCCATCACCCCGGCCAACGTCGAGATGGCCCTGGCTGTGAACGTCCGTCCCGATCAGGAACGGTTCGTCGCGCCGGTGGCGAAGTCTCTCGCGGAGGCCTACGTGCAGCCGCAGGTGGCCTGGCCGCGCCTCATCCTGGACGAGGATCGTCCCGTCGGCTTCCTCATGGCCTTCCTCGACATCGACTGGAACGGCAAGGGCCTCGACTTCAGGTCAGGCTTGTGGCGGCTCAACGTGGCGGCGGAGGCGCAGGGGCAGGGCGTCGGACGATTCGCCGTCAGGGCCGTGGCCGCCGAAGTCAGGCGTCGCGGTGGCGCGCAGATGTACGTCACATGGGAGCCGGGAGAAGGCGGCCCCGAAGACTTCTACCGGAAACTCGGCTTCCAGCTCACGGGCGAGGAGAGCGGCGGCGAGAAGGTCGGCGTACTGGACCTGACCGAACCGGACGTGAGCTGACAGAGCCGCGACGGTGCGGCGATCACCCCAGAGCCGTAGCGCCTTCCCCGAGGGCTGGGGTCTCGTTGAACCGAACGAGTGTCCACCTGGGAGGCGGCCACTGTGTCGGCTCCTGGTCGGTGACCCACTCCGTCACCGAGGCAGGGGACACCTTGAGGTCGAAGGACCGGTAGACCGGCAGCAGTCCGAGGGCGTTGAACGAGATCTCGACCGTCTCGGCGTGGCCGACCACGATGACGGTCTCGCCGCGGTGGCGGTGGGCGAGGTCGGTGATGGTGCGGCTGGTGCGGGTCACCATCTCGGCCCAGGTCTCGTTGCCTTTCTGCCACGGACGGTAGACGCCTCCGCCTTCGATGTCGAGGCGCCGGAACTCCGCGTGGGTGAGTCCGTCCGCCTCTGGCGGTGTGTGCCACGTGCAGAGCCCGCAGTCCTGTGCCGAGGACAGGCCGCCGGCCGTCGCGATCGCGGCGGCTGTCTGTACGGCGCGTGGCAGGGGTGAGGAGTAGATCGTCGCCGTGTCGTCGCCGATTTCCGCGGTGATCTGCCGCCCCAGCCGTGCTGCTTGCTGATGTCCGGTATCGGTGAGGCCGCGGCATCCCTTCGGGCCGCCTATCACGCCCTCTTGCTTGTGGAGGGAGTCCCCGTGGCGCACGAAGAACATCCGGGTTCGCATGCAGTGGATCATGTCAAAGCATTGGCAGTCGAACCACCTGCAGTCGGGATGTTCCTGGCGAGATCGCGCCTCGTATTCTTGATCGGGTCGCCGAGGGTGCGGCCGTGAAGGGAACGGGATGAGTCGTTACTCACGGGTCGTGGTGAAGCTGAGCGGCGAGGCACTTGCGGGAGATGCCGGTTGGGGCACCGATCCGGCCAGCCTCGCTCAGCTGGCGGACGAAATTCTCTCCGTCAGCACGTTGGGTGTCGAGGTCGCGGTGGTCATCGGCGGCGGCAACTACTTCCGCGGCCGGATGGCCGAGGGCTGGGGGATAGGCCGCGCCGAAGCCGACAACATCGGCATGCTCGGCACGGTGATGAACGCGTTGATGTTGCGCGGAGTGCTCACCGCGCGTTCGCGAACGGATGTGCGGGTGATGACGGCCGTGCCGATGCAGAGTGTCGCGGAGCCCTTCATCCGGCTTCGCGCCGACCGGCACCTTCGCCGCGGGCTGATCGTCCTGCTCGCCGGTGGCATCGGCCAGCCGTACGTCACGACGGACTATCCGGCTGTTCAGCGGGCTCTGGAGCTCGAAGCCGACGCCCTGCTGGTCGCCAAGCGCGGTGTCGACGGGGTGTACGACAGCGACCCGAACGTGAACCCGGATGCCAAGCGGTACACCAACCTCACCTATCGAGAAGCTCTGGCGGCCGGGGTGAAGGTGATGGACGAAAGCGCCTTCGTGCTCGCCAACGAACAAGGGCTTCTCATGCACGTGTTCGACGTGGCGGCGACGGGCGTGATGGAGGCGATCTGCCAAGGAGAGGACGTAGGAACGAGGATCACCCGGGATCCGGCCGCATAGCCACGTCAGACGGGAATGGCCCAGCGGAGAGCGGCTCTGCCGATGAAGATTGTCGTGAGCAACTGGCAGGATCACCGTCGTGACAGACACCGACGATCTCTTTCACCAATTGTCGGTGAAGGCGAGCGCGACCTCGGAGCACCTGCCTCCCCCCGCGACGGCGGAGGAGGTGGCACAGGCGGAACGCATCTTGGGCTTTCGACTTCCGCCGGTGCTCACACGGCTCTACCGCCAGGTGGCCAACGGTGGCTTCGGCCCCGACTACCAGCTTCTCCCGCTCGCGGGAGCAGGACGTACCGCCGTGCACGAATACCGCGAGGTGCGGAAGACCTCAGGCTCCGGCGGCCACGCACACTGGCCGGCGGACGTGCTGCCCATCCTGGACTGGGGGTGCGGCATGTACGCCGCCGTGGACTGCCGCAACCCCGAGGGGCCCGTACTGCTCTTCGAACCGAACGGGATCAGCGGCGACTGGCACCACGCGTGGTACGTCGACTCGGAGAGCCTGACCGACTGGCTGGAGACCTGGATCGCGGAATCGGGCTGGTACGAAGAAGACGCCGACGAAGACGGCGAGATGCGGCCATGGGAGTCGGCTCAGCAGCGGCTGGCAGAATGAGGCGCCCTTCCCGAGACCGGAGTGCAACAAGTCGGAGGGCTCCTGCCTGAAGGCCGGTTCTCCGTACCCGCCCGCCGAGTCCCGTCGCCGTTCGCCTTCTGGCTCGGAGAGCAAAGCAGTTGCGCAGCGGGGAACCAGCGGCACATCATCTGGAACGTGGCCGCCCTGCCTGACCCCTTGCCCGTGTTCTTCGACTGCGGCTGTCCGGACATCTACTACTGCCCGCGAGCCGGGGAAGTCGAGTGCCCCCGGCACAGCGGTTTCAGTGTTTGCTGCGACGCGCTTGGGCAGCACACCCCGGTTCGTGCCACCACCAGCCATCAGGAGGCGCCGTGACAGAGGAAGGGGAAGTACCCGTAGGCCAGGCCCTGAACGGCCTCGACGTCTACCCGCTTCCCGAAGGATGGACCGCTCTGGGCGCGATAGTCCTCGTGAAGTGCCTCGACGAGGAAGGCCATTCCTCATGGGCCTTCAGGACCACGGACGGGCTGAGCGATGAGGAACTCCTCGGCGCCCTGACCGTCCGAACCGACCTCCTCCGCCGCAAGCTGTACGACGCATACACGGGCGACGAGGACGACGAGTAAGACCAGCCGCTCTTCCGGCGACGCGCGATTTCGAGCGTGCCCATGCGAGCTCGTGGAGGAAGCGCTGAAGGTCTCCCGGGGACGGACATCGGCAGGCCCACGGTGTGACCGGGCAACGGTGGGTGGCGTGTGCCGCGGCCGGGCTGGAAAGCGTTCGCGTTGCGACTCGACTACGCCCGCTGACGAAGGAAGGCCATCGGAACGCAGGTCAATGTGGTGGTGGCCATCAGCGCCAAGCAAGGTAGCGCGTCGATTCGTATGTTCATCTCCGGCTGGTAGGTGCTCATGTACCACTCGTCCAACGCAGCCAGGAACCAGGCGGCTGCCGGCCACAAGAGGTAATGGGAGCGCCGCTGCGTGCGCCGAAACACCAAGAACAAGGCCACGAAGACGACTCCGCCCAGTGTCAGGGGGATGGTCTGATAGACCATGCCGATCAGTTCGGCCACGTGACCACCTCAATATGTAGGTGAAGCTCAGCCACTATAGGTTTCTGCGGCGCCACACGCATCTCCACCGTCAGCCGCTCCCGTCCGCCGTCGTTCGGCCTGAAGGGGAAGCGGGCCATCGCTATGGAGTCGAACTCGGAACGCCCCACCGGATAGAAGACCGCGCCCCAGGTCCCAGGTCTGCTCGGTCCCGAGGCCACCTCGGGCTGTTCAGCCGGCGTCACGTGAACGGTGACCTAGCTCCCGTGTCGACGGCATCGCGTGGACCACGCTCCGCCGGGAGCTAGTCGATCTCCTGCCACCCGTTCCACAACCAAACGCCCATTCTCGAAGCCGAGCCGATCACCGACATTGAGCAGGAGCGGCGACTCCAGCCCGAAGACGTAGCCGTCGTCCGTCTCGACCTCGTTCGCCATCAGGTTCCTCGGCAGGGGCGTTCTGCCGTCTGCGGCCACCTTCACGGTCGGAGAATGTCGCACGGCTGCGAGCCACAGCCACTCATGGCGCGTAGGGGCGAAAGCGTCATCCCGGACTCGTCCCGGATCGATAGTGACGATCAGGACGGTGACAGGGCTCCTGACGTCCGACTCGGCAATCGGACAAGATGTGGCGCGAAGGCGAGCGGAGCGAGCGTGGGTTTGGGGGGAGGAAGGAAGGCGAAGCCCCTTGTGAGGCGCTGTCTGGAGCCCAAGCAGGGCGGGAAGCGCCCACCAAGGGCGGAAGGCCGAGTAGTTGGAGCGGGTGACGGGAATCGAACCCGCGCTGTCAGCTTGGGAACCATCTACTGATCTTGCCCTGTTGAGCTGGGGAAACGGGGGTGCAGGCCGGAGCGGGTCGAGTGACCGTGAGTCCCCGTGAGCGACCGTGGCTCCCTGCCTGTTCTGGCACGGATCTGGCACGGAAACTCTCCGACGACCTCGACCAGCACGGGCCGGCCGAACTGGTCCGCCAGGTTCACAGCCGAACCTTCTGTCCCTCGACGGTACGCAATGGTCACGCGGCAACATTCACAATGCCGCCATCGCAACGTACTGCTGAATCTGATCTACTCCACCCACCACCAGCCGTTGCCCAGGTCTCGTACGGGTCTGCCGAGGTCACCGGCAGCGGTCATGACGAGTGTCTCGGAGGTCGGTGGAACAGGTAGATGGGCGATCCCTCTGCCGCTCTCCGCACGCCAGGAGTCTTCGAACACCGGAAGGTAGAGGACTTCCTCTTGCTGCCGCACCTGGCCATCTATCGACAGGTACTTCATCCACCATGGCACCGTGAGTGGTCGGCCGTTCTCGTTCTCCGCCACAAGAGCGGCGAACTCATCCCGGTGCAGCCAGAACTGATTGTCGATGTAGAGGGTCTGCCAGTCGATCCTGAAGATGACCGCCCCCAGGAACACCGCGATCGTCAGTACGACGAAGGATCGGACATAAACCTTGAGTGACAGGTAGGTCATCACCGCCGCGCAGGACCATAGAGCGGCCCATAACCAGGCCGCCGTGGTCACAAGCTTGCTGAACCACCAGATCGTCTGGAACATCGGCAACGACAGGTAGGACACGATGGCCAGCACAAGCCATCCAAGCAACGCCATGATGACTGTCCACTTGGCCCAGTTGGGCCCCTTCATCGCGGGACGCATGGATGCAGTTTGTGGGCTGCAGGCGAGACGCGACGAGGTCTACCGACACACGTACACATCATTTGCACGACTTCTCCACACCATGATCCACGCATCGAGGTCATCGGTGCGCAATATCGTCCCGCCGGGGTGGAACCGCATCCGCTGGCTCGGCTGCACGGCCGTGTCGGCATGTCCGCGCCCTCACGCTCCTGCTCGTCAGCGCGCCAGTGCATGCGGTCGGCGAGAACCGAGGCCCTGGTACGGCCGGGCGGTGTTGTAATGCTCGGCGAACGCGTCCATCTCGCTCTGCGCGGCCTCGATCGAGGCGAACGGCAGCGCCTGCTCCAGCAGCTCCCGGCGCACGCTCTGATGGAAACGCTCGATCTTGCCGGTGGTGGTCGGGGTGCGCGGCGCGGTGTGACGCAGCTTGATGCCGTTCTCCCGGCAGACCCGCTCGAACAGCACCTCACCCGCCTTCGGACCGCCGAACCGGCCGGTGAACTGCTTGCCGTTGTCGGTCAGCACCTCCAGCGGCACCCCATAGACGCGCATCGCCGTGGCGAACGCGCACACCATCCGCCCGGTCGGCCGGACCACCACCGAGGCGATCACACAGAAGCGGGAGTGATCGTCCACCCCGGTGATCAGCTTGGCCTCGCTGCCGTCGGCAAGCAGCAGCCCGCCCATGATGTCCATCTGCGCGTCAAGAGTTCGGCCGCGCTGCTGACCGTGTACGCCGTGGCTTGTGACGCCACCGGCAAGCCATGGGTTGTGGTGGAGTCGGTGCTGCCAGGGGATCGCCATGAACTCGAAGACGCGTATCCCATCCGTTGAGCCCGTGCTGAAAGGACGCTGTCAATCCTGGCTAGTGCGGTGACCACGAACGTTCACCGTGTTCAGTTGTGGCTCGCCAACCTCGTACCATCGCCGAATGATCGAGCTTCAGGAAGACGGGGAGATCGCCTGTTCGGCCACGCTGGTGTGGGCAGTCGTCGCTGACTACGGCCAGGATCCACGTTGGCGGAAGGGCGTCGAGACGATGGCGCCGCGCCCCGAAGGCGTCGTTCAGGTGGGCACGACCACTGCTGAGGTGATGCGGTTCGCGGGTCGGACCTATCGTAACGGCGGTGAGGTGATCCAGGTGGAGCCGGGTCGCTCGTTTGCCTGGCGCACCACCTCGGGGATTGACGCCGAGGGCGGCAGGCTCGTCGAGCCGCTCGGCGAGGACCGGTGCCGCTTCACCTTCCATGTGCGAGTCACCCCGCGGGTGACCTCCGAGAGGCTGCTGGAGCCAGCGCTGAAGTGGTTGTTGCGGCGATCGATCCGCGCCGACGTTCGCCGATTGGCTGGCCTCTGCGCTTCCTGACCCCGAGGTCACCTCGTTGCACGGCTGCTGGGAACGATCAGCTGCTCATGCCGCGCAATCACCCGACCCGGTGAACGTTGTGGCCACCGCACTAGATCGCATCCAGAGACGTTCGCCGTCGTCACGGCCGACTTCGAGCCAGGCTACGGATCCGACGCAGCGGCATCGAGCTCGCCACACCAGCCGACGTGTGTTTCGTCTTCGGACCCAACGGCAGCAGTACTTGCCGAGAAGTCAGACACGCTCACGCCTCAGGCCGCACCGTAGATAGAAGCGGTCAGCGTTGCCTGATGCGACCCTAAGCCGGTTCGGTCACCGCGGCCGACTGCCGCCACTCCAGGGCCTCTGCCGTGTCGCGGTATTCCAGGAGATGCTGACCTGCGATCTTCCGCAACACGTCGCGTACCTCGGCCGGAGTGGCGCGGAAGAAATCCCGCCGGAGGTTCACCTTGTTGAGTCGCCGGAGCCGAGATCCACGCGGGGGACTGGCTGAACCCGGATCTCGGCAAGGTCAGCTTCAAGGAGTACGGCACGGCCTGGGTCGAAGAACGCCCAGGGTTGCGGCCCAAGACCCTTCAGCTCTACGAAGGGCTTCTCCGGATCCACCTCGTACCGACTTTCGGCAACCGCACCATGAGCGAGATCAAGGAAGCGCATATCCGGAGGTGGCGCAAGACTCGTCTGGACGATGGCGTCGGGGCGGTCACGGTGGCGAAGGCGTACCGGCTCCTGGAGGCGATCTTCAACACGGCGGTCGATGACGGTCTGATCAAGTCCAACCCGTGCAAGATCAAGGGCGCGGGCAAGGAGGACTCTCCCGAGCGGCCAGTGCTGACCATGAAGCAGGTCTTCGTCCTGGCCGACTCCACCGAACCGCGGTTCCGCATGCTGATCCTGCTGGCCACGTTCGCGAGCCTGCGATGGGGCGAGCTGGCCGCGCTCCAGCGAAGGAACGTGGGCTTGGAGGCGGGCACGATCCGCGTCATCGGCACCACGACCGAGCTCAAGGACGGCTCGATCACCATCGGGCCGCCCAAGTCGGAGGCGGGTAAGCGCGTGGTCAGCGTGCCGGCCATGCTCCTGCCGGACCTTCGCGCACACATGGAGACCTACGCCGAGCAGTCCGACGACGGGCATGTCTTCGTCGGCCCCAAGGGGGCCAAGCTCCGGCGCGCGAACTTCACCCGTGTCTGGGCGGCGGCATTGAAGAATGCCAAGCTCAGTGGCTTCCACTTCCATGACCTTCGTCACACCCGAAACACCCTCGCGGCCCAGTCCGGCGCGACCCTACGAGATCTGATGACCCGCATGGGGCACTCCTCCGCGAGGGCCGCGCTGATCTATCAGCACACCGCGTTGGAGCGGGACAGAGCCATCGCAGACGCTCTCGGCAAGCTCGCCGAGGAAGCTCTGAAGCCCGAAGACCCCCAGCCGAACGAGCAAGATCCAGACGGATCGGGCACGTAGCGGGCACGGAAGATCGATGAGAGCTCGGGAAACGATCAAAGCCAGGTCGGGCATCAAACCCTGACCTGGCTTTCCGTCATTGGAGCGGGTGACGGGAATCGAACCCGCGCTGTCAGCTTGGGAACTGCACCGATCACGGTTCCTGTAGCAGGGGATTGCTGGTCGCACGGGATGTCGGCAAGGTCATGAGTGACCGTAGTTGACCGCTCGTCACCTTGGTTAATGGCCCGCTAATGGCCCGACGGTCAGCCGCCGATCGGGAGTTGGAGTATCCGCCGGAGGGACTTCCTCGGGGATGATGTGTACTGTGCCTGACCTGTTGTGGGATGACGTGAAGTGCCTCTTCGACCCCGACATCAACGGAACGTTGCCCGACGTGGTCGTAGAAGGAACGAATGTCGAGGACTGGCAGGTGCTGCTTGATCTCGTTCAGTCGCAGGGTTGGCAGCACGCCTACTCGCTGGCTGGTGAGCCGATGGAGCTTACTTCGGCTGCGGACATGGTCGCCGCTGCATCCGCCGACGCCACGCCTGAGTTGAGAGTCTGGCCGATCCCTGAGGTCCTGATGATCTTCCGGGTGTATCAGGCTGAGACGATTGACTTCGACGTCGACCTCAGAGAACTGCAAGGGCAGGAGCGGTTGGATGTCCTGGTGGTTGTCCTCCGCCTGATCGGGCAGCGTCTCGGAAAGTCTGTGCTGATGTCTCCGGAGGGTTCCCCTGGTCATCCGGATCTCGGGTTCGATGTCGAGGCTGGCCGGGTGGTACTGATGGTCGAACTGATTGGTCCGGAATCAGCGATTACGGAACCTACGGATTAAAAGTAGTCGATTCGATCAAGGGTTGGGGATTCGACCTTGGCGTCCGGTGTCCGTGGACGTCCGTTGAAAACCGCCGCCGTCCGTGCTCTTGGCTGTATTTGTCGAGCCATTGGATCTCACTCATGTCCGGATCTTTACGGGGGATACGTGAACGAGAACCGCATGCCTTCCAAGTCTGTGAACCTTCGTTCGCCACCGGTCATCACGGTCTCTAGCTGGGGCGAATGACCCAGCGAAGACACTGGTGAACGCCCCTGTCCGGGGGGAACCGAGACCTAAATGAGACCCATCCGGAGAGGATTCGGCTGTAGCACCGGGGGTGCCTTCCGGGTGTTCAATGGCCCGGCCGCCTGGCGACCAGCACCTCGGTCGCCAGTTTCTGTTCCCACCGGCCTGCGGGGTTGTCGGCGAGCAGCGCCCGTCGCAGTGTCTTGACGAAGGCGGGCAGGTGATCGCCGAGCCTGTCGGGCGAGCTGTAGGAGTAGGAGAGTTGGAGCCCGATCAGCCCGTCTACGTCCCAGGTCAGCCGTCGGCTGAATACCCGGGCTTCCAGGCTGCTGAAGGGTGATGTGGCCAGAATGTCGTGGTGATGCTCGCTGGTGGCGTGGAAGGAGTTGGCGGCGGTTTGGATGTCGAGGCCGAATTCCTCGCATACCCGTCTCTCGATCGGCTGCCATGGTTGCAAGTCCGGCTGCCAGGGCTCTCCCTGCTGCCTCGCTGGGCCGACAAGGGCCACCACGCCGCCGGGCGGCAGCAACTCGTCCAGCTCCGTCAGTACGGGCCTGCGGTTCATCCAGTGAAATGACCGACCCATCACCACGTGCTCGAACGGCGGCAACGCCCGCAGAACGGTCGAATCGCCAGGCAACCAGGCGATATTGGGGAGGCCCTGGGCTAGCCGCCTACCCTCGGCGAGCATTTCCCGCGCCGGGTCCACAGCGAGCACCGCCGTCACCCGCCGCGCCAGCGGAATCGCGATTGTCCCAGGGCCGCAGCCGAGATCCAGCACCCGGCTGTCCGCGCCAAGCGTTGCCGCCAGGTAGCCGATTGTCGCCTGACCGTAACCGGGGCGGTGTCTGGCGTAGTACGGCGCAGCCCCGCCAAACAAGTCCTCCATGGAGGGCACCATAGACGAGCTCCAGAACTCGGATTTGAGCGAATGCCCTTTAGATCTTGCTCGTTTGGGACAGCAGGGGCAGTCACCTCTTAGGTGTCCCTGAACTATTTCTGTGTTTGTGCTGGTAGAGGCGGGCCCAGTACCTGCCATCCGCGAGAGCATGCATTCCGGCTACAAGGTGGACGTGGTGACCCGCCTGACCCCGGAATCAGTGTTCACCGTCTCTTCCTGGCCGAGGACGGATCACGGGTGTGTGTAGGCGCGCAGATGCACGACCGACGACCGCTGCTCGGTGAGCCGTGCTGAGGGACGAAGCACGGATCGTCGATCGCCCCCAGCCATCGACGGTGGCCGGCCATGCCGTGGCGATCGTAGGGCTGTATCTGTGCGGCGGCGCGGCAACCCCGGTCGGCGCGTTCGGCAAGTGCGGCGGGGCCGGCGTGCGGTCGCGGCCCGGTGTCCCGCCGCCGTCCGGGACCGGCCCCCAGGCCGCACGCCCGGACGGCGGGCGGGCGGAGGGCCGGGGTACGGCGGCGCGCCGCGCCGCCGCTTGATACCTAAAAGAACAACTCGGCAATGATCGCGGTACCGCGGCACGTCGTCGCGATACGACCAAGGCACCGTTCCAAAGAGCGGTGCCTCAGTTGGTCGCTGGGATGATCAGCAGTTGACGAGCTCGGGCGACTGGTTGCGGAGTTGGGCGAGCGGCGAGACGAACTCCTCATGGGTGGAGCCGCCGACCGCATCGGGGCGGAACACCGCCAGACGATGGCAGTTCTGGAACGCGAGGGCGACCCCGAAGTGTCTTTCGATGGCGCTGCGCATGGCATCGCTGGAAAGCATGCGGAGTAGCTGGCCGCGTGCCTCCTCGCTGGGTGGCGGGACCTGGTTGTCGGCGAATTCGGCGGTGCCTGCGTGCAGACGTTCGATCAGGTTGCTGACCAGCTCCCATGCGTAAGGCAGGGAGGTGCGCACGCAGTCGATGAATTCAGCCTCCTCGACATGGCCGTGCCGTACCTTGTCGAGCAGGGCGGGCGGAACGGTTAGCGACATACCTGGAGCGTCCTGCCGTGGTAGCTCCTCGGTCAAGGCTCCATGCCTGCTGGAACACACTTCCGCCGAAGTTATGTTTCAGCCCCCGTCGAGTCTCGACGGGGGCGCTACGCCGCTGTCGGCTTGGTCTTCATCGTCCAGCGGGGCGCCGCACTTCCAGCACGTTCGGGCCTGTCGTGTCGCGAACTGCTGGCCGCAATTGGGGCAGCCCTCTGGCCTGAGTGGGATGGGCTCGCCGAACTCATCCACCAGGTATGGATCGTCGGTCATAGGCGCATCCTGACGTCACCGGGGCCGGTCCATCAAGTATGTGAACTCGTTGCGGTCGGCGGGGAACACGATGTCGGCCGCCTCGACCGGAACGAGGTTGTCGGTGCCGTCCTGGATAGCCCGGACGGTCTGGTGCACCTCGATGACGTGCACTCCGTCGGGGATGATCAGCTCCGTAGTCTCCTCGGGTGTGGGTGGCCGGACGATCAGGTGTTCCTCCACCTGTTCGATCGTCCAGCCGATGGCGGCGAACCGGGCGTTGAGGCCGCTGTTCGCGTATGTGCCCTGGTGGGGATGTTCGATCTCGGTTCCGCCAGTGATCGTCAGTGGCTCCCATGAGGTTGACATGCTCATCGGGCGCCCACCGGCGAAGATCCGGTACCGCGTCGCCATCACATGTTCCCCGGCGGCGACTTCCAGCCGTTGGGCGACCGACTCGGTAGCGGCCATCACCTGGGTCTCGTGGCGGGCCTCGGGCGTGAGGCCGGCGCGCTCTGCCTCCTGGACGTATGTGCGGTCGTTGCTCTGGAAGTACCGGTGAGGGGCCGTTCGGACCATGCGCCGGTTCTGGGCGACGAAGGTGCCCTTGCCTGCGATGCCGTAGACCAGGCCCTCGGTGCGCAACAGGTTCAGTGCGCTCTTCGCCGTGATCATGCTGACCTGGTACTGCTCGCAGATCGCGGCTGCGCTCGGAACTGGGTCGTCCGCCTGCAACGCGCCGGATTTGATCTGCTCCCTGATAGCGCCGGCGATGCGGACGTATGCGGGCTTCTTCGACTGTGCGGCGGCGTCTGTGCTGCTGAGTCCCATGTGGTCCTCCCACCCGAATCAATTGGTTGGTATGGATTGACATACCAGGTCTGCTAGAACATGCTTGGTATGTGAATCTATTCCAGGCTAGCAGGGTCCGGCGAGTTGGAAAGGGCGGGGTTTCATGACCAATCGATGCGTGTCCTGCGGCGGCCGGGGATGGAAGTACGTGAGTCCTCGCAAGGAGCTGATCGCCGGGCCGCGCGAGGCAGGCCCTTCCCCTCGCGTGCGTGACAGCTGCTCGACCTGCTGGGGCTCTCCCGTTAGAACGACCGAGCAGAGGCGGTCATCGTGAGAGAAGTTCGCCGCATGGCTTCCCCAAGCGTTTCGCCGTTGGACATGGCCGAGTCGCTGCAGGCCGATCTCCAGCGTTTGGGGATTGCCGCCGATGTTCACGACGGGTACGGCCTGGCGCTGGTGTCAGTTTGGGTCGGGCTCGTCGTGTGGTGTGACGGCGACCGGTTCTGGTGGCGCATCGGCTGGGACGATCGGCGCAAGCGCTGCGTCTACGCGTGGCATCCGGCGCTGGACCCGGCACGCGCCGCCCGCCGGGTCGCGTTCCGGTACGGAGATCTCCGCCAGGCGGGTTCGTCGCCCAAGTCGGGGCCGAACCCCAAGGCCGCGCCGTGATTCCGTCCGAGGGGTGCCTGAGTCCGCATGTCGTTATGGCCCAGCGCGGTCATGCGCGGCTGCTCTGGCAGTGCTCCCAGGCGCGCGAGCGGGTGCGGGTGCTGGCGTGGACCTGCGCCTGCAGAGTCCCGATGTACGAGTTGTGCGAGGGCGGGGGCCGAGCGTTCATCCGGCGAATCGTCCAGCTCGACAGCGGCTATCAGGTTCAGGAAACCCATCGGTGGTCCCCTGTTGAAGCTCAGGCGAACTGGACCAAGCTCTTGTCTGGGTTGGCTCGATAGGGCGAGCGTGGCGATGCGGTCGATGAGGTCGAAGGGCTTGAGGGGGCTCAAGGGCCCCCTGCCTCAACTTTCGCCAGCCGCATTTGATCAGCTTTGCAAGACAAGAGTCCGCGTCTATGCTGACGATAAGTCGAGTAGTTGGGTTGTTGTCATGTCCGTATCTGATGATGAGTACGCTCCTCCGAAGTATGCCCAGATCGTCACCGCGATCCGGCGCAAGATCGCGGACGGCACCTACCCTCCAGGCTCACAGTTGCCCTCGGAGACCCAGCTCGTTCGCGAGTTCGCGGTCAGCCGTCCTACGGTGGTACGAGCGCTTCAGGTATTGCAGCTTCGCGGGATCATCGACCGCGAGCACGGCAAGGGCTCCTATGTGAAGACCCCGACGCCCGGCTCCGAGGGTGAGTCTTCGCGGCCGGGCCGTGCCGTACTCGACCGGGTGGAATCCAGCGAGGGCGGGGCGGTCATCGAGGCTGGAGCGCGGCCGGCGCCGGGGAATGTGGCGGCGATGCTGGCCCTGCCCGAAGGGGCGCCGGTCATGATGCGCCGTGTTCTGCTCAGTGACGCCGACGAGCCCTGCGAACTGGTCACCTTCTGGTGCCCGATCGAACTGGCCGAAGGGACTGACCTCGGCCGACAGGCGCCACTGACCGTAAGCGTTCGTCAGCACCTGCAAGGGGTCAGGGGGCTGAGGCTGGATCATGTCGTGGAGCGACTGGCCGCCCGTCACCCTCTGTCCGACGAGGTCAAGGTGCTGGGAGTGGGCAAGTCGGCCGCAGTGCTGGGCGTGCTGGCTCGGGTTTTCGACGCCTCGGGCCGCCCGGTGCTGATCGTCGACATCGCGCTTCCGGGTGCGTTGCATGAGCTTGAAGACGCCTACGCACTGTGATGTGACCTAAGTCACGGCGAATCTCGGAAACTCGTATTGTCGAGTGTTCGTTTTCTGGGTAGCTTCTAACTCGACAGTACGAGTTAGCGACAGTACGACAGGAGAACAGGCCATGGCTATCCAAGGTCCCATCGCGATCGGCTTCGATCAGGTCTTTCCGCACGGCTGCTACGTCGTCGGCGAGGTCGAGCCGGTCAAGGACTTCGACGCCTCCACCGGCGGCCGGTTCGTCCAGGCCCGCGACAAGCTCACCGGAGAGCCGGTGTGGCAGATCGCGGTCATGGATGCCGACCCGACCGTCAAAGCCGCACAGAAGACGGTGGCGGTCAAGATCCTCGCGCCGGTCCAGCCGGTGCCCCCGCAATCCATGCCGGGGCTGCCGTTCACGCCGGTCGAGTTCACCGGCATGTCCGTCACGCCCTACGTCAACGCCGCCGGCCGTCTCGCGTACTCGATCAAGGTTCGCGAGATGCACGCACCTCGCCAGCTCAACCAGCCCGCCCAGAGCAAGGCTTCGGCCGGAAAGGACGCCGCCTGATGACCCGACGCCGTACCCCGCGCAACAGCGTGATCCGGCTGACCACCGGGCACGCCGCCCGCACCATGAATCACCCGTTCACCCACCGCGAGCCGGTGCTGGCGCTTGACTTCGGCGCTACCTCCGTCCTGGTCACCACAAACGGGCCGGTCACGGTGGAGGACCTGAAGTTCGCCCGCCAGCTCGCTCACGCGGCCAACCGCTTCGCTCGCTCCGTCGAGCGCAGCCTCTACGGCCTGCCCGACGGCAAGGGGGTTGCGGCATGACTCCCGGCCCGTACACCTACGTCACCCTGTCCCTGCGACCGCAGTCCACGCCGCACGTCGGCGTCTCCTTCCACACGCCCGGCCTCAAGGTTCGCGCTGGGCTCCTGCTCAGTAACCCGCGCCCGTACCTGGAGCTCTACTCCACCGAGGCGAACGTGCACATCTCCACCACCGGGGCCGGTCCGGTCACCGACGCCGATCTGAGCACCGCCCGTGAGATCTTCAACGCCGCCGCTCGCTACCTGGCCGACTGCGAGCAGTTGCACGCCGAACAGGCCGACAAGGACGCCACCGACCCGGCGACCTGACATGAGGCGGGGCCGCTGGAAGCGGCAACTTCCGGCGGCCCCTCGGTTCTCCCCTGACTCCACATCACGAGAGGTTCCCAGCTTATGTTCAAGCGGCTGCCTGGCGACGAGGCGCGTAACCTCGTCTCCACCACGCCCGATACGGCCGTCGTGTTCCGACCGGCCGTCGTCAAGACACCCGCCATCGTCACCTTCCTCGTCTACATCTGGCGCTTCCTGTCGGCCCTCGTCCGCACCACCTGGCGGCACCCGGTCGCCGTCGCTGTCCCTGTCGTCCTCGGTGTCGTCTGCTACTTCTACGGCTGGCCCGCTGCGGCATCCATGCTCGGCTTCGTCGTCCTGTCCCTGGCTGCCTGGGCCTGCACCGACTCAGAGTCCTTCGCCCGGCTCGTCGGCTTCCGACTGCTGGCCTGGTGGCGGCTGATGTCGGTCTACCGCCGTCACTGGCAAGCCGTCATGGAGGTCTCCGGGCTGGCCAAGCGAGTCAGCGGCCGGGCCTACATGCCCCGACTGGTGAAGGTTCAGTGCGATGGCTGGGCCGACCGCATCACCGTGCGCATGCTCGACGGGCAGGCCGTCAAGGACTGGACCGACCGCACCGACAACCTGGCCCAAGGCTTCGGCGCCCTCTCCTGCCGTGTCGCGCTCGTCAAGGGCGGCCGGTTGCTGCTGACCTTCCCACGCAGCGATCCACTCGCCGCGCCCATGCCAGCACTACCCATCCCAGAAGAGCCATCAGTCGGACCGATCGAGATCGGCAAGCAGGAGGACGGCCAACCGCTCCGGCTCAAAGTCCACGGAACCCACGTCCTGATCGCGGGCGCGACCGGGGCCGGCAAGGGCTCCTTCCTGTGGGACACGATCCGCGGCCTGCTCCCCGCGATGCGGGCGGGCCTGGCCGAAGTGTGGGCGCTGGATCCCAAGCTGATGGAGCTGTCCTTCGGCCGAGAGCTCTTCCAGGGCCGGTACGCCGCCGACCCGTCCGACTGCGCCGACCTGCTGGATGAGGCCGTCAGCGTCATGCAGAAGCGCGCGTCCCGCTTCGCCGGTCTCCAACGGTCCCACACGCCGACCATCGAGGATCCGTTCGTCCTGGTGCTCGTTGACGAGGTCGCGTTCCTGACCGCCTACCAACCCGACAAGCACCTCCGGCAACGCATCTCCGCAGCCCTGGCCACCCTGGCGACACAGGGCCGCTCGGTCGGCGTCGGCGTCATGGCCGCCCTCCAAGACCCACGCAAGGAAGTCATGAACATCCGCAACCTGTTCCCCGACAAGATCGCCCTCCGCCTGGACGAGTCCGAACAGGTGGACATGGTCCTCGGCGACGGCGCACGCGACCGGGGCGCACTCGCCGACCACATCTCACCTGTCCCCGAGCTGGGCGCTGGCGTGGCGTACATGCGACTGGAGACCTCACCCGAACCGATCCGCGTCCGCGCCGCCTACGTCTCCGACACCGACATCCGCCAAATGGTCGCCCTGTTCACCGAGCGAGAGGAGGCTGCATGACCAACCCGCACGACCGCGCACTACCCCGAACGATCCGGATGGCAATGCCACTGGCCCGGGATGTCGTGGAAGAGGTCGCCAAGCTGCACGGCGTGTGCATTCGGCCCGTCCCGCTCAAGCGGCTCGACACTCACACCGGACAGTGGGAACTCATCGACGTCCCGTGCGGCTCCACGCTGGAGGCCAAGTGCCCGCCGTGCGCCAAGCGCAACCGGCAACTCCGCATAGCCCAGTGCCGGGAAGGCTGGCACCTCGACCACGAACCCGCTATCACATCTGACGAGCCGACCGACGATCAACGATGGCTGGTCGAGTTCCGCGCCGATCTCCAGGCCCGGCGTGAGGAGGCTGAACAGCTCGGTGAGGACGCCGCCGACTGGGATGCCGCCATCGCCGGTCTGGACGAGGAGATCAGCGCCGCCGGGATGCGGGGGAGTGTTCTCGGCCGGACCGCCCCGAAGCGCTCCCGCTCGACCCGGCGACGGCAGGACGCGCCGGACCTGCCCAAGCGCAAGATGGCCGACACCACCCTTGGCCGCACCTTCCAAGCCGCCGACGGCAAGATCTACCGCCCAAGCCTGTTCGTCACTCTCACCCTGCCCTCCTACGGCAAGGTGCGTGACGGGGTGCCGGTCGATCCGGAGAGCTACGACTACGCGCAGGCCGCCCGGGACGCGCTGCACTTCTCCAAGCTCGTGGACCGGTTCGTGCAGAACCTGCGCCGGGTCGCGGGCTATGACGTGCAGTACTTCGGCACTGTCGAACCGCAGCAGCGGCTTGCCCCGCACCTGCACATCGCCATCCGGGGGACGCTGCCCCGCGCCGAACTCAAGCAGATCATCGCCGCGACTTACCACCAGGTGTGGTGGCCACCGACCGATGAAGTCCGCTTCGACGGCGATCACCTGCCCATCTGGCAGGACGGGGCCGGCTACCTCGACCCCGCCACCGGCGAGGTCCTGCCCACTTGGGACCAGGCACTCGACCAGCTCGAAGCCGACGAGGACGCCGAGCCCCTGCACATGGTCCGCTTCGGCCAGCAGCACAACATCCAAAGCGTCCTGGCGGGCACACCCGCCGCCGGGAAGTGGCTGGGCTATCTCACCAAGTACCTGACCAAGAGCCTGGCCGACCCTCTCGACGCCACCGCCGACAACCCGGCCCGCCGTGAGCACGCCGCCCGCCTCGTCGAGGCCCTGCGCGCCGAACCGTGCTCGCCCACCTGCGCCAACTGGCTGCGCTACGGCATCCAACCCAAGGGCGCCAAACCCGGAATGGCTCCGGGCCGCTGCCATGGCAAGGCCCACAAGCCCGACCACCTCGGCTACGCCGGACGCCGCGTCCTGGTCTCCCGCAAGTGGTCGAACAAGACCCTCGCTGAGCACAAGCAGGACCGCCGCACCTGGGTCCTGGAAGCCCTCGGCCAGGCCGACGAGACACCAGACCCGCACCGCTACGTCTGGCGACCCGTCCCGGCCGGAGACGCCAACGTGCCTCCGCTCGCCGTCCGGCTCCTTAGATCCATCGCAGAACGCCAGCGATGGCGCGCTCACCTGAGAGGACTCGAAGAACTTTCGGCAAATCCGCAGGCAGCCTGAGAGGAGGAGATCTTGGACCAACTGTTCACCGTCCCGGAAGCGGCCGAACTGCTCAGCACTTCGGTTCGCTTCGTCCGCCGACTGATCGCCGAACGCCGGATCGAGTTCGTGAAGGTCGGGCGGCACGTCCGCATCCGAGAGTCCGCACTGATCGCCTTCGTTGTCGCTGGGACCGTCCCGCCTATGACGACCTTCGACGCAACCAGAAGGGCCGCCTGATGGCGAACAAGGACAACCACCGTCGTTTCGGCAACATCCGGAAGCGCGAGTCCGGGCGGTACCAGATCCGCTATCCCGGCCCTGACGGACGCATTCGGTCAGGCACTGACACCTACGAGCGCAAGTCAGATGCAGAGCGGGCGCTGTCGCTCATCGAGGCCCAGATCATCAAGGGCGAATGGACGGACCCCGAGCGCGGCAAGGTCAAGCTCAAGGACTACGCCGAGACCTGGATCGTCCAGCGCCCCGGCCTGCGACCTCGTACGGTCGATCTCTATCGCTGGCTGCTCAAGAAGCACATCGCTCCGTATCTCGGCAACGTCCAGGTGGCCAAGATCTCTACCTCGTCCGTTCGGCAGTGGCGGGCAGACCTGCTCGGCAACGGCGTCTCGGTAGGGATGGCGGCCAAGGCATACCGGCTGCTTCGAGCGGTGCTGATGACCGCGTCCGAAGACGACCGGCTCATTCCTCACAACCCGTGCCGGATTCGCGGGGCCGGCGACGAGCATGCCGCCGAACGCCCGGTGCTCTCCGTGACCCAGGTCTTCGAGCTTGCTGGCCGGGTGGGTTTGCGGCCGATCGGCAACGTGCGCAAGGTCAAGGACGGGGTCTACCGGCTGCGCTTCCAGCGGCACGGCGAGATGCGCACGCATCCTGAGATCTTCATCACTCGCGCGGAAGCCGAACGGGCGCTGTGGAAGATGGGGACGGGCGGCAAAGCGGACTCCACGCAGGACCGCCGGTTCCGTGCCATGGTCCTGCTGGCCACCTTCGCGAGCCTGCGTTGGGGTGAGGTCAGTGCGCTACGCCGGATGGACGTGGACCTCGACGCGCGTACGGTCCGGGTACGGGTGGCCTTTGTGGAGCGCTCGTCCGGCGGCCTGGTGCTCGGCCCGCCCAAGTCGAAGGCGGGACGGCGAACCGTGGGTATCCCGCAGAACATCGTCCCGATCCTGCGCGAGCACATGGACACCTATGTCAAGGACGCCCCGGGATCACTCATGTTCCCCGGGGCCAAGGGCGGACCGATCCGTCGCAGCGGCTTCAACAGCCGTACCCGATGGGTCGATGTGGTGTCCGACATGGGCCTGCCCGGGCTGCACTTCCACGACCTGAGGCACACGGGCAACATGCTCGCCGCCGAGTCGGGCGCGGGCCTCAAGGACCTCATGGCGCGGATGGGTCATGACAACGTACGAGCTGCGATGATCTACCAGCACGCGGTCAGAGGCGCGGACGAGGCGATCACCAACGCCATCGACAGGCAACTCGCGGCCCGTGATGACGACGAGGGGGACGAGGCGGCCGGAGCACTGGTTCCCGCAGGATGATCAACGACTAATGGCCCGCTAATGGCCCGAGAAGATCGAACAGCTCCAGACATGATCAAGGCCCGGGTTGGGATCCGATTCCTGACCTGGGCCTCAGTATGTGGAGCGGGTGACGGGAATCGAACCCGCGCTGTCAGCTTGGGAAGCTGATGTTCTGCCATTGAACTACACCCGCACGAACCGAAGTACGCGTCCCCACTGTAGCGGAAACTTGCCCCCCAACAGCAAACCCAACGCCCCACCTTTTCCGGCCGGGACGGTAAGTTGGCTCACCGTGTTGCTATCTGACCGTGACATCCTTGCTGAGATCGACTCCGGCCGGCTCGCCCTAGACCCCTTCCACCAGGACATGATCCAGCCGTCCAGCATCGACGTACGGCTCGACCGCTACTTCCGTGTCTTCGAGAACCACAAGTACCCCCATATCGACCCCGCCGTCGAGCAGCGGGATCTCACGCGGATGGTCGAGCCGTCCGGTGACGAGCCGTTCATCCTGCATCCGGGGGAGTTCGTGCTGGCCTCCACCTATGAGGTGATCACGCTCCCCGACGACCTGGCCTCGCGGCTGGAGGGCAAGAGCTCGCTCGGACGGCTGGGCCTGCTGACGCACTCGACCGCCGGGTTCATCGATCCGGGCTTCAGCGGGCACGTCACGCTCGAGCTGTCCAACGTGGCGACCTTGCCCATCAAGCTGTGGCCGGGGATGAAGATCGGGCAGTTGTGCGTGTTCCGGCTCAGCTCGCCCGCCGAGCACCCGTACGGGTCGGCCAAGTACGAGTCCCGGTATCAGGGTCAGCGGGGCCCGACTCCGTCCCGGTCGTTCAGGAACTTCCACCGGACGAAGATTTGAGTGAACAACAGGTGAACATTTAGGGAACGTCGCGGAAGGATGAGCCCTCCGCACACCCGACAACAGGCCACGTCACCGGCCGGATTTCCCTGCAAAAAGCGGCCAAACTACTCCGAACCCCGGTGTCGCACAACATACGCAGGGTAGCCAGAAGGCGAAGGAGACATGAAGTTCGCATTTCGCCTGGTAACCCGTACCCTCTTCCACGGACCATCCCCGCACATCTGGAGAACGACGTGCGCCTGCGTCTCACGCCACGTGAGGACAGCTACTACGACCTGTTCGCCGACTCCGCGAACAACCTGGTCACGGCATCCCGTCTGCTGGTCGAGATCATCAGTGACGGATCGGACAGGGAAGCCCTGGCCGAGAAGATGCGCGCCTGCGAGCACGCCGGTGACGAACGCACCCATGCGATCATGAACCGGCTCAACGAGAGCTTCATCACTCCGTTCGACCGTGAGGACATCTACCGCCTCGCCTCCAACCTCGACGACGTGATGGACGCGATGGAGGCCGCCTCCGACCTCATCGTCCTCTACCAGATCGACCATCTCCCCAAAGACGTGGTCCGGCAGGTCGAGGTCCTGGAACGCGCCGCCGAGCTGACCGCCGAGGCGATGCCCCGGCTGCGTTCCATGAAGAACCTCAACGAGTACTGGATCGAGGTCAACCGCCTGGAGAACCAGGGTGACCAGGTCTACCGCAGGCTGCTGGCCAAGCTGTTCAGCGGCGAGTACGACGCGCTCACCGTCATGAAGATGAAGGAGGTCGTCGACGCCCTGGAGGAGGCCGCCGACGCCTTCGAGCACGTGGCCAACACCGTCGAGTCGATCGCGGTCAAGGAAAGCTAGGCCCAGTGGACCTCACGCTCGCCCTCGTCATCGGCGTGGTCGTCATCTCCCTGGCCTTCGACTACACCAACGGGTTCCACGACGCGGCGAACGCCATCGCGACCTCCGTCTCGACCCGGGCGCTCACTCCCAGGGCCGCGTTGTTCATGGCCGCGGCGATGAACTTCATCGGCGCCCACCTGGGCACTCAGGTGGCCCAGACGGTCGGAAAAGGGATCATCGACGCTCCCGACGGTCCGCACGGCCTGGTCGTCGTGGCCGCGGCGCTCATCGGCGCGATCGTCTGGAACCTGATCACCTGGTACTTCGGGCTGCCCTCCTCCTCCAGTCACGCGCTCATCGGCGGCCTGGTGGGCTCCGCGCTGGCCTCGGCCAGCGTGGTGCACTGGGACGGCGTCGTCGAGAAGGTCGTCATCCCGATGATCCTGTCGCCGCTGATCGGGTTCAGCCTCGCCGCGTTGATCATGATCGCAATTTACTGGATCTTCCGCAACAGCCAGCCGGGCAGGACCAACCGCGGCTTCCGCTACGCGCAGACCGTCTCGGCCGCCGCCATGGCGCTCGGGCACGGCCTGCAGGACGCGCAGAAGACGATGGGCGTCATCTTCCTGGCGCTCACGGTCGGCGGGTACGCCAGCCCCGGCGAGGGGATCCCGCAGTGGGTCATCCTGAGCGCCGCCGGTGCGATCTCGCTCGGCACGTACGCCGGTGGGTGGCGCATCATGCGCACGCTCGGCCGGCGGATCATCGCGCTCGACCCGCCCCAGGGGTTCGCCGCCGAGTCGGCCGCGGCCACCGTCCTGTACGGCGCCGCGATCGGGTTCGGCGCGCCGATCTCCACCACCCACACCATCACCACGGCGATCATGGGCGTCGGCGCGACCAAGCGGCTGAGCGCCGTGCGGTGGGGCGTGGCCGGCAACATCGTGACCGCCTGGGTGCTCACCATCCCGGCGGCCGCCCTCGTGGCGGCGCTGGCCTACGCCGTCCTCCACCTGATGGTGGAGTAGGGCGCCGGGGGGTCATCCGCCGGCGTACATCACGTCCACGTCCCAGCGGGCGAAGCCCAGCGCTTCGTACAGCCTGATCGCGGCCGTGTTGGCCTCGTCCACGTAGAGCATCGCGTGGGCGAGGCCGCGCGAGCGCAGGTGGGTAAGGCCGGCCAGGGTGAGCGCGCGGCCCAGGCCGGTGCCCTGCTGGGTGGGGTCGACGCCCACGACGTAGACCTCGCCGAGCGGCTCGTGGCCGTGCTCGGACGAACCGTGGACCTTGGTCCAGTGGAAGCCGGCGAGCCGGTCGCCGCGTACGGCCAGGAAGAAGCCCTCGGGGTCGAACCAGGGTTCGCGCTCGCGCCGGAGCAGGTCGTCGAGCGTCCACGCGCCCTGCTCGGGGTGGTGGGCGAAGGCGGCGGCGTTCACCTTGAGCCACGCCTCCTCGTCCTGACCCGGGACGAACGTGCGCAGCTCCACCCCTTCGGGAAGCGTGTAGGGCGACAGCGGGGCGAACAGCGAGCGGCGCATCTGCCACAGCGAGCGCACCCGGTCGAAGCCGAACGACGCCGCCAGCGCCCCGGCACCGGCGTGGTCGCCGTGCGCCCACAGCCGCACCCTGCCCCCGGTCAGCTCCAGTACGGTCCGCAGCAGCCGCGTGCCGTGGCCCTGGCGCCGGTAGGCGGGATGGATGACCAGCTCGGCGCTCGGACCCTCGACCTCGTCGGTGGGGTCGACGTGCGCGTAGCCCGCGGGCGCGCCGTCGTCGGCGTGCAGCAGCAGCGAGCGGGCACGGGGGTCGCCGCCGTACCGGAGATGGAGCATCACGTGCTCGTTGAGCGGGCGGACCCCGTCCGTCTCGGTCGCCGCCTCGACGATGCGGAGAACCTGGGAGACCTCGTCGTCGTCGAGTCGTTCGCAGATCTTCACATGTGCACCCACATAAGGAACTCTAGGCGTACCAATGGCGAACAATGCCATTGGCTGCCCCCGTCAATCGTTACCTTTGCGACATTCGTTGCATAGGGAGACGTCGTAACGTCCCTGTCATGACGTCACGCACCCTCCTCCGGCTGTGCACGGCCGGCGCCGCCACCGCGGCCGGGATCGCCCTGGCCATGGCGCCCGCGGTCGCCGCCACCAGCGGCTCGGCCGGTCACGGAAACGGCCACGGCGGGCCGACCGTTCCGGTCCGTCTGCTGAGCATCAACGACCTGCACGGCAACCTCGAACCGCCGTCGGGCTCCTCCAGCCGCATCCTCGATCCGGACGGCCCCCTCGTCGACGCCGACGGCTCGCTGACCGGGCTGCCCGGCGGCAAGTACTCGATCGCCGGTGGCGCGTCGTACCTGGCGACGTACGTCAAGCAGGCGCGTACCGAGAACACGCTGCTCGTGGCGGCGGGCGACCTGATCGGCGCGTCCCCGCTGATCTCGGCCGCCTACCACGACGAGCCCACCCTGGAGGTGCTCGGCTCGCTCGGCCTCAACGCCACCGCGGCCGGCAACCACGAGTTCGACGAGGGGTACGCCGAGCTGCAGCGCCTCATGAACGGCGGCTGCCACCCGGTGGACGGCTGCTCGCCCGCCGGCCAGTGGAAGGGCACGGACTTCGACTTCCTCGCCGCCAACGTCCTCAAGGAGGGCTCCGGCCGGTACGCCCTGCCGCCGTTCTACGTCAAGAAGATCAACGGCGTGCAGGTGGGCTTCATCGGCCTGGTGACGGCGACCACGCCGACCATCGTCACCGCGGAGGGCATCAAGGGCCTGCAGTTCGCCGAGGAGGTCGCCGCGGCGAACCGCGCCTCGGCCTACCTGGCGCGCAGGGGCGTCAAGGCGCAGGTCGTCCTCATGCACGAGGGTGACTCGACCACCCCGAACCAGAGCCCGGACGCGTGCTCGGCGAACACCGCCAACGCCGGCTCGCGCATCGCCAGGGAGCTGAACCCGCAGATCGACCTGGTCATCAGCGGCCACTCGCACCAGGCCTACATCTGCAAGACCAAGGACCCGGCGGGCCAGGACCGCTACTACACGCAGGGCTCGTCGTTCGGCCGCGTGCTGACCCAGATCGACCTGCGGGTCGACAAGCGCACCCGGGACGTGGTCCGCTCCTCGGTCACCGCGGACAACAAGGTCGTCGCCCGTACGGTCACCCCGGACCCGCAGGTCGAGGCGCAGGTCCAGACGTGGCGGACGCGCAGCGCCGAGGTGGCCAACCGCAAAATCGGCTCGATCACCGGCGACATCACCAACGTCGTCACCAACACCTCGGCCGCGACCACCAGGCCGGAGACGCCGCTCGGCGACCTCATCGCCGACTCCCAGCTGGAGGCGGCCAAGCCGGCGGGCGCCGAGATCGCGCTGATGAACCCGGGCGGCATCCGCACCTCGCTGACGTACGCGCAGTCGGGGGCCGAGGGCGACGGCGTCGTCACCTACGGCGAGGCGTTCGCCGTCCAGCCGTTCAGCAACATCGTGCAGGTGCGGACGTACACGGGCGCGCAGCTCAAGGCCCTGCTGGAGCAGCAGGTCTGGACGCCCAACCCGGCGACGGGCGCGATCAACCACCGGCTGCTCCAGGTGTCGTCGTCGCTGACCTACACCTTCGACACCACCAAGCCGGTGGGGTCGCGCGTGTCGGACATCAAGCTCAACGGCGCTCCCGTCACGGACACGCAGTCGATCAAGATCGCCGCGAACAACTTCCTGATGGGCGGCGGTGACGGCTTCTCGGTGTTCACGCAGAGCACGGACACGTGGAGCGGGCCGGTCGACCTCGACGCGTTCACGGCGTACCTGACCGCGCACTCGCCGATCAGCCCGTCGGCGGCCGATCGCATCACGATGATCAAGTAACCCCCGAGCCGGAGGCCCCGCCCCGCGGGACCTCCGGCTCTCCCGGCAACCGCGCCAGCCACTTGCGCTCGACCTCGGCCGCCAGGTCCATACCGTGGTGGCGGGCCATGAGCAGCACGTGGCACAGGACGTCGGCCAGCTCCGCACGGAATCCCGCGTCGATCTCCTCCGGGGTCATCCCCCTGGTTCGGGCCTGACCGGCGCGCATGAGGTACGCCTGGGTCAGCTCGCCGACCTCCTCCTGGAGCTTGAGCAGGTACCAGGCGTCGTCGCGGACGATCCCGAGCAGCCCGGCGCAGCTGTCGGAGACGCGTTCGACGTCACGGCCCAGCCGGTGCAGATCCATCGGCCGAGTCCAGGCGGGCACGACGGCGTGCGGCGGGTCTCAGCCCCGGTGCGGTGAGTCGGTGGTGGCGCCCGGGCGGTCCTGTTCGCGGTGCAGTGGCAGGCGGGCCACCAGGCGGGCGCCTGGTTCGTGGTCGGCGACCTTGAGTGTGCCGCCGTGCGAGGCGCAGATCTCGCGGGACAGCGGCAGCCCCAGCCCGCTGCCGCCCTTCTCCTTCCGGCGGGCGTCCTCCAGCCGGGTGAAGCGTTCGAAGACGCGCTCGCGGTCGGCGGGCGGGATGCCGTCGCCGTCGTCGGTGACCGAGATGCAGACGTGGTCGCCCTCCACCCACACCTTGAGGTCGATCCGGCTCGCGGCGTGCCGGGTGGCGTTGTCCAGCAGGTTCGTCAGCAGCCGGTCGAGCTGGACGGGGGAGCCGAGGACGGGGGCGTGGGCGCACATGTCCACGACGATGGGGATCTTGCCGCCCGCGCGGCGGCGTACCTGCTCCTCGGCCAGGCGGCACACGTCGACGACGCGGCGGTCGGGGATGGCACCGGCGTCCAGGCGGGCCAGCAGGAGGAGCTCGTCGATGATCCCGGTGAGGCGTTCGGCGGCGGCCAGGGCGCGGGCGCCGGTGGCGGGCCAGTCGGTCTCGTCGGGGTAGGCGTTGGCGACCTCCAGCTGGGTGCGCAGGGCGGAGATGGGGCTGCGCAGCTCGTGGGAGGCGTCGGCGACGAAGCGGCGCTGGGTCTCGGCCGAGCGTTCGAGGCGGTCGAGGGTGTGGTTGGTGGTGGCGGCCAGGTCGGTGATCTCGTCACCGGTCTCGGGGACGGGCACGCGCCGGCTCAGGTCGCGGCCGGTGATCTCGGCGAGCTCGGCGCGGATGCGTTCGACCGGACGCAGCGCGGAGGCGACCACGACCCAGGTGATGCCGGCGACGATCACCAGGGCGATGGGCGTGCCGAGGAACACCATGGCGTTCAGCCAGGACAGCGCCCGGTTGACGTCGCTGAGCGAGGAGGCGCCGTACACCGTGACGAGCTGGCCGTCGGGGGTGCGCACCTGGATCGCCATGATCAGGTACTGGGCCTCCTTCTCGTCCCTGAGGCCGGTGAGCGTGCTCTCGGCGCTGTAGAGGGTCTCCGGCCTGGTCACCTGCATGCCGGACAGCCGCTGGCCCTGGTGCAGGCCGGGGCTGGTGGCGAGCACGCGTCCGTCGGCGGCGACCACCTGCAGGAGCTGCACCCGGGCCGGGGCCTCCAGCGACGCGGGGAGCTGCCCGGCGCGGGCCTCGCTGGCCACCCTGCGGACGGCCAGCTCCACCCGGGTCTCCACGAGCCCGTGCAGGTTGTCCGGCCCGAGGGTGAGGGCGAGCGCGCCCGTGACTGCCAGGACCACTGCCGCCACCAATGTCGCGAGCGTGGTCAGGCGCCCGCGGATCGAGCGGGGAAAGAGCCTTTTCGCCATCCTCTGAGACCTACCCATAGAGACCTGAACGGGGAAAACGCCGGATCGAGATTCGGCAAGCGGCCCGCAAAGAGGGGTGTCCCGCGGGGCCGGCCCGGCGTCCCGCTCGAATAGTGGATCAAGTGGGAGGCGCCACGGGCATGCCGCCGGTCCTCGGCGGGCGGCTGCCGCGACACATGGGCGAGGTGATCGATCTGTGCCGCATCATCACCATCTGAGCGGGTTCTGGGCCGCGCCGGCGCTGGTCGTGCTGGTGACGTACGTGGTGCTGGCCGGGCGGACGACGTGGAGCCGGTGGCGTACCGCGAGCTTCGCCGGCGGCTGCGCGCTGGTGACCGTGGCGCTCACCGACCCCGTCGCCTCGCTGGCCGCGGCCGACTTCCGCGGCCACATGCTGCAGCACCTGCTGATCGGCATGCTGGCGCCCCTGGCCCTGGCCCTGGGCGCGCCGGTGACGCTGCTGCTGCGCTCGCTGCCGGTCGCGCACGCCGGCCGCCTGACCCGGGCGCTCCGCGGGCCCGCCGTGCACCTGCTGGCCAACCCGTGGACGGCCCTGGCGCTCAGCGCCGGCGGCATGGCGGCCCTGTACTGCACACCCCTGTACGGGCTCGTCCCCGCGCCGCCGGTGCACGCGCACTTCCTGCTGGCCGGGTACCTGTTCGCCTGGGTCGTCGCCGGGCCCGACCCCGCGCCGCGCCGCCCGCCGGTGCCGGTACGGCTGGCCGTGGTGGGGGTGGCGATCGCCGTGCACGCCAGCCTGTCCCGGGTCATGTACGCCGGCTGGCTGGCCCTGCCGGCGCCGTCCGACCAGCTCAGGGGCGCGGCGGAGATCATGTACTACGGCGGGGACGCCGCGGAGCTGCTGCTCGCCCTGGCCCTGGCGGCGTCCTGGCGGGCACGGCGCACTCCCGAGGACGCCGACGTCGAGCTGCTCGCCCCCGGGCTCACCGTCCGGGTGCCGGGGGAGCCCGAGCCCGTCCGGCGGGTTCGCGTCCCGGGCCGCGAGCCGGCGAGGGCACGCGGCCCGCTCACCCCCGCCGAGTACGGCGACGAACTGGACCAACCCGACCCCGCCGACCTGTAGCAGCCCGGCAGCAGCCTGGTCAGCGGGCGGCGCGGGAGCGGAAGAGGTCGTAGAGGGCGGCGGCCAGCGCCATGACCACGAACCCCAGCACCACCCACAGCCCGTGCCGGAAGGCCGTCGGCCAGCCCTGCGGCAGCGAGCCGAAGAACGCCGAGCCCGCCGCCGCGATGCCGATCGCCGACCCCAGCCGCTGCCCGGTCTGCAGCACCCCGGCGGCGCTGCCGCCGCCCGCGGGCGGCACCTCCGACAAGGTGATCGCCTGGTTGGGCGAGATCACCAGGCCGCTGCCGATGCCCGCGACCAGCAGCGGCAGCGCGGTCGCCGCGCCCACGCCGGCCCCCGGCACCAGCAGGGTCGCCACCATGGTCGCCAGCAGGCCCGCGATCACCGTGCCGAGGCCCACCGCGACCAGCTTCCTGCCCGCCCGGCCGACGAGCCTGCCGCCGACCACCGACGACCCGGCCGACCCCAGCGCGAACGGCGTGATCGACAACCCGGCCAGCAGCGCGCTGTAGCCCTCGCCGCTCTGCAGGTACAGGGTGAAGGCGAAGAAGATCCCGGTGAACCCGGCGAAGTAGAACAGGGCGATGGCCGACCCGAGGCTGTAGGAGCGCCTGGCGAACAGCGTCAGGTCCACCAGCGGCTCCCTGCGGTACAGCCGTTCCCAGAGCACGAACCCGGCCAGCACGAGCAGCGCGGCCGGCACGAGCAGCCACTTGGCCTCGCCCTGCCACTGGTGCTGCTGGATGAACGGCAGCAGCAGCGTCGCCACGCCCACGCCGAGCAGCAGCACGCCGACCGGGTCCATGCTCTCCCGCCGCCCGGTGCGCACCGGCCCGGGGGCGGGCTCGGGCAGCCACCTCCAGGCCAGCGGCAGCAGCGCGATCCCGATGGGCAGGTTCACCAGGAACACCCACCGCCAGCCCTGCTCGGCCCCGAACCCGGTGACCAGCGCGCCGCCGATCAGCGGCCCGGCGGCGGTGGACACGCCGATGGTCGCGCCGAGCGCGCCGAAGGCCCGGCCGCGTTCGTGGCCCAGGAACATCTGCTGGATCAGGCCGGACACCTGCGGGTTCAGCATCCCGGCCGCCATGCCCTGCACGAGCCTGGCCGCGATCAGCACCGGCATGCTCCAGGCGAAGCCGCAGGCCGCGCTGGCCGCCGTGAAGAGCACCACGCCCCACATGAACAGCGTCCTGCGGCTTCTCGCGTCGCCCATCCGCCCGGCCGGGACCAGCAGCAGGCCGAACGTGAGCGCGTAGCCGGACAACGTCCACTGCAGCCCGTCGTCCGAGGCGTGCAGGCCGGCGCGGATCGAGGGCAGGGCGACGTTGACGATGCTCACGTCCAGGCCCGACATGAACGCCGCGACCAGGCACACGCCCAGCGCCCGCCTGCGCGTGTCGGAACCGGGTGCCTGCATCGCGACCTCTCTGCGGAACAGGGGCAGCGATCATGATTCCCCCCAGGCTGGGAAATATCGTCCTAGGCGGACAATGATTTCTTTGCCGGGCCCCCGCGAAGGAGCAAGTGATCATGGACACGATGGCCGTGGAGCGGAACGGCATCAACGCCGTCCCCGACAGTGAGCGGCACGGAAGACCGTCCGACCTGTTCTGGCCCTGGGCGGGGGCGAACCTGTCCCTGTTCGGGGTGGCGTTCGGCGTGTACGTCGTCGGGCTCGGGCTCGGCGTCGTCCCCGCCGTCGTGACCGGCGCGGTCGGGTACGCGTTGTCGTTCCTGCTGGTCGGCCTGGTCGCCGTCGCGGGCAGCCGGTCCGGCGTGCCGACGATGACGCTGGGCCGGGCGCCCTTCGGGTACCAGGGCAACAAGCTGCCCGCGGTGTTGTCGTACGTCTCGAACGTGGGCTGGGAGATCGTGCTCGTCACGCTCGCCGCGCAGAGCGGCGCCGCCATCCTGCGCCGCGTGGCGCCCGGGATCCCCGAGACGACCGCCGTCGCCGGCTGCTTCGCCGTCTCGGCGCTGGTCGTGATCGCCGTCGGCGTGTACGGCCACGCCATGATCATGGTCGTCCAGCGATACCTGACGTACGCGTTCGTCGTGCTGACCGTCGTCTACCTGATCCTCATGCTGCCCAAGCTGGGCGGCTCGCTGGAGACGACGGCGGGCCCCGGCGGCTGGGTGGGCGGCGTCATCCTCTCCATGACCCTGCTCGGCCTGGGCTGGGTCAACTGCGGCGCCGACTACTCCCGTTACCTGCCCGCCGGCTCCCGGCCCAGGTCGGTGGCCCTGTGGACGACGCTGGGCGGCGCGCTGCCGCCGATGGTGCTGCTGGTGTTCGGCGTGCTGCTGGCCGGCGGCGACCCGAAGCTGGCCGAGGCCGCGGGCGGCGACCCGGTGGGCGCGCTGGCGGCGGCGTTGCCGACCTGGTTCCTGCTGCCGTACCTGCTGACCGCGATCGGCGGCTTCCTGGCCGGGGCGATCATGGACATCTACTCGTCGGGGTTGTCGATGCTGGCGCTCGGCGTGCCGGTCAGGCGGCATCTGGCGGTGCTGATCGACGGGCTCCTCATGGTGCTCGGCGGCTACTACCTGCTGTTCGTCTCCGACAACTTCTTCGGCACCTTCCAGGCGTTCCTGGCGATCATCGGCGTGGTGATGGCCGCCTGGGTGGCGATCTTCCTGGTGGACATGTGGCGGCTGCGGGACGGCGGCCGCGCCTACGACGAGCGGCTGCTGCGCCCCGGCGCGCCCGCCCTCAACCCGGCCGGGCTGGTCTCCCTGGTGGTGGCCTCGGTCGTGGGCGTCGGCCTGATCACGTCCGCGGACGAGCACATCGCCGCGGTCGTCGGGTTCCTGATGAGCGACGAGCTGAGGAACAGCACGTTCGGGGCGGCCAACATCGGCGTGGTCATCGCGCTGCTGCTGGCCGGGGTGTTGTACTTCGTCCTCACCCTGCGCCGCCGCTGACCTTCTCAGGACCGGGAAGCATCCATTACTGTTGGTGAGCAGTTATGGACTTTCCGTGGTTGTCTTCCGTATTGCGGTTGCTCAGGTGGTCCGTCCACGGCGCCTTCTGGGCGTCGCTGGTGATCGCCCTGGCGGCCGTGCTGGGCGAGGAGCGGTCCGCCGAGGCCGCCGGGGGCGTGCTGCTCGGGCTGCTCTACGGCGTGGGTCAGGTGCTCCAGGGCGGCCCGCCGCGGCCGATGCTCGGGCGGGTGTGGCTGGGGCTGGTGACCGCGTGCTGGGCCGTGCTCGCGGTGGCGGCGGCGCCGTTCGTGTGGGCGGCGTTCCCGCTGGTGTTCGCCTACCTGCGGCTGCTGCCGCTGTGGGCGGCGACGTTCGGCGTCACGGTGCTGACGTCGGCGGCGATCATGGCGGCGGGCTGGCACGCGGGCGAGCTGTCGGCGGCGCTCGTCGTGGGGCCCGCCATGGGCACGGCGGTGGTGACCCTGCTGGCGCTGGCCTACCAGGAGTTGTGCGCCGAGAGCGCCCGGCCGCCGGCCGGATGAGGTCAGTTCGGGCCGGGCCGGCGCCAGGTCTCGAACGGCGCGGGAGAGCCCATGCGCTCCTTGAACTCGCGCGCCCTGGTCAGGCAGTCGGGACAGACAGGCTCGGGCACCGACCGGGCCAGGGCCTCCGGGGTCGGCTCGCGCTGCGTGCCGAGCACCGTCCGGTCCGGAGGCAGGCCGGTCTCCGGGTCGATGGTCATCATGGTGACGTTCGCGGCGGTGTAGGGGAACGTGCGCTTGCACGCGAAGCAAGTGCCGATCGTGGTGATGTGGTCGTCTTCCATGGATCCGCCCTCCCTCACCGCACCGTACCTCGCGATCAGGGATTGCGGCGCAACGCCCACTCCACCGCGGGGCAGCGGTCCATGACGACGTCGAGCCCGGCGTCGAGGGCGCGCTGGGCGGCCGCCTCGTCGATCACGCCGATGGGCAGCCACACCGCGCCCGCGCCGGCCGCGATGGCCTCGTCCACGACCTGGCCGGCGAACTCCGAACGCCGGTAGACCGCCACCACGTCGGGCTTGACCGGCACCTCGGCCAGCGACGTGTAGCCCGGCTCGCCCAGGACCGGCCGGCCCGCCGGATGGACCGGGATGATCTTCTTGCCGCGCGCCTGGATGCGCTGGGCCTGGTCGTAGGCCGTGCGCTGCGGGTCGTCGCCGAGCCCCACGAACACCCACGTCCCGGCCTCGTGCAGCAGGTGCCTGATCACGCGCTGATCCGCGAAACGATCGTCCATGCAGGCGTCAACACGCCGGACGCGCGCGGGCTTCCCGGCTACGCCTGGGCGGTCGGCAGCACGACCACCTGGCGCAGGTTGACGTGCCGGGCCCGGCTGACCGTGTAGCCGATCAGGTCGGCGATCTCGTCGGCGGTCAGCGGGGTGAACGCCTCGAACATCCCGGCGAGCTGCGCGCCCAGCTCGGCGTTGTCGATGTGGTCGCCGAGCTCGGTCGCGGTCAGGCCGGGTTCGAGGTTGGTCACGCGCACGCCCCGCGGGCCGAACTCCGGGCGCAGCGAGGCCGACAGGTGGGTCAGCGCGGCCTTGGTCGCACCGTAGACCGCGTAGTTGGGGAACGTGACGTGCGCGCCGATCGAGGAGATGTTCACCAGGTCGGCCGTCCGTCCGGCGTCGGCGGCGGCCAGCAGGTCGGCCGCGAAGGCGCCGGTGACGCGGAGCACGCCGGCGACGTTGGTGTCCAGCATGCGCGTCCACTCGTCGAGGCGGCCGTCCTGGACGGGGTTGGGCAGCATCACGCCGGCCGCGTTGACGACCAGGTCGGCCCGGCCCAGCCCGGTGTGGACGACCTCCACGGCGGCGGCCACGCTCGCGTCGTCGGTGACGTCCACGGTGACGGGCAGCGCGGTGCCGCCGTCAGCGTTGATCTTGGCGGCCAGCTCGGCCAGCCGGTCGGCGCGGCGGGCGAGCAGTGCCACCTTGGCGCCGTTGGCGGCCAGCAGGCGGGCCGTGGCCTCGCCCATGCCGCTGGCGGCGCCGGTCACGACGGCGATGCGGCCCGAGAGGTTCTCGTAGTTCGTCATGGCTCTCACCCTGGCCGAGCCGGACGGACTTACCCAGCGCACGGCTTTTCCTGGTAACGGCGGTACTACCCTGAAGCGGTGGAAGGTGATTTGGGGCAGTTTCTCCGTTCTCGTCGGGCCCGGATCCATCCGGCGGACGCCGGGCTGCCCGCGTCGGGGCGGCGGCGGGTCAGCGGCCTGCGGCGCGAGGAGGTCGCGCTGCTCGCGGGCGTGAGCGTCGACTACTACATCCGCCTGGAGCAGGAACGCGTCCAGAACGTCTCCGACGCCGTGCTCGACGCCGTCGCCCGGGTCCTGCGCATGGACGACACCGAACGCGCCCACCTGCGCGACCTGCTCCGGCCGGCCAGGCACGTGAGCCGGCCCGTCCTGCGTCCCGGGCTGAGCAGGCTGCTCGACCTGGCCGACGGCATGCCCGCCTTCGTCCTCGGGCCCCGGATGGACGTGCTGGCCTGGAACGCGCTGGCCGACCGTGTCAGCGGCTTCACCGGCGTCCCGGACGGCCGGCGCAACCAGCTTCTCCAGGTGTTCCTGGCGCCGCACACGCGCACCCTCTACCCCGACTGGGCCGAGGTGGCCGCCGACACGGTCGCGTACCTGCGGCTGTACGCCGGCCGCCACCCGGAGGACCCGCTGCTGGCCGAGCTGGTCGCCGAGCTGTCGGCCGACCCCGACTTCGTCCGCCTGTGGGCCGAGCACGGGGTCGCCGAGAAGACGTACGGGGTCAAGCGCCTGCGCCACCCCGAGCTGGGCGAGCTGGAGTTCGGGTACGAGACCCTGGCCGTGCCCGGCCAGCCCGACCTGGTGATCGTCATGTACACGGCCGACCCGGACTCGGAGACCGGCCGCACGGTCGCCCGGCTTCGTGAGGAGATCGGCTCCTCGCGGGAACTCGCCGGGTCCGGCCGTGGTTGACCCGGGCGCGGGCCAGTGGGCATCGTGGGGCGGGTGACCGCCGATGACGTCGCTCTGACCAACCTCGACCAGCCGCTGTTCGACGGGTCCGGCGCCACCAAGCGCGACCTGGTCGACTACCTCGACGCGGTCGCCGACCGCATCGTCCCGGCGCTGCGCGGGCGCGCGCTGTCGGTGCTGCGGGTACGGCCGGGCCAGGAACCCTTCATGCAGAAGAACCTGCCCAAATACGCCCCTTCCTGGATCAGGACGATCACCGTCTGGGCCGAGGCGTCCCGCAGGGAGGTGTCGTACGCGCTGTGCGACGACCGGCGCACCCTGCTCTGGTTCGCCAACCAGCGGGCCGTCGAGTACCACCCGGCGCTGTTCCTGGACGGCCGGCCCACGCACATGATCCTCGACCTCGACCCGCCCGAGGGCGACGACTCCTTCCCGCTCGCCGTACGGGCCGCCCATCTCGTCCGCCAGGCGCTCGGCGACGCCGGGCTGGCGGGCGCGGTCAAGACCAGCGGGGCCAAGGGCGTGCACGTGTTCGTCCCCGTCCCGCCGGGCACCGCCATGGACGACCTGGCCGCGGCCACCCGGGCCCTGGCCGCCCGCGCCGAGCGGCTCGACCCGGCGCTGGCCACGACGGCCTTCATCAGGGACGACCGCGCGGGCAAGGTGTTCATCGACTCCACCAGGGCCGGCGGCGCGACGGTCGTGTCGGCCTACAGTCCGCGGGTGCGGCCGGGCGTGCCGGTCTCGTTCCCCGTCCCCTGGGACGAGCTCGACCGGGTCGTGCCCGCCGACTTCACCATCCACAACGCGGCCGGGCTGCTCGGCGGGCGCGACCCGTGGGCCGAGCTCATGCCGGAGCCGCGCGAGCTGCCCGCCGACCTGGTCGCGGAGGGGCACACGATCCCGGTGGCCCGCGTCCAGGCGATGCACGAGGGCAAGCGTCGCGCCCGTGCCCGGCGAGCCGAGTCACCGTAGTGTCCGGATATTGACGCACTGGCGTAGGCCGGTAGACCTTCTCAGGGGTGCTTCGACGGGCTACCTTGCGAATCACTGCGGCTCGGGGGATTTCTCCGCATCTCACTCCTAGGGGAGCCTGCATGCGCAGAATCATCATCGCGTTAATCGCCGCTCTCGCCTTACCCGTCGCCATGGCGGTCCCGGCGAGCGCGGGCCCGCTCGACGACGTCTTCGCCAAGCTGCTGGTGAAGCAGGTCAAGGGCGAGAACGTGAAGAAGCACCTGGAAGCACTCCAATCCATCGCCAACGCCAACGGCGGCACCCGCGCCGCCGGTACACCCGGCTACAACGCCTCCCGCGACTACGTGGCGGGCAAGCTGCGCAGGGCCGGTTACAAGGTCACGTTCCAGCCGATCAACTTCGTCGAGAGCTGGACCGAGAACAGCCCGCCCACGCTGAACCGGACCGCGCCGGACGCCAAGTCGTACGTGCCGAACGAGGACTTCTACTCCTTCCAGCCGTCACCCGCCGGGGACGTGACCGCCCAGGTCCAGGGTGTGGACCTGATCCTGCCGCCGACCCCGACGCCCACCTCGACCAGCGGCTGCGAGGAGTCGGACTTCGCCGGGTTCGTCGCCGGGCGCATCGCGCTCATCCAGCGCGGCACCTGCGCGTTCGCCCAGAAGATCCGCAACGCGGGCCGGGCGGGCGCGTCCGGGATCATCGTGTTCAACGAGGGCCAGCCCGGCCGGACCGACGCGTTCCCGCTGGACATCGGCGAGTGGCGGGCGAACGTGCCCATGGTCTTCGCCGACTTCGCCGTCGGCAACGAGCTGGCCACCGGCTCGCCGACCGTGCGGCTCAAGGTCGACGCCAACCTCGTCCTGGGCACCAACGACAACGTGATCGCCGAGTCCCGGTTCGGCGACCCGCGCAACGTCGTCATGGTCGGCGGGCACCTCGACAGCGTGACCGTCGGCCCCGGCATCAACGACAACGGCTCGGGCAGCGCGACCATCCTCGAAGTGGCCGAGGAGATGGCGCTCTTCCCGGTCAAGAACAAGGTGCGCTTCGCGTTCTGGGCCGCCGAGGAGATCGGCCTGCTCGGTTCCGACCAGTACGTCGAGAAGCTGTCCCAGGCGCAGCGCGACCGGATCAGGGTCTACCTGAACTTCGACATGGTCGCCTCACCCAACTACGCGTACAAGTTGTACGACGGCGACGACTCCGACGGCCAGGGCTCGCCGGCCGGTCCGCCCGGATCGGCGCAGATCGAGCGGCAGCTCGCCGACTTCTACGCCTCCCGCCACCTGCCCACCGTGGGCACCGACTTCGACGGACGCTCCGACTACGGGCCGTTCATCGCGGTCGGCATCCCCGCGGGCGGCATCTTCACCGGCGCCGAGGGCATCAAGACGGCGGAGGAGGCCGCGCTGTTCGGCGGCGTCGCCGGACAGCCCTACGACTCCTGCTACCACCAGGCGTGCGACACGATCGCCAACATCAACGCGACCGCGCTCGACGTGGACGCCGACGCGGTGGCCGACTCCACGGCCAGGTTCGCCTTCAACCTGAACGGCATCCCGCCGCGGACCGCCGCCGCCGCGAAGAGCAAGGCCGCTGTCACCTCGCAGTCGGCAAGCTGATCGGACGATCCCGGGCGGGCGGACACGCCCGCCCGGGACCGCTCATGTGGTGGTGTGCGTGGGGGAGCGCAGGGCGGCGACCGCGGCGGCGGGGTCGTCGGCGAAGAAGCGGATCGAGGTGACCTCGGCCCGCTTCCCGAGCGGCCGCACCGCGACGACCGGCTCGGTCAGCTCCACCGTCACGTTCGTCCTGGACGCGACCGCGACGCCCAGCCGCCCGCCGTCCACGCTGATCAGCCCCGTCTCGTTGTAGCTCTGGGCGGTCCGGACGGAGGCGATGAGGTGGCGGGGCACGCGGAGGTCGAAGTAGGCGGCGTACCGGACGCGCAGCTCGTCCTCGGTGACCACGTGGGGCCTGGTGACGGAGGCGGCGGCCATGAAGACGACGAACAGCAGGCTGTACAGGTCGCCGACCAGCACCGGCACGCGTATCGCCGCCGGCACGTCGTTCACCACCAGCAGCAGGTCCACGACCGCCGTCTCGACGACCATCGCGAACATGAACAGGCCCAGGGTGAACGCCTGCTCCTTGGCGTACGACACGGCGGTCGCCCCCGCCGGGACGCCGTGCCGCCGTCTGGCCGCCCACAGGGCCACGCTGGTCAGCCCCGCCAGCTCGAACCTGAGGACCGCGCGCAGCACGCCCATGATCACGTCTTCTCCTCGGGTTCGGTCTCCGTCAGTTTGGTGAAGAGCAGTTGGAGCACCTCCGCCTGCGCGGGCGACAACTCCTCGATCATCGCCTCCATCCACGACAGGTCGGCCCCCGGGCCGGACGGCACCATCCCGGCCAGCTCGTCCGGTATGTGGGCGGCCATGTCCGCGGCGAGCGGCCCGATCCGCTCGTCCCCGGCCTGCGCGTCCGCCAGCTCGTCCAGCCGCCGGTACAGCTCGTGCCCGGCGGCGAGCGCCCCCGGCTCGGTCATCGGGCGCATCAGCTCGGCCAGCCCCGCCTGGCCCTCCTCGTCGGACAACATGGTGGCCAGGGTCAGCAGCTCGTGGTCGAACGCCCCGAAGGCCGACCCGCCGCCGCCCAGGTCGCGCAGGACGGCGGCCGCGTCGGGGGACATCATCGACTCCGGGCTCAGGCCGGGCTGCGCCAGCAACGCCGCCAGCCGGGCCCGTCGCGCCGCGATGGCCTCCTGCTGCCTGGCCAGGTCGGCGTCCAGTTCCTGCAACGCCTCCCGGAAGTCCGCGCCCCCGTCGTCGGCCAGCGCGTCCCGCAACTCCTCCAGCGACAGCCCGAGCCCGGCCAGATGCCGCACCCGCGCCAGCCGTACGGCGTCGCGCAGCCGGTACTCCCGGTAGCCGTTGGGAAGACGTTCGGGCTCGGGCAGGATTCCCAGGTGGTGGTAATAGCGCACGGTACGGGTCGAAACCCCGACCAGCGCGGCCAACTCGCCGATCCGCATGCCCTCATTGAACAGTTTGACGTCGCGTCAAGGTCAAGCGGGCCTCAGGCGGTCCGGCTCGCGAGGACGTTCATGTAGTGGTGGTTGATCATGATGCCGAGGATGTTGCCGAAGGGGTCGCGGACCGAGGCGGTGGTGAAGCCGGGGCCGCGTTCGGTGGGCTGGTCGTAGGGGGTGGCGCCCATCTCCAGGAGCCGTTCCCAGGTCGTCTCCAGGTCGTCGACGGCCCAGTAGGCGACCGCCCCGCCGTCCTGGTCGCTCCAGCCCTGCGGGGCGAACCGGGCGTCGATGATGCCGAGTTCGTGCTGGTAGTCGCCGATGCGGAACTCCACGTAGACGGGGTCGCCCTGTTCGGGGCGCTGGAAGTAGGCGGGGATGGCGAGGAGGTCGGCGTACCAGTCGCGGGCGGCTGCGACGTCGTGGGCGTAGAAGCTGATGGTGGTGAGTCCGCGGAGCATGTTCTGTGGCCTTTCGTGCGGTGGTTCGTGAGATCGATGCTGCCAGGCAAAGTGCTCATCGAATGAGCACTTTCTGAACGGTCTGAGGAACGTCTGGTCCGGCCCGTTCGTCGTCCTTGCGTGACCCTCTCCCCGGAACTTGACGAACGGCTGCGCGAGGCGTCCGCCCGGATGCACCGTGCCGAGCACGTCCGGCGCCTGCGCAAGAACGCCACGCAGCAGATCGCGGACGTCCGGGACACCCTGAAGGGCCTGGAGTCCGAGCTGGCCGACGAGGAGCGCGACGTCGTCCGGCTGGAGGGCGGGCTGTCCGCCGTCCTGTCCCGCATGCTGGGCAACCGGGAGGAGCGGCTGGCGCGCGAGCGCGCCGAGGTGGTGGTGGCCAGGGAACGCGTGGACGGTCACCGCGCCCGGCTCGCGCAGCTCGAAGCCGACGTCGCGGCGGCCGACGCCGAGCTGGCCGTGCTCGACCCGGCCTCCCGCGAGTACGCGCGGCTGCTGGCCGAGAAGGAGCAGCAGCTCATCCGGAGCGGCGATCCGTGTGCGCGGGAGCTGGCCGACCTCGGCGCCGCGCTCGACCGGCTGAGCGCCGAGATGCGCGAGTGCGACGAGGCCCACCAGGCGGGGCAGGGCGCGCACGACGCGCTCGCCGTCGTGCTGCGCCTGCTCGGCTCGGCCAGGACGGCCTCCACCTTCGACGTGTTCGGCGGCGGCCTGATCACCGACGCCTTCGAGCACGACAGGCTGACCAGCGCCGACAAGGCCGCCTGGCACGCCCAGCGGGCTCTGGACGTCTTCTCCCGCGAGCTGGCCGACACCGGGATCGCGGCCCGGCCGGTGATGCCCAAGGTGGACACGCGGTGGTTCGTGGACGCCTTCTTCGACAACATCATCAGCGACGTGCTCAAGCATCAGCGCATCGAGAAGACCAGGGCCGAGGTGCAGAAGCTGGCGCAGTGGGTGCGCGGGACCAGGGCGCACCTGAGGGGGCGGCGGGTCCAGTTGCTGGCCGAGCAGTCGCGGCTGCTGACCAGGCGTGAAGAACTGCTGCGTCCCGCGTAGCCGCTCGCCGGGCGCCACAGATCACTGTCGTCACGGACAGTAGTTGAACGACTGCACTGCGTGAATGATGGCGAGGACGCCGGCGCTCACGGCGCCGTACCTCAAGGGACAGGAACGCGCTCATGCTCCGTACCACGACCAGCCTGACCGGCCTCGCCACCGCCGCCGCACTCGTCCTGAGCCTGGCGGCCCCCGCCTCGGCCGCGACCGGCACCCTCTACATCAACCGGGCACAGTACGACGACCCCAGCGGCTGCTACACCTCCGACAGCGCGAACCCCTTCGTCTACAACCGGACCGACGAGGTGGCCATCGTGTTCCTCCGGCCGGGCTGCCAGGGGCCGGTGACCGCGGCGGTGCAGCCGAACGAGGGCCAGGAGATCGTCGGCACCAGCGTGTTCATCCGGTAGGGAAAAGCGTCCGGCCACGGCCCCGCGGTGTTGTGCGGGGTCGTGGCCGTCGTCGTTCCAGGGAAGGGGGCGTCTCACATCAAGGCGGCGCCGGAGGCGAGGGCGACGATGCCGGCGACGGTCATCAGGAGCGTCGTGCCGGGGTGCATGGTGATCGAGATGCGGATGTCCTGCTTCTTCCAGGCGAGCCAGACGCCGGGGTAGAGGAAGACGAGCTTCGACAGGACGGTCCAGGGGGCCCAGAAGTGGTACACGGAGAACAGGAGGGTGTTGAAGATCGGGGCCCACTTGCCGAGCTGCGGCAGGCGGGGCAGCAGGAAGCCGCGGAAGTAGTACTCCTCGATCAGCGGCAGGGTGAAACCGGTGAACGGCCCGCAGACGAGCAGCGTGGTGAGCAGGACCGCCTGCGGGTAGTCCTGGAGGTAGGTGGTGGCGGAGGGGCCGGCGCCCTGGTAGTCCACCCAGGTGAAGAACCAGTCGTAGACGAGGTTGTCCAGCGGGGTCAGCGAGAGCGAGACCACGGTCATCCACACCAGGCACGCGCCCCCGAGCAACATGACCCTGCCGCGCGGGAGCGGCTTGTCGCGGTAGCGGACGACGCCCTTCATCGTGAAGCGGCCGGTCTGCTTCTTGCCCAGCCACAGCAGGAACAGCTGGAGCGGGAAGAGCACGATCGTGAGGGCGAGGGCCCAGGCCGCGAAGATCGGCGCGTCCATCGTCCGCACCAGCGGGGCGGCGACGAACGTGTACACGGCGACGATGGCCGCGCCGGGCACCAGGTGCAGTGCGATGGAGAGCGGGACGGAGTGACGGTCCGCGAGGAGCTTCGCGACGAAGCCTGTCGGGTGGGCGCCGGCCGGGGGCCGCGTTGCTGTGTCCATGTCGGCAATCGTGGCCGGGCGACCCGACACGGCCCTGACATCGTTCTGACACGGCTTCGAGCCCCGTGAAAGGCGCACGTCACGAGGGGGCGGCGGGGGAGGCGCTCAGGGTTCGAGCCGCCACAACGCGGGCCTGCCGTCCTGGGCCGACCGCTCGGAGCCGATGCCGCCGAGTGCGTAGATCTCGCCGCCCGGCGCGGCGGCCAGGTCCGTGATCTCCGGCACCCCCTCGTCGACGGGCGCCCGCTCGCGGGTCCAGCGTCCGTCCGACAGGTGCCACAACATGCCGGAGCCCGTGGCCGCCCACAGCCCGCCCCGTCCGTCGGGCACCACGTCCACGAACGGGTCAGGCTGGTCGCCGACCGGGCCCCACCAGCAGCTCCAGCGGCCGGCGACGTTGCGCATCACCACGCTCCTGGAGATCGTGACGTCCTCCTGGTCCACGGGTTCGTGCTCGCCCCAGCTGTACGTGCCCGCGACCCAGAACTCCGCCGGCCCGGTCCGCGCCACACCCGCGATCCGCGTCCAGGGCTTGTCCGGGTGGATGGCCTCGGTGCCCGGAGGCAGGAGCATCCCGTCAGGCAAGGGGATGGCCTGCCAGCCCCGGTCCGTCCATCTCGACAGCTGGATCCGCGCCTGCTCCGCGTCCGGGTCGGAAGAGGCGATCACCCACGGCTCGTCGGTGCTGCCCGACAGCTTGTAGCTGTAGGAGTGCAAGGGCGCGGTCTGCCAGGCCGTACCGCTCCAGCGCATCGAGCGGTCGCCGAGCAGCACCCAGGCTCCCTGCGCCGCCAGCTCCTCGCCACTGGTGGGCCGCACGCCCAGGTCCACCTGCTCGCTCCGCCACGCGTGGCCGTCCCAGGTGGACAGGACGTAGGTCGCCGCCGCTCTCTCGGCGATCACCCAGGCTCTGTCGGCCGACGCGGCGCCCAGCCGGACCAGAGGGTCCTCGCCGAGCGGGAGCGCGGGGAGCTTCTTCCAGGACGAGCCGGTCCACTGCACCGGCCACCGGGTGCGGCCGCTCCCGCGGAGAGCCCAGAGCGCGCCGTCCGGGGTGACCGTCGCCTCGGCGAGCTGTCCCTCCTCCGCCTCCGTCCAGGCCAGTTCCCAGGTCGAGCGGGGCAGCGTGGTGGGGTGCAGCTGGTCGACGTTCCTGCCGGGGGACGGGCAGGTGCCGGTGTTGGTCGTCATCGGCGGTCCCAGCCGGTCGGTCAGCACGTCCAGCTCGGAGGACGCGGTGGTCGCCGGGCCGGCCGTGGACGCCGGTGGCGCGGGCCTGCCCGTCGCGCATGCCGCGAGCAAGAGGACACCGGCTAACGGGGCCAACCGCCGCACTTTGCTCTCCCTGTCTCGTATCCGGGTTCGTAACCGCTTCTCCATACGTTGTGGGATCCGTTGTAGCCGAAGGTGGTTCACATCGTTCGGGCGGACGGGCCGGCGGGCCAGCGGCCGGTGCTCTTGGCGGCCTCGATCGCGGCGCGGCCCGCCGGGCGCATCCGGCCGGCGGCCGCCAGCGCCTCGGCCTTGGCGACGTTGATGCCGGACCAGGGGCTCCGGCGGGTGCGCGGCGAGTAGCGCTGGAGGTAGTAGTCGCCGTCGAAGGCCCTGCGGTGGCTGTCGATCCAGCCGTGGCACAGCGCTTCGTCCAGGGCCTCGTCGAGGGTGACGGTGGTCGCGGCGCTGTTCTTCTTGGCGATCAGCAGCCAGACGTCGGCGGCGGTCTCGTGGTGCTCGGTGAGCCAGGACTTCCAGGCTGCGGCGTCGTGCAGGATCAGGGCGTTGTCGGTCATCGTGGTCAGCCCTTCCGGCTCGCGAGGACGTTCATGTGGTGGTGGTTGATCATGTTGCCGAAGGGGTCGCGGACCGAGGCGAAGCCGGGGCCGCGTTCGGTGGGCTTGTCGAACGGGGTGGCGCCGCGGAGCATGTCGTGTGGCCTTTCGTGCGGTGGTCTGTGAGATCGATGCTGCCAGGCGAAGTGCTCATCGAATGAGCACTTTCTCTGGCATCGTCGAAGGCATGAGAGCGGATCGACTGGTGGCCGTCCTGCTGCTGATGCAGTCGCGCGGACGGGTGACGGCAGCGGACATCGCCGCCGAGATGGAGGTCTCGGTCGCCACGGCGCGCCGGGATCTGGAGGCCCTGTCGGCGGCGGGCATCCCCGTCTACCCGCAGGCCGGGCGCGGCGGCGGGTGGGCCCTGCTCGGCGGCGCCCGCACCGACCTGTCCGGGCTCAAGGCCTCCGAGGCCAGGGCGCTGTTCCTGCTGCTCGGCCCGGCCGCGGCGATCGCGCCGGAGGCCAAGGCCGCGCTGCGCAAGCTCGTACGCGCCCTGCCGTCGACGTTCCGGCAGGAGGCCGAGGCGGCGGCGGACGCCGTCGTGGTCGATCCGGCCCGCTGGGGCGAGCACCGCCGTACCCGGCCCGCGCTCGTCAACCTGCTGGAGGACGCGGTGGTCCGGCGCCGGAGGGTCCGCCTCACCTACTCCGGACGGGAGCGAGTCGTCGCGCCGTACGGCCTCGTCGACAAGGACGACACCTGGTACCTGATCGCCGGCACCCCCGACGGGCAGCGGACCTTCCGCGTCGACAGGGTCACCGACGCCGAGGTCACCGAGGAGCCGGCCGAGCGTCCGGCGGACTTCGACCTCGCCACGGCCTGGGACGAGGTCGTCACCACGATGGAGGCCAGGCGCGCGACGACCACGGCCACCGCGACCATCGAGGCCCGCTACCTGCGCGTCCTGCGCGACCGCTTCGGCCGCCACTGCGAGGTGATCTCCCACGGGGAGCGGGTCCGCGTCACGCTCACCGCGCCGACCGCGCTGGACATCGCCCGCCAGCTCGCGGGCTGGGGCGACCTCGTCGTCGTGGAGGGCCCGGAGTCCGTCCAGAAGGAGCTGACGAAGCTGGCCACCCAGCTCACAGCACTGTACGGCCCCCAGGACGACGGCGGCCGGAACACAGTTCCCCCCGTCCCCGCCCCGGGGAAGAGCTCGGCGTAGGCCCCTCCGCCGGCCCGGGATCGGCGTGCGGGTGGCGACCGGCTGCCGCTGGTCCTACGGTGAGGATCCGGTACGTCGACCGTGGGAGGGGATCCGCGTGGACCCGATCGTTCTGGCCGCCGGCACGGCTCTGGTGACGGCCCTGGCCACCGACGCCTGGCAGCCGGCTCGCGACGGCGCGGTGGCGTTGTGGCGGAAGGTTCGCCCCGAGCAGGCCGAGGTCGTCGAGGCGGAGCTGGTCGAGGTGCGCGAGCAGGTTCTCCAGGCCCGTGGGGAAGGCGATGCCGACACCGAGCGGGCGCTGGCCGGGGCCTGGCAGATCCGGTTGCAGCAGTTGCTGCGCGCCGACCCGTCGCTGGCGGGCGAGTTGCAGCGGGTGCTGGACGAGGTGCTGACCCCGGCGGTGGAGCCCGCCGGTCAGGAGCGGATCGGCTCGCTGGTGATGAAGGCGCGAGCCGGCGGTCACGCCCGCGTCTACCAGGCCGGCCGCGACCAGACCATCAACGAGCGGTGACCTCGTCCCCGGCCCGGCCGGAAGAGCCCACGCAGCCGCAGCTGCGACTGGAGGCCACCGCTTCCGGGCACGGCCACGCGTACCAGGCCGCGCGTGACCAGTTCATCAACGAGACGGTGCTGCCCGAGGCGGTGCTGCGGCCGGTCGCCGAGGTGGCCGCGCCGCCGCGGGTGGTGAACCTGCCCCGGCACACGCGTACCTTCGTCGGGCGCGGCGACGAGCTGGCACGGCTGGAGGCGGCGTTGTGCGGCGGGGGTGAGGTGGTGGTGGCCGCGGTGCACGGGCTGGGCGGGGTCGGCAAGTCCACGCTGGCCGCCCACTACGCGCTCGCGCAGGCCACCCGGCGCCCCGAGCCGGAGTGGGGGCGTCAGGCCGGTGGCGGGCTGAATCCGGTGTGGTGGATCAACGCCGATTCGGGCCACGCGGTGGAGACGGGCCTGGCGGCCCTGGCAACGGCGTTGCAGCCGGAACTGGCCGCCACGACCTTACGGCTGGAAGCGCTGGCCGAGCGGGCCACCGCGTGGCTGGCCGCCCACGACGGGTGGCTGCTGGTGCTGGACAACGTCGTCGACCCCGCCGATGTGCGGCCGCTGCTGGAGCGGACGCCGGCCGGCCAGGTGCTGGTGACCAGCAGGCTGGGCGAGGGCTGGCACCACCTGGACGCGCACGTGCTGCGCCTGGACGTGCTCGGCGAGCGCGAGGCGATCGAGCTGCTGGCCCGGCTCGCCACCCCTGACATTCCGCGCGAGGTCGTACAGGTCGCCCTCGACGAGGAGAACCTGCCCGAGGGCCTGGACGGGGCGGCCGAGCTGGTGCGCGAGCTCGGGCACCTGCCGCTGGCGATCGAGCAGGCGGGCGCGTATCTGCACCAGACCCGGCTGAGTCCGCGCGCCTACCTGAGCCTGCTGCGAGAACAGCCGGCGGTGATGTACGACCGGTCCGCCCGCGGGGCGGACGCCGAGCGCACCATCGCACGCGTCTGGCGGCTCACCCTCGACCGGCTGGCCGACACCCCGCTCGCCGGTGATCTGCTGCGCATCCTGGCCTGGTACGGCGCCGAACCCATCCCCCGCAGCCTGCTCGGCGGTCTGGACACCGAACCGTCGCAGGCGCAGCACGCGCTGGGCGAGCTGGCCGCCTACAACATGATCGTCCTCGACGCCGTGGCGGTCACCGTGCACCGGCTGGTCCAGGCCGTTGCTCGCACCGCTGACCATGGTGACGCGCCACGGCCGGGCGACCCGCATCGTCGGCCCGCCGCCGTCGACGCCGCCCGGGAGCAGGCCACCTTCCTGCTCGACGACGCCGTTCCTGAACCGCCGTGGGATCCAGCAGGCTGGCCGCTCTGGCGGGCGCTGCTGCCGCACATCACCGCGTTGGCCGGCCACGCCCCTCCGCACACCGATTCCCCCGTCACCGCCCGCCTGCTCAACGAGACCGGTCTCTTCCTGAAGGACCAGGGCGCGATCAGGGGCGCGATCGGCTTCTACACCCGGGCGGGTACGACGTATGAGCGGGAGCTGGGCGTCGACCACCCCGCCACCCTGATCTCGCGCAACAACCTGGCCAGCGCTTATGAGTCGGTGGGGGATCTGGACCGGGCCGTCCCCCTGTACGAGGCGACGCTGTCCGATTCCGAGCGGGTGCTGGGCGTCGATCATCCCTCCGCCTTGATTTCCCGTAACAACCTGGCCAGCGCTTATGAGTCGGTGGGGGATCTGGACCGGGCCATCCCTCTGTACGAGCGCACGCTGGCCGACCGGGAGCGGGTGCTGGGCGTCGATCACCCCTCCACCCTGACCTCCCGCAACAACCTCGCCTACGCCTATGAGTCGGCGGGGGATCTGGACCGGGCCATCCCCCTGTACGAGCGCACGCTGGCCGACCGCGGGCGGGTGCTGGGCGCCGATCACCCTTTCACCCTGGCCTCGCGCAACAACCTGGCCGGCGCCTACCGGTCGGTGGGGGATCTGGGCCGGGCCATCGCCCTGTACGAGACGACGCTGTCCGACTTCGAGCGGGTGCTGGGCGTCGATCATCCCTCCACCCTGACCTCCCGCAACAACCTCGCCTACGCCTACAAGTCGGCGGGGGATCTCGGCCGGGCCGTCCCCTTGTACGAGGCGACGCTGGCCGATCGGGAGCGGGTGCTGGGCGCGGACCATCCACAGACCTTGTCCTCCCGCAACAACCTGGCCACCGCTTATGAGTCGGCGGGGGATCTCGGCCGGGCCATCGCCCTGTACGAGGCGACGCTGTCCGATTCCGAGCGGGTGCTGGGCGTCGATCATCCCTCCACCCTGACCTCCCGCAACAACCTCGCCTACGCCTACAAGTCGGCGGGGGATCTCGGCCGGGCCGTCCCCTTGTACGAGGCGACGCTGGCCGACTCGGAGCGGGTGCTGGGTGCCGACCACCCCGACACCCTGCTCCATCGCAACAACCTGGCCGGTGCCTATGAGTCGGCAGGGGATCTCGGCCGGGCCGTCCCCTTGTACGAGGCGACGCTGGCCGACCGGGAGCGGGTGCTGAGCGCCGACCACCCCGACACCCTGACCTCCCGCAACAACCTCGCCTACGCCTACAGGTCGGCGGGAGATCCGGACCGGGCCGTCCTGCTGTACGAGAGGACGCTGGCCGACTGCGAGCGGGTGCTGGGCGCCGACCACCCCACGACGCAGGTGGTGCGGGCCAACCTGGATGCGGTCCGGTAGCCGCCCCCGCCGATCGCCGCCGGAGGCGGGTTCTGCTCGGGCCGGAAGCGGCGCGGGCGTTGCCGGCTACTGCGAGGTCGTGTCGCGGCGGTAGGTGTAGAGGATGAGTCCTTCGTGGAATCTGCCCAGCTTGTCGTACAGTGCGCGGGCCTGGGCGTCTTCCAGGGTGTTCCAGTAGAGGCTCGGGTAGCCGTGGTCCTCGGCGTCGCGGGCCACCCACTCGATCACCGCCGTCGCGATGCCCCGCCGCCGGTACTCGGCGTCCACGAACAGGTCCGCCATGTAGCACCTCCCGGCGTACCAGACGCTGGCGTGGAACAGGTAGTGCGCGATGCCCACCATTTCGCCGTCCAGGCGGGCGGTGATCCCGCGGGTCTGCTCGTCGTCGATCAGGCGCCGCCAGGTCCGTTCGTAGGCGTCGTCGTCGCGTTGTGTGTCGAAGTAGGCGTCCTGACCGCGGGCCAGCACTTCCCAGCGGGCGCGGTCGGGTTCGGTCAGTAAGTTGATCTCCAGCATGGCGCCATCCTGCCGCAGGCCGACGGTCAGCGATCGCGGACGAGGGCGAGCATCTCCTCCACCGAACCGGCCGGATCGGTGATCGGGAACTGCACGGCCCGGACGACCGCGTCGGGGTCGACCAGCAGGGTGAGGCGCTTGAAACGGTCGACGCCGGCCGTGCGGAAGGTCGGCAGCAGCAGCCCGGCGGCGAGCCTGTCGTTCTGGTCGGACAGCAGGGGAAAGGGCAGTTTCGCGTGCGTGACGAACGCGGCCAGCTGGTCGGGGCGCTGGGTGCTCACGCCTCGGATCGTGGCGCCCGCCGCCGCGAAGTCGGCGAACCGTGACGCGTAGGTGAGAGCCTCCAGGGTGCAGCCCCTCGTCCCCGGGATGTCGCCCCAGCCGGGCGGGTAGTCCTGGGCGCCCGGGGCGAACGCGCCGGGGAAGAAGTAGAGCACCGTCCAGACGCCCGGCGCGTTGGGCGCGACCAGCTCGCCGTCATGTCGTTCCAGCACGACGTCGGGGAGCTTCCGGTCGACCAGCTCGTGCACGCGACGGCTCTCGGCGGAGCCGTGCTCGCTGGTCGCGGTCAGGGCGCCGTCGCCCATCACGTGCCTTACGCCCCAGTCCTGGAGGGCGATCAGTGCCGGCAGCAGACCTTCGCCCTTCGCCGTCAGCACGTAGTCGTGGCGCGGGGGGCGGGTGGAGTAGGGCCGCCGTTCGAGCACGCCGTGTTCGACCAGGTTGGCCAGGCGTTCGGCCAGGGCCCGGCGGCTGACGCCGAGCTCGCGCTGCAGGCCGTCGAAGCGGGTGGTGCCGCCCGCGATGTCGCGTACCACCAGGAACGTCCACCAGTCGCCGATCACGCCGAGCGCTTGCGCGATGCCGCAGTCGGAGTCGGGGAGATCGGCGCGCTTCACGCACTCCAGTATAGTGCGTTCCAGTTTGGAACTTACTAGGTGAGGAGCGCGGGGATGGAGTTCGACAGCGGAGGTGGGGCGGCCGTCTTCTGGCGGTGGTGGACGGCCGGCACGACCAGCGCGGTCGGCTCGGCGGTCGGCGCGGTGGCGTTACCGCTGACGGCCCTGACGGTGCTCGACGCCTCCGCGTTCGAGATGGGCGTGATCGCCGCCGCCGCTTACGTCGCCTGGATCGTGATCGGCCTGCCCGCCGGGGTGATCGTGCAGCGGCTCCCGATGCGAAGGGTGCAGGTCGTCGCCGACCTGGTGCGCGCGGCGGCGGTCGTCTCCATCCCGCTGGCCTGGTGGCTGGACGAGCTGACCATCGCCCAGCTGGTGATCGTGGCCCTCGTGACCAGCTTCGCGAACGTGCTCTTCGACGTCGCCAACTCGACCTTCCTGCCGTCGATCGTGAGCAAGGAGCAGCTGCAGTCCCGCAACAGCCTGACCTCCGGCACCCACGCCACCACCCAGCTCGGCGGGCCGTCGGTCGGCGGCCTCGTCGTCCAGGTGCTCGGGGCGGTGCCCACCCTCCTCGTGGACGCGGTCAGCTACCTCGTCTCGGCCCTGCTGCTGCGGACCCTGCCCGACCGCCGCCCCGAGACCCCCGACCGCTGGCCGCCGATGCGCGAGATGATCCGCGAAGGCTGGCGGTTCGTCGTGCGTCACCCGGTCATGGGCCCGTGCATGTGGGCCGCCACCGCGGTGAACGCGGTCTGCGGGGCGCAGCACGCGCTCTATGCGCTCTACCTGGTACGCGAGCTGCATGCCGAGCCCGGCCTCGTCGGCCTGCTGCTGGCGGTGGAGGGCGTCGGCACGCTGATCGGCGCGGCGTCGACGAGCCGGCTCACGTCCAGGTTCGGCACCGCCCGTACGCTGGTCGGCGCGGGCTTCGTCGCGGTGGCCGGGGCGCTCGTCATCCCGCTCGGCTACGGCTGGCAGGGCTTCGCCGCGTTCGCCGTCGGCAACGTGGTGTTCGCCGCCGGGGTCGTGGTGCTCAGCGTGGTGACCCGGACGTACCGGCAGCTCGCCAGCCCGCCCGAGCTGCTGTCCCGGGTGATGGCCACGGTCCGCTTCGTCTCCTGGGGCGCGATCCCGGTCGGCGGGCTGGTCGCCGGGGTGATCGCCGGGCTGCTCGGCGCCCGGGCGACCCTGTTGACCTTCGTCGTCGCGGCCGTCTGCGTGCCGCTGGTCCTGCTGGCCTCACCGGTCCGGCGCCTGCGCGACCTCACCGACCATCAGGGGAGCGAGGAGACCCCCGGCTCGCATGGTGTCCCGATCACATGATGATTCGCGGAAGTGGCGGTGACGTCATGGCGATCTTGCGGCGACAGGATCACAGCCATGAAGCGCATCCCCCTCTTCCTCTCCACCGTCGCGCTGCTGACCCTGGTCGCCACGCCGGCCCAGGCCGCCGCACTGCGCCCGATCGTCGTGCAGCCGTACGGCGACCTCACCGAGGGCGTCACCGTCGCGCCGGACGGCACGATATACGTCGGCCTGCTGACCAAGGGCGAGATCAGGAAGGTCGACAGCACCGGCACCGACAGCCTGCTGGCCGCCCTGCCCATCGGCGAAGGCAAGCTGAACGGCCTGGCCACCGACCGCCACGGCAACGTCTACGCCGCCCTCAACTCCGGTGAGGCCGCCACCAACGGCATCTGGCGGATCACCTCCTACGGCGAGGCCAAGCTCTACGCCGCGCTGCCGATCGGCTTCGCCAACGGCCTCGCCTTCGGCCCCGACCACGCGCTCTACGTCACCGACACCACGAACAGCGTCGTCTACCGCGTGGCCGACGGCAAGGCGGCGGTCTGGGCCAAGTCGTCCCTGCTGGTCGGCTCGGACGGCACCGGGGCGAACGGCATCGCCTGGCGTTCGGGCGCGTTCTACGTGGCCGTGTCCGACGAAGGGCAGATCGTCCGCATCCCGTACGGCAAGGGCGGCAAGGCGGGCGTGCCGACCGTGTACGTCAAGGACGCCAAGCTGGCCGGCGCCGACGGCGTGGCCTTCGACGTGCGCGGACAGCTCTACGTGCCGAGCTACACGGGTAACACCCTCAGCATCGTCCGCACCGGCGGCGGCGTGGAGGTGCTGGCCGACAAGCTGGACAGCCCGGCCAGCCTGGCCTTCGACGGCAAGGCGCTCTACTTCGTCAACATCGGCGGCAACGGCGCGCCCAGCCTGATGAAGACCAAGGTCAAGCTTCCCGGCCAGCCGCTGCTGCGCGGCTGACCCCGCTCCCGCCGCCTGCGGTCGGCGGGCCGATCAGGCCGAGGAACGCCGCGGCCGCCGCGGACGGGTGGGCGCCCCAGATCAGGTGCTCCACCCGGGCCGGGGCGTCGCGGAGGCGGACGAGGCCGAGGTTCGGGAAGCGGGGGGCGTACCCGGCGGGGAGCAGGCCCACGCCGAGGCCGTGCCGGACCAGGTCGACCATGAACTCGGCGGAGGTGACCTCGAAGGCGACCTCGCGGTGGACGCCGGCCGCCGCGAACGCCACGTCCGACTGGATGCGCCCGGCGTGACCGGCGCGGAAGTCGATGAACGGCTCGTCGGCGAGGCCGCGCAGGTCGCTCTCGCCACCCGCGAGAGGGTGGTCCGGCGCGACGACGGCGACCAGCTCGCCCCTGGCCAGCGGGCGGCTCTGGACGGCCTTCGGCTCCGCGCGGGTCGGCAGGCCGAGGAAGGCGACGTCGGTCTCGCCCCGCCGGACGCGTTCGATCAGGTCTTCGCTGCCGGCGGAGACCAGCGTGATGCGCACCCGCGGGTGCCGGCGGCGGAACTCCTTCAGCACGACCGGCAGGTCCACGGCGGAGACCGTGGGGATCGAGCCGACGGCGAGCCGCCCACGGATCTCCCCGCTGGCCGCGGCGACCTCGGTCCGCACCCGGTCGGCGGCCTCCAGGCAGTCGCGGGCCGCGGGCAGGAACGCCTCCCCGGCGGTGGTCAGCCGTACGCGGCGGCTGGTGCGCTCGAACAGCCGGGCGCCCAGCTCCCGTTCCAGGGCGGCGATCTGGTGGCTGAGCGCCGACTGCACGACCCGGCAGCGCTCGGCGGCCCGGGTGAAGTTGCTGGTCTCGGCGACGGCGAGGACATACCGCAGCTGTTGAAGCTCCATAGATCCATCGTGCCGCACGATCGATCGTGATGAAAACTATGTGTTGGACTCATCGATGGAGTCTCGGCAGGCTTGTCCCCATGACGCAAACTCTTTCTCCGCAGGCGACACGCTCCGCCTTCCGGGCGTGGGCCGGGGTCGCCGCGATCACGGCCAGCCTTTTCGTCTTCCTCACGACCGAGTTGATGCCGGTAGGGCTGCTGACCCCGCTCAGCGAGGACCTGGGCATCTCCGTGGGCGCGGCCGGATTGATGGTGACGTTGCAGGGCGTGTCGGCCGGGCTGGGCGTGCCGTTCATCGTGGCGTGGTCGAGGCGGGTCAACCGGCGGGTGCTGTTGTCGGTCCTCCTGGCGGTGCTGGCCGTGGGCAACCTGGTGACCGGCATCGCGCCGAGCTACACGGTGATCTTGGGGACGCGGCTGCTGCTGGGCTTCGCCAGCGGCGTGTTCTGGGCCATCGGCGTGAGCATGGCGATGCGGCTGGTCGAGGAGCGGCACGCCAACCGGGCCGCGGCCATCGTGATGTCCGGCATCTCGATCGCCACCGTGGTCGGCATCCCGCTCGGCACCTTCCTGGAGAGCCTCACCGACTGGCGCACCACGTTCCTCATCTGGAGCGGGCTGAGCGCGCTGGTGTTCCTGGCGGTCGCCGGCACGATCCCGTCGCTGCCGTCGGCGAACGCCGTCTCGGTCCGCGAGGTGTTCGGGCTCCCGCTGCGGAACCTGCCGCTGCGCCTGGTGCTGTTCACGGTGGTGCTGTTCGTGCTCGGCCACTTCGGGGCCTACACCTTCGTCCGGCCCTTCATGGAGGCCAACGCGGGCGCCTCGCCGCTGCTGGTGACCGGGGTGCTGATGGTGTTCGGGGTCGCCGGCGCGATCGGCAACTTCGTCGCCGGGCACACCGTGAGCCGGAGCCTGCGGGGCAGCTTCGTCGTCGGCGCCGCGGGGCTCGTGACCGCCATGCTGCTGCTGCTCGCGATCGGCGACAGCGCCACGGGGGCGATCGTGGCGCTGGTCGTCTGGGGGCTGTCGTTCGGCGTGGTGCAGCTCGCCCAGGTCAACATGACGCTCGCCGCCGCGCCGGAGACCTTCGAGGCGGCCATGTCGCTCAACACGATGGCGTACAACACCTCGATCGCGCTCGGCGCGCTCTTCGGCGGGCTGTTCGCCGACAACGTCGGGGTGACCAGCGTCGTGTGGTTCGGCGTGGCGCTGACCGCGGGCTCGCTGCTGCTCAACCTCGCCACCGGCCGGCGGACCTCGCGGTCCGTCCAGCCGGTCGCGTGAAGGGCGGGGACGCCCGCCTCACGGCAGTCGCCGCGCGGCGGTCGCCTCCCACGTCCGCAGGTACGATTCCGCGCCGCTCGCCAGGTCACGGACGATGTCCTGACCGGCGAGCAGGCGCATGTCCTCGATCCAGTCGGGGACCAGGCCGTAGTTGGCCACGCCGTCGACGTTGACGTCCCAGACCCGCTGCCCGGTGCGCTGGCGGTCGAGGCGCACACTCCCGTCGAAGGACGCGAACGGGTACGTCACCGGGTTCGCGGCGTTGCCCGCGCGCGGGGCGGGCAGGCGGCCCATGCCGTTGACGTCCAGGCCGTAGCCGTAACCCACGTTGTACTGCTGCCGCAGCGGCGCGGTGCGCCGCCACTCCGCGACGAAGTCCGTGGAGTTGTGGCCGTACTGGGTGATCATGCCGCCGAGGGCGTAGATCCGGCTGAAGAAGCCCGGGTCGGCCCAGCTGTGGGAGGAGATCACGCCGGGGTGGCGGGCCGCCTCCAGCAGACCGAGTGTCTGGGCCGCGGCCTTCACGCTCATGTGGTCGATCTCCACCATCATGCCGCGCCGGATCAGGCCCTGGACCATGTACGTGCCGAGCGAGGTCAGCCCCCGGGTGTTGCAGTGGGGCGCCGGCGGGTACAGCGGCAGCGAGACGCCCGGCGGCAGCAGTCGCGCGATCTGGTCGGGCAGCACGCCGGCCGGGTCGATGGTGTTGTCGTGCTCCGGGCCCGTGCAGGTGCGGGCCTGCCAGAACGAGCCGGTGGACAGCAGGTTGCCGACGTTGACGATCGCGCCCTGGGTGCCGGAGTCGAAGCGCACGCCGCACAGCGCGTTGTCGTACTTGTGGCAGACGAACATGCTGCGCACGCCGAGCGCGTACATCTCGTCCAGGCCCCGGTCGATCTGGGACTTCGTGCACTGCGGGATGCCGAAAATCTGCCGGCAGCCGAACGGCTCCGACGTCTCGATCCCGAGGACGACGGCCAGCTTGCCGGCCGCGGCCACGTTCCTGGCCTCGGCGGGATCGTCGACGATGCGGAACCAGCCGCGTCCGGGGCCGCCCGACTCGGCGTCGATGTGGTCCTGCAACTCGCGGGCCCGCTGGGCCTGCAGGCGGATGGACGTCATCTCGTCGCAGGAGTACTTCCTCAGCGGGTAGATCGCGCACAGCTGCCGGTTGGCCACCAGGTCGTTGACCAGTACCCGGAGCCCGCCGCGCCACGCGCGCTCGACCCAGGTGTAGTACGCCTGCTGGTGGGTCAGCGAGTCGTTGGCCGGCCAGTCGCGGAAGGTGGGCCAGCCCACCGGGTCGTGGGTGCCGGTGGGCTTGCCGGTCCTGGTGAAGTTCTCGTACCAGGCCAGCTCGCCGTTCGGGTAGTGGTCGGGGCAGTCGGCCAGCGCCTCCTCGATGCCGTCGGGGTCGAACGGCTTGCCGCACATGAGCATGCCGCCGAACGTCTCGTACGAGAACAGGTGGCTGTGGCCGTCCACGAAGCCGCTCACGGCGGCGGCGGCGTGCGCGGCGGCGGTCGGGACGGACGGCGCGACCAGCGCGCCGGTCAGGAGAAGGACGGCTGCGGCCGCCCGGCGGATGAGACGGTGGAACACGGGACCACCTCCCAGGCTGCGGTACCGGGGTCGCCGCAAGCATCCACCGCCGGAAGGGTCCCGGCAAGACCGAACATGAGCTGATCTCATCTAAATCCGCGACCGAAATGTCAGGCGCCCACGTCCTCGGCCAGGCGGCCGGCGGAAGGGGCGTCCACGTGCGCGACCCGAACGGCCACGGCTACGAGTTCCGCACGGCCGATCCATGAGTTTTCCGCATGGGAGCCGTTGAACCCGGCCCGCGCGGGCCGGCGTACACCCTGACGACGACCACCGAGCCGGAGGACGGCGATGGACAGTCAGGGATGGGGTGGCGGGCTGGCCCTTCGGCCGCGCGACTACCTGGGGATGGGTGAGCCGCTGGCCGACGTGGTCGCGGCGGCGGGGCCGTACGAGGGGGAGGCACTGCACCGGCTCGCGCTGGGCACCGCCGCCACCATGGCCAGGCTGCATCTGACCGGGATCGCGGGGCTGCGGCTCGGGCCGCACAACGTGCTGGTCGGGCCGCTCGGCGAGGCGTCGTTCGCGCCCGGCCCGAGGAGCAGCGACCTCCCGCCGGCCGACGTGCGCGAGTGGGCCGACGTGATCGTCTTCGCCGCCGCCGGGCACACCGGGGGCGGCGACGACCTCGACCGGTTGCCGCCCGCGCTGCGCGGCCTGGTCGACCGGTGCCGGCGGCCGGATCCGGCCGCCCGGCCGACGGCGATCGAGCTGGTGCGCGTCCTGCTCGGGCACGCGGCCTCCGCCCGGCACGCCTCGGTGCGCGACCTGCTGCGCGAGGCCGAGGCATGGGCCGGTCCGCACGAGCCGGCACGTCCTGAGGCACGTCCTGAGGCACGTCCGGAGGCACGGCCGCGAGCGGCGGGCCGGCACGGGCGTGCGTCATCGGGTGAATGATCAGCTGTTTATCGCTGAAACAACAGGTGGGGTGATTGATGCAAATCCCGTATCTTGTTCCTCGCCCGTGACTAGGGCAATAATTCAATATCAGTAGTTATCCGGGCGACATTTCATGATGTACGCAGCGCGAGGAGTCGCCGCGTGAATCATCGTGTGACCGACGAGGCCATGGTGCGGGCCCTGTACCGCGAATACGGGTCCCCGCTGATGGCCTTCGCCGTGCGGCTGACGGGCGGCGACCGGCGCTGGGCGGAGGACGTCGTCCAGGAGACGCTGGTACGCGCCTGGCGCAACCTCGGGGACCTGCGGACCGACAACGGCTCGTTGATGCCCTGGCTGGCCACCGTGGCCCGCCGGGTCGTGATCGACGACCGGCGCCGGGCCGGCACGCGCCCCCTCGACACCGTGGAGGAGGTCCCGGAACGGGCGAACGCCGTGGCCGCCGAGGACGACCGCCTGCTGCGCGAGATCGTGGTGACCGACGCCATGCTGTCGTTGTCGCCGGCGCACCGCCAGGTGCTCACGGAGACCTTCCTGCGCGATCGCACACTGCAGGAGGCCGCGGAGACGATCGGCGTGCCCGTGGGCACGGTGAAGTCCCGCGTGTACTACGCGATGCGGGCGTTACGCATCGCACTGGAGGAAAGGGGGGTGGGGCTCCCGTGAACGAAGTGCACCACGAGGACGTGGCGGCGTACGCGCTGGGCCTGCTGGACGACGACGAGCGCAACGCCTTCGAACGCCACCTGCACGGCTGCCCGAGCTGCGCCGGCGAGGTCGGCGCGTTCGCGGCCATGGGGGAGCTGATGCGCGACGTCGATCCCGACGACCTGCGCGCCGGGCCGCCGGAGTCCACGCTGGACTCCCCGGTCGAGTCGCTGCTGGTGCGCCGGGCCGCCGTGGAGCGCCGCCGCCGCACCCTCCACCGGGGGCTCATGTCGGCCGCCGCGTGCTTCCTCGTCGCGACCGGCGTCTTCCTCGCCGTCAACGCGGCGACCTCGGGCCCCAACCCCGACAGCGTGCACAGCCCCGCCCGCGCCCTGCTCATGACCGGCCGCACCTACCCGGTCAACGACCCCGCGACCGGCGTGTCCGGTGTGGTGGGCGTCGAGGACAAGGGCTGGGGAACCCACGTGGCGCTGGAGCTCAAGGGCGTCAAGGGGCCGCTGAAGTGCCGGCTGGTGGCCTTCGGCGACGACGGCCGCTCGGAGACCGTGGCGAGCTGGGGCGTGCCCGACAAGGGGTACGGCGTCCCGGGCGCCCCCGACCCCATGCTGCTGCACGGCGGCACCAGCCTGACCCAGGACGACCTCAACCACTTCACCATCGAGACCCTGGACGGCCGCATCCTCGCGACCGTGCAGGTGTGACCGCCTACCATCGAGCGATGCGCATCGACCTGCACAGCCACAGCACCGCCTCCGACGGCACGCAGCCGCCGGCCGACGTGGTGCGCCGCGCCCGCGAGCGCGGCCTCGACGTGCTCGCGCTGACCGACCACGACACCGTCGCCGGGCACCGCGCGGCCGTCGAGGCGCTGCCCGAGGGCCTGACGCTGGTGCCGGGCATGGAGCTGTCGTGCCGGCGGGCCGGGCAGAGCATCCACCTGCTCGCCTACCTCTTCGACCCCGCCGACCCCGAGCTGCTGGCCGAGTGCGAACGCATCCGCCGGGCCCGCGAGGAACGCGGCAGGCTGACCGTCGAACGGCTGGTCGAGCTGGGCGTGCCGATCACCTGGGAGCACGTGTCCGCGGTGGCCGGCGACAGCCCGGTCGGACGGCCGCACATCGCCCGCGCCATGGTCGCCGCGGGGGCCGTGGCCGCGCCCGAGGAGGCGTTCACGCCCGAGTGGATCGGCGCGGGCGGCCGCGCGCACGTCACCCGCTACGCCCTCGACCCCGTACGCGCGGTCCGCCTCGTGCGGTCGGCCGGCGGGGTGCCCGTGCTGGCCCATCCGAAGGCGGTCAGGCGCGGCGAGGCGGTGCCCGACGAGTGGATCGCCGAGCTGGCCGCGGCCGGGCTCTTCGGCGTGGAGGCCGACCACCTCGACCACGACGACGAGGCCCGCGCCCACCTGCGCCGCCTCGCCGCCGGGCTCGGCCTGGAGGTGACCGGGTCGAGCGACGACCACGGCGAGCTGACCGGCCACCGCCTGGGCTGCGAGACCACCGACCCCGAGGTCTACGCGCACCTGCTCGCCGAGGCGAAGGGCGCCGCACCGATCACGACCCGCTGAACAGGCCGGCACCGATCACGACCCGCTGAACAGGCCGGCACCGATCACGGCGCGCTGAACAGGCCGGCGGAACCGGTCACGGCGCGTTGAAGTACGTGGTGAACCAGTCGCGGGCGTGTTCGGCGACGCGCTCCAGCGCGCCCGGCTCCTCGAACAGGTGGGTGGCGCCGGGCACGACGGTCAGGCGATGTTCGGCGCTCAGGTGCCGCTGCGCCTCCTCGTTCAGGTCGATCACGATCGGGTCCCGGCCGCCGACGATGAGCAGGGTGGGCGCGCGGACCGCGGCCAGCCGTTTCCCGGCCAGGTCGGGCCGCCCGCCGCGGGAGACGATCGCCGCGATCCGGTTGTCCGGCTCGGCCGCCGCCCACAGTGCCGCCGCCGCGCCCGTGCTCGCGCCGAAGTAGCCGATCGGCAGCCCCGCCGCCTCCTCGTGCCCGCGCAGCTCCTCCGTACGCTCCAGCAGCCGTCCGGCCAGCAGCCCGATGTCGAACACGTTGGCCCGGTCGGCCTCCTCCTCGGGCGTGAGCAGGTCGAACAGCAGTGTCCCCAGGCCGGCCTTGTTCAGCACCTCTGCCACGTACCGGTTGCGCGGGCTGTGCCGGCCGCTGCCGCTGCCATGCGCGAACACCACCACCCCCCGGGCGGCGTCAGGGACGACCAGGTCGCCGGTCATGCTTCACCTCCGACGGGCGCGCTGCCCCGCTGCGCCACAATCTTGCCGCTACCCAGGCACGGCGACCTCTATCCACCACTCGAATGGGCATTGACCTGGGAGTATGGACAAAGAGCCGGGGCGCAAGCAGCAGAGCGCCGGCGCGCCGCTCGGGCGGATCTTCTCGGGCGCGGCGGCCGGGCTCGCGCGCCTGCGCGCCCAGGGGTTCCGGGGGTGGCTGGGGACCGAGCGGGAGGCGTTCACCCAGACCGTCAAGGTGACGCTGGCCTGCGTGTTCGGGTGGTGGCTCGCCACGTTCGCGCTGAAGGTGCCGCTGCCCGTGCTGGTGCCGATCGGGGTGCTGCTCACGGTCTCGGCGACCGCCTACAGCACGGTCGTCCGCGGGTTCCAGCAGGTCGGGGCGGTCGTGGTCGGGGTGGCGGCGGCGTCGGGGCTGATCTGGCTGATGGGCGTCAACGCGCTGACGCTGGGCGTGCTGGTGGCGGCCGGGCTCGTGCTGACCCGGCTGCTCAACCTGCCGGCCCAGAACGTGCAGATCCCGATCACCGCCCTGCTGGTGCTCTCGCTCGGCCGCACGTACGGCTTCGCGCGCCTGGCCGACGTGCTGCTCGGCGCGGCCATCGGCATCGCGGCGAACCTGCTCATCCTGCCGCCGCGCTTCGTCGAGCACGCCGCCAGGGAGCTGTGCGACATGTCGTCCGAGCTGGCCGACCTGGCCCAGGACATGGCCGACGGGCTGAGCGGCCACTGGACCGAGGACATGGCCCGCGACTGGCTCGACCGCGCCCGCGAGCTGTCCCAGCGCCTGGAGGAGACCAAGGACACCGCCGACCAGGCGGCCGAGTCCCTGCGCCTGACCTTCCGCCGGCGCCGCCGCTACGACCGGCGCCTGCGCCAGTCGGCCGAGGCCGCGACCTGTCTCGACCACGCCGGGCACCAGCTCAGGAGCATCGCGCGGGGGCTGGTGGACCTGGTCGCCGGCGCCCGCGGCCTGCCCGGCGAGAAGGCCGCCGACCTGCCCGAACCCCTGGCCGGCGAGCTGCGCGCGTTGTCGCGCATCTTCCGCGACTTCGGCCTGATCCAGGTGGGCAAGGCCGCGTCCAGGGACATGGCGGACCTGTGCGCGGCCCTGCGCGAGGGCGAGCACCAGCAGCGCCACCTGGCCGCCGAGCTGGCCGGCTCCCCGCCCAAGGGCCCCCTGTGGCCCCTGTACGGCGCCCTGCTCGACGACTGCGCCAGGATCCGCCACGAGTTCGACCCCGACACCGGCCCCCATCGGTCCGCCTTCCCCTGACCCCGCCCGCCGCGCCCCCGTTCAGGCCAGGAGCAGCGCGGTGACGAACTGGAGCAGGTGCCAGGCCACGTACGCGGCCAGTGAGCAGAACGCCCACTCCTTGCTCCTGCTCACCCGCGCCACCCAGACCAGCACCTCCACCGGTTCGGACCGCGGCCTGACCGCCCGTACCGCGAAGTAGGCGGCCATCAGCCAGGCCGCCCCCGACGCGGTGAGCAGCCCGACGGACAGGGCGAGCAGCACCCCCGGCCCCGCCGGCGGGTCACCCGGCGAGAGCTGACGGCTCCAGGCGGCCAGCACCCCGGCCAGCAGGCCGAGCGTGACCCGCCGGTCCCTGCGCGCCTGTCGCTTGAGTGACTGCAGGTCTCGACGCATATGGTTCTTGAGCATCCGGATCACCTCCGTGTCGTTGGCTGGTGACACCAGCCAACGAGAAGGCGCGGAGAAGATCTGCGACCTCACTTCCGAGATTTCCCGACTTTTAGCGGTATTTCAGGAGAGCTCCCGCAGCTCCTGCGCCGCCCGCCGGCCCTCGAAGACGTCCCCGACGTCGTCCAGCGTGCGTACGGCCTCGGCCAGATGGGCCACCGCCGCCTCGCGGTCCCCGAGCCTGGCGGTGATCAGGCCGAGCGCCCTCAGCGCGCATCCCAGGTCGCGCCGCGTCCCGCACTCCAGGTGCACGTCCCTGGCCTGCTTGGCGTGGACCAGGGCCTCCTCCGCCCGGTCCAGGTCGAGCAGCACCATGGCCAGCGTCGTGAGCGCCGCCCCCCACCGGTCCTTGGTGCCGGTCTCGTTCTGCAGCTCGGCGGTCTGCCTGGCGTACTCCAGGGCCGCCGCGGGCTCGCCGCCCGTGTGCAGCGCCTGTGCGATCGACAGCAGCGCGCTGGCCCGGTTGTCGCCCGTCTCCTCCCTGAGCGCCAGCGAGGCCCGCGCCGCCCGCAGCGCCTGCTCGTGCCACCCCAGCGACAGGTACGTGTACGCCAGCGTCTCCTGCACGTCGGCCTCGGCCCGCCGGTTGCCCAGTCCCTGGACCAGGTCCAGCGCCTCCAGCGCGTACACGAAGGCCACCTGGGGCAGGCCCTGGCGGCGGCGCACCCGGGCCAGCCGGTTGAGCATGCGGGCCTCGACGGGCTCGTCGCGGATCACCCGGCTGATGCCGAGCGCCTGGTTCAGGTAGTCGTCGGCGCGCAGGTAGTCCGACAGCCGCCAGTGCACCAGCCCGATGTCGCCGAGCGTCTCGGCCTTGCCCTGCTCGTGGTGGAGCTCGACCTGCACCGCCAGCGCCTGCTCGTAGCAGGCCAGCGCCTCGTCGTAGCGCGAGCCGTTGCGCGCGATGCGGCCCAGCGCGCACAACGCCCGTCCGCAGCCGTGCTGGTCGCCGGTGGCCGTGTACCCGGCCAGGGCGCGTTCGGCGTCGCGGCGGGCGTCCTGCTGCAGCCGGAGCCGGTCGTAGATCTCGGCCAGGCAGAGCAGCGTCTCGGCCTCGGCGTGCTCGTCGCCCAGCTCGTGGCAGATCGACAACGCCTCCAGGCCCTCCGACAACGCCGCGTCCGGCTCGCCCAGGCTCTGCCGCACCCGGGCCGAGACGATCAGGCTCTGCGCGGTGCCCCTGCGGTCGCCCAGCTCCTCCCGTACGCGCAGCGCCTGGCCGGCGTACCGCAGCGCCAGGTCGTGCCGTTCCCGTGACAGGTGCAGCAGGGCGAGCGTGTGCAGGCAGGTGGCCACGCCGGCCAGGTCGCCGATCTCCTGGTACACCTCCAGCGCCTCGCCCGCGCGGCGCAGCGCCGCGTCCCTGTTGCCCGCGATGCCGTGCACCTCGGCCAGGTCGTTGAGCGCGCGGGCCAGCCCCGCGCGGTCGCCCAGCGAGGTGAAGTCGGCCAGCGCCTCGCCGATGAACCTGGCCGCCAGCGTGGAGGGCCCGATGTCGCGGTGGATCGAGCCGAGGTGGCTGCGCATGAGCGCGACGGCCCGCCGGTTGCCCACCTGGATGGCCGAGGTCAGCCCGGCCTGCTGCACCTCCAGGTTGTTCTCGTAGTACCGCAGCCTCCTGAACGGCTCGAACACCGCCTCGGCGAGCTGCCAGGCCATCCCGTACGCCCCGCTCTCCTCGGCCAGCCGCACCGCCGAGACCAGCGACCGCCGTTCGGCCTCGAACCACTCGCGCGGCGTGCCCGGACCGGTCGCGACCGCCAGGTAGTGGTCGAGCAGCCGCACCCTGGCCTCGCGCACCCCCGCCTCGGCGTGCCGGCCCAGCTCCCTGGCCTGCCACTTGACCAGGTCGTGCACCCGGTACCGCGACCCGGGCAGCGGCTCGACCAGGTACGCCCGGTGCAGCCCCTCCACCGCCGCCACCGCCTCGCCCACCGGCACGCCCAGCGCCGCCGCCAGCACCTCCGGCGCGAAGTCCCTCCCGGGCAGCAGCCCGACGTGCCGGAAGGCCCGCCGCTGCGCGGGGCCCAGCGACTCGTACGCCAGGTCCAGCGCCGACCTGAACGCCTCCTCCGGGTCCCCGGCCAGCGGCCGGTCCGGCGTACGCAGCTCCGCCGCCCGCGACCGCACGCTCAGCCCCGGATCCTCGGCCAGCTTGGCCGCCGAGATCCGTAACGCGTACGGATGGTACGAGCACACCCGGGCCAGCTCGGCCAGCGCGTCCCGGTCCGCGGCCCGCGGCGAGCCCTCGCCGAGCACCGACACCAGCAGCGCCACCGCGTTGCCCGGGTCGAGCACCGACAGGTCCATGAGGTCGGCGTGCCCGGTGGCGCGCAGCGGCGCCATCCGTGTCCTGCTGGTCACCAGCACCACGCAGTCCTTGCCGCCGGGCAGCAGCGCCCGCACCTGGGCCGGGTCGGCCGCGTTGTCCAGGACGAGCAGCAGCCTGCGCCCGGCGATCCTGCTGCGGTAGAGCAGCATCAGCTCGGCCTCGTCGGAGGCCGGCATGTGCTCGCCGACGCCGAGCGAACGCAGGATCTGCCCGAGCGCCTCGGCCGAGCTCATCGGCGGCTGGGTCGGCGACTGGCCGCGCAGGTCGATCATGATCTGGCCGTCGGGGAACCGGTCGGCGTGCAGGTGCCCCCAATGCGTCACCAGCGCGGTCTTGCCCACGCCGGTCAGACCTTGCACGACCATGGTGTTCGTCCGCCGCGGCCGGTCCAGCCAGGCCGTGAGCAGGTCGAGGCTCTGCTGGCGGCCGGTGAAGTCGGGCACGCCGGCGGGCAGCTGGCGCGGCTTCGGCAGCTCGCCGACCGGCAGCGGCCCGGCCTGCGCGCCCGGCCGCGTGAGGAACGGCGTCACCCGGCCGCGCCACGGCTCGGACAGGTGCTCCCAGGCCCCCGCGGCCTCGCGCAGCGCCACCGGGTCGGCGATCCGCAGCCGCCGGTACCCCGGCCGCACCAGCAGGCCGCGCCTGACCCACTGCGTGAGCTGCCGCTGCACGACGTCGGGCGCGCTGCCCACGAGGTCGGCCAGCGTCTCCATGGACAGCGGCGGCGCGGCGGGGGAGGCCAGCTCGTACCGCTCGTCCAGGTGCAGCAGCCACACGGCCAGCCGGGCGGCGACCGGGGCCCGGGCCAGCGCCTCGTGCCTGCGGGCCGCCAGGTTCCTGGCGAACAGCTCCTGGACGAGCGCGGTCGCCACGGCCGGGCCCGCCGAGGCGTGCTCGCGTAACCGCCGCAGGTCGATGGGCCAGGCCCGGACCTCGGTCAGGGCGTCCACCTTGACGCGCTCTCCCGGGCTCCAGAAGGCCAGCTCGCCCACCAGGTCGCCGGGGCCGCGCAGGTCGTGCACGACCTCCCGGTCGCCGCCGGGGACGTGCTCGCGGGCGTACCCGTGGTCGATCAGGTGGACGCGGTTGACCGGCCGGACCGGCGAGCAGATCAGCTCGCCGCGGCGGAAGAGGCGGGGGCTCGCGCCCTCGTCCACGAGTGACCTGAACAGACCCACGCCGCCACCACCACCAATCTGGGGACGGCGGTGTCCTCGACATGACAGGTTGGAAACAGACCCAACGACAAAGTGTCACATCAGGCGAACACGGGTCAACGGATCACACGTGCGCCGAATCGCTGCGATCGGGCACGAACCGGTAGCCGACGTTGCGGACGGTCCCGATCAGCGACTCGTTCTCGGTGCCGAGCTTGGCGCGCAGCCGCCGGACGTGCACGTCGACCGTCCTGGTGCCGCCGAAGTAGTCGTAGCCCCAGACCTCCTGCAGGAGCTGGGCGCGGGTGAAGACCCGGCCGGGATGCTGGGCCAGGTACTTCAGCAGCTCGAACTCCTTGAACGTCAGGTCGAGCACGTTCCCGCGCAGCCGCGCGGTGTAGGTGGCCTCGTCGATCGACAGGTCGCCGCTGCGGATCTCGTCGGGGACGTCCTCGGCGGCGGTCTGCGACCTGCGCCCGGTCGCCATGCGCAGCCGCGCCTCCACCTCGGCGGGCCCGGCGGTCTCCAGCAGCACGTCGTCGACCCCCCACTCGGCGGTCATCGCGGCCAGGCCGCCCTCGGTCACCACCACCAGCAGCGGGCAGTCGATGCCCGTGGTGCGGATCAACCGGCACAGGCTCTTGGCCTGGACGAGCTCCTTGCGCGCGTCGACGACGACGGCGTCGGCGGGCGGCGTGTCGATGAGCGCCGACGCCTCGGCCGGCGAGACCCGGACGGAGTGGAGCAGCAACCCCAGCGCCGGCAGCACCTCGGAGGACGGCTCGAGGGCGTTGGTCAGCAGCAGCAGGTTGCTCATCACGGCCTCCTCTAACACACAAGGACCCGGAGGCGACGTCGCCCAGGTCCTGTAGGCGAGGATATCCCACGGCTTGGTCGCGTCCATTGCGCGTCCACCAGGTGAACAGCGGGCCCTTTGCAACAACCGCGTCAAGGGCGTCGCACAATGGAGCGAAGGCGATTGTGAGGCAACGCATGGCCACAGGAAAAGTACGTTATTGGGCGGCGGCCAAGGAAGCCGCCGGAGTTGCGGAGGAGCCGTTCGAAGCGGCGACTCTTGACGAACTGATGACCAAAATCACAGCGAACCGGGCCGAGCTCGCCCGGGTGGTCGGCCGTTCGTCGTTCCTTGTCGACGGCGCCCCCGTGGGCCGGCGCGCCCACGACACGGTGGTGCTCGGCGAGGGCGTCACGGTGGAGGTGCTGCCGCCCTTCGCCGGCGGGTGATCGACGGCTCCGGCGGGGAAGGAGACCGCCGGATCGATAGGCTCGAACCCCCGCCGACGACAGGGAGCCCCATGCGCAAGCTGATCATCTTTCTGATCGTGCTGGTCGTCCTCTTCGTCGTCGTCGACCGTGTCGCCGTGGCCGGGGTGGAGCGTGACCTGTCCAACCGGATCGCCGCCGCCACCGACCTCAGTGGCACCCCCAAGGTGACGATCGAGGGCATCCCGTTTCTCACTCAGGCCGTCTCGGGGCACTATCCCGAGGTACGGTTCGATCTCGGCACCCTCACCTACGGAGGCGTGCCGGTGAAGAACCTGCGCGGCGTCGCCTACGACGTGACCGCCCCGCTGTCCGACGTGCTGCAGAACCGTGCCGACGTCCGGGCCGGGCGCGTCACCGTGAGCGGCGTGCTCACCCGGGCCACGATCGACAAGTACGCGCCCCGGGGCATCAAGATCAGCGGCAACGGGCGGCGGCTCGTGGCGTCGGGAGAGGTGACGGTGGGGGTGCAGAAGGTGCAGTTCACCGCAGAGATGCGGGTCGACGTGGCCGACGGGGCCATCAGGCTCCAGGCGGAGAAGATCCAGGGCGTGCCCGACCAGCTCGCCCGTTTCGTCACCTACACGATCCCGTTCAAGGGCGGGCTGCCCTTCGACGTGAAGATCACCGGGGTCAAGAGCGTGGCCGACGGATTGGAGTTCTCGGCCGAAGCGTCTGACGTGCCGATCCGTGGATGAGCCTGAACCGCTGCGGCCCCCCGTACGTGATGAGGGCGTGAGCGCAGCAGGCACCGCGGACGAGGAACTCGTACGCACCCTCTTCGACGAGCACGCCGGGCCACTCTACGGGTACGTGCTGCGACTCACCGGTGATTCCGGACGTGCGGAGGACGTGGTGCAGGAGACGCTGTTGCGGGCCTGGCGGCACCCCGACGCCCTCTCCGGCCGTCCCATCCGGGCCTGGCTGTTCACGGTGGCGCGTAACCTCGTGGTCGACCAGCACCGGGCCAAGAAGGCCAGGCCGCAGGAGACCGGCGACGAGGCCCTCGCGGTCCTGCCGGCCGACGACGAGCTGGAACGGGCGGTCGAGTCGTGGGCCGTGGCCGAGGCGCTGGCCGCGCTGCGGCCCGAGCACCGCGAGGTGCTGCTGGAGGTCTACTACCGGGGGCGATCGGTGAAGGAGGCGTCGGCGACGCTGGGCATTCCGCCGGGCACGGTCAAGTCGCGCACCTACTACGCGCTGCGCGCGCTCAAGCTGGCGCTCGAAGAGCGGGGGCTGGCGCCGTGATGACCTGCGAAGAAGTGCGCATCGCCATGGGCGCGCACGCCTTGGGCGCGCTCGAACCCGACGAGGCGCTGGAGATCGACAACCACCTGGCCACCTGCGAGACCTGCGGCGCCGAGCTGCTCGAACTCGAAGGCGTCGCCGCCTTCCTCGGCAAGGTGTCCGAGCGCGACGTCGAGCTGGTGGCCAGTCCGCCGCGCCAGGTGCTCGACCGGCTGCTCAACGCCCGCGCCCGGCGCCACCGGCGCGGCCGGCTCATGCTGGCCGTGGCCGCCTCCGTCGCGGTGATCGCCGTCGGCGGCACGGTCTGGACCGTCACCCGGCAGGACGTCGGGCAGCAGACCGCGGCCGCGCCCGCGGCCGCCCCCCAGTCCTCGGCGGCCGGGAAGTCGCCCGAGACGGAGGGCTTCGTCGCCAGCGACGCCGCGCCCGACGCCCAGCTCAGGAAGGCCCTCCCGACGCCGAGCGCGATGCCCACGACGCCCCTGAGCACCACCGGCGACGGCCGGGCGTTCAAGGGCGAGAACGCGGCCAAGGACTACTACGCCACGGTCTACGCCCTGCCCGGCGACGGGCGCACCGAGCTGCTGGTGACCGTGCGGAACGTGCCGGTCGGCACCGCCTGCAGCCTGGCCGTCTACGACGACAGGGGGCGGCGCGAGGTCGTCGGGAGCTGGACCGTCAGCCGCGAGACCTACCGCAAGGAGACCGTCTTCCAGATGGCGACGCCGGTGCTCATGCGGCGCATCGACCGCTTCGAGGTCGTCGACCGGCGGGGACGCGTCCTGGTGAACGTCCCCGGCCCGGCCAGGAAGTAATCGCGGCCGCCCGTGGTTGGCACCTGAGGTGACGGGTCTGTGGATCGCGCTGGCGACGCTGGCGCTCGGCACGGTGATCGGGGTGGTTCGTCTGCGCCGCGACGGACGGGTGCGCGCGGCGGCCGGGGAACGGCTGACCGCGGACATGCTGGGCGCCGCCATGGGCGAGCGGGCCACGCTGGTGCAGTTCTCGACCGCGTTCTGCCAGCCCTGCCGGGCGACCAGGCGGGTGCTGGCCGACGTGAGCGCGCTCGTGCCCGGGGTGGCGCACGTGGAGATCGACGCGGAGTCCCGGCTCGATCTGGTGCGGCGGTTCGACGTCATGCGCACGCCGACCGTATTTGTGCTGGATCCGTCAGGCAACGTGGTCAAAAAGGCCTCTGGCCAGCCACGGAAGGCCGACGTGCTGGCCGCGCTGGCGGTCGCGATCCCCTCCGGGGAGTCACGGCCGTCTCACGAACTGTCTCAGAACTCGGACGAGATGTGACAGATGGCGAGACGACGAGTAGGGTCGTCGCTATGAACCCGTCGACAGAGCTGCTCACGAAGCGGCGCGCGGTTGATTTCTGCCGCGTAGCCACCGCGCTCTGTCGCGCTGCCTGAGGACGGTCACCGCGGACATCTGGTCCGCCCCATTCGACCCCTTCAGGAGCATCCTGCGATGCGTGCTGATCCCAGAGCGCTGCGCTTCGGTGCGGCCGTCACCACCTTGGTCCTCGCTCTCGTCCTCGTGACGGGGAACGCGTGGCTGCTCGCCGTCCAGGCGGTGGTCTTCGCGCTGGGAGTCGCACGCCGCTCGCCGTACACGATGCTCTTCAAGGCGCTCGTCAGGAGCGCGCCGAAGGAGACCGAAGACGCCCGCCCGCCGCGGTTCGCGCAGGGGGTGGGGCTGCTCTTCGCGGTCGCGGGGCTGGCCGGGTTCGCCGCCGGGATCACACCGCTGGCCCTCGGGGCCACGGCCGCGGCTCTCCTCGCCGCCTTCCTCAACGCAGCCTTCGGATTCTGCCTCGGCTGCGAAACGTACCTGCTCACCCGCCGTCTACTGCCCGCCGCCAAAATGGAGGTTTCCCAATGAGCCGCTCCGCCGCCCTGGTGGACGCCGACTGGGTCGAGGCCAACCTCGACACCCCCAACGTCGTACTCGTCGAGGTCGACGAAGACGTCAGCGCCTATGACAAGGGCCACATCCGTGGCGCCGTGAAGGTCGACTGGCGGCAGGACCTGCAGGACCCGGTCCGCCGCGACTTCGTGGACAAGACCGGTTTCGAGGCCCTGCTGTCGGACCGCGGCATTTCCAACGATGACACCGTCGTGCTCTACGGCGGCAACAACAACTGGTTCGCGTCCTACGCGTACTGGTACTTCAAGCTCTACGGCCACCAGGACGTCAAGCTGCTCGACGGCGGGCGCAAGAAGTGGGAGCTCGACTCCCGCGAGCTGGTCCGCGACGTGCCCGAGCGCGCCAAGACCCAGTACGTCGCCCAGGAGCAGGACACCGCGATCCGCGCCTTCCGCGACGACGTGGTCTCCGCGATCGGCAAGCTCAACCTGGTCGACGTGCGCTCGCCCGACGAGTTCACCGGCAAGCTGCTCGCCCCGGCCCACCTCCCGCAGGAGCAGGCCCAGCGCGGCGGCCACGTGCCCACCGCCCGCAACATCCCGTGGTCCAAGGCCGCGAACGACGACGGCACCTTCAAGTCCGACGACGCGCTGCGCGCCCTCTACGGCGAGGCCGGCGTCGACTTCGGCAAGGACACCATCGCCTACTGCCGCATCGGCGAGCGCTCGGCGCACACGTGGTTCGTGCTGCACGAGCTCCTCGACCAGGGCAACGTGAAGAACTACGACGGTTCGTGGACGGAATACGGCTCGCTCGTGGGCGTGCCGATCGAGCTGGGGGAGGCCCGCTGATGACCACTGCACAGGGTTGCGGAGCGCCGGAGCAGACCATCGCGCTGCCGGCCGGGATCGATCTGACCAACCAGGCCGTCATCCAGGGCGTGGTGACGGGCGCCACCACCGCCTACGCGCGGCTGCTCGACCACTCCGGCGAGTTCACCGGTGAGGTCGTCGTCTCCGACGACGGCGTCTTCCGCTTCTTCGCCGCGCCCGGCGACTGGACCGTCCGCATCATCGCGGGCGGCGGCGTCACCCGCGACGTTCAGGTGGAGGCCAGGCTGGGTGAGGTCGCCCAGCTCGCGGTCGCCGTCTGAGCCCAGACAGCGCCGAGACGGGGCCCGTGTCCACACCGGACACGGGCCCCGTTCCCGTTCCGGGCGAGCGCAACGAAAACCGGCGCGGCGGTGTTGTAGAGGGCGTGAGTGGAACCGACTGTCTCGACCCGGTGCGCAAGGCGCTCCTCGACGACCTCGACGAGGGCTTCGCCGAGCTGTACGCCGCCCACCGCGGCCTGGTCTTCTCGACCGCGCTGCGGCTGAGCGGGCGCTGGGCCGACGCCGAGGACCTCACCGCCGAGGCGTTCCTGCGGGCGTACCGGGCACTGGCGGGCTACGAGCCCGACCGCGTGGCCGCGCTGCAGCCGCGGGCCTGGCTGATGACGATCCTCATGAACATCTGGCGCAACTGCGCCAGGGCCAAATCCCGCAAACCGCCTCCCGACCTGCGGGACGAGCCCGTGGACGAGCCCGACCCCGCCCAGGACGTCGAGGAGGCGGCGGTCCGCAGGGAGACCGGCGACGAGCTGTCGGACCTGCTCGGCCTGCTGCCCGAGGAACAGCGGGCCGCCGTGGTGCTCCGGCACGTCGTCGACCTGCCGGTCAGCGAGATCGCCACCGTGCTCAGGATTCCGCAGGGCACGGTCAAGTCGCACGTGTCGCGAGGGCTGCGGCGGCTGCGCGAACTGGGAGGTGCCCGATGAACAACGATTCACTCCTGGCCGGGCTGGCCGCGCTGGCCACCGACGCGCCCGCCGGGCTGCTCGACCGGATCGCCGCCCGCTGGGTGAGCGTGCCCGCGCCGATCGGCGAGCTGCGGGTGGCCTTCACCGATCAGGGCGTGGCGTACGTGCACGCCGGTGACGACTTCGCCGCCTCGTTCAGGAAACGCTTCGGCCGGCCGCTGCTGGCCGCCGACCGGCCGCCCGCGGGGCTGGTGCCCGCGCTGCGCACCGGCCGCCTCGGCAAGGTGGCACTGGACCTGCGCGGCGTCAGCGGCTTCCAGCGTGACGTGCTCGACGCGGTCAGGACGATCCCGAGGGGCGAGGTCAGGCCGTACTCGTGGGTGGCCGAGCAGATCGGGCGTCCCCGGGCGGTACGCGCGGTGGGGACGGCGCTCGGCGCCAACCCGGTGCCGCTGCTCGTGCCGTGCCACCGGGTCGTCAGGTCCGACGGCGTGACCGGCGACTACGTGTTCGGCCCGGCGGCCAAGGAACGGCTGCTGCTGGCCGAGGGCGTCGACCTGGACCGGGTGCGCGCGCTGGCCGGGGAGCGGGTGTTCTACCTGGCCAGCGACACCACCGGCGTGGTGTGCTTCCCGACCTGCCACAACGCCCGCCGGATCACCCCCGCGCACCGGCACGGCTTCCGCAGCGTCGCCCAGGCCAGAGCGGCCGGCTACCGGCCGTGCCGCACCTGCCGGCCCGCTCAGGCGGGCGGCTTGGTCGGGTAACGCATCAGCAGGGTGGCGCGCACGACGTCGGGGCCGTGCGCGCGGTAGCCGTGGGGGACGTCGGAGAGCCAGGAGATGTGGTCGCCGGCCCCGGCCGTGAGCGGCTCGTGGATCGGGCCGGCGCTGAGTGTGCCGGTGAAGACCGTGACGTGCTCGCTCACCCCCTTGTGGTGGGCGGGCGAGGTCTGGGTGACGCCCGGGGGCACGCGGACGCGGTAGAGCTCGTAGGTGACGCTGTCGTCCTCGAAGACCTCCAGCAGGTCGGCCTCGATGGCGGCGCCGCGCATGGTCTGCGGCTCGGGCGGCGAGTCGAGTATCGCCCCGATGGGCACGCCGAGTTGCGCGGTGATCGCCCAGAGCGTCTCCAGCGTGGGGTTGCGGGTGCCGGTCTCGACGCCGGACAGCGTGGCCTTCCCGATGCCCGCCCGCTTGGCGAGCTCGGACAGCGAGACCCCGCGCGCCTGGCGCAGCCGTCGCAGCCGGTCACCGACGACGGCGGGGTCCTGGTCGAACGCGGGCAGCGGCTCCATATCGCCATCGTGCCGCAAGGCTCGTCCGGTGTGACCGCCTCCTGTGGGCCGAATCGTCGTTTCCCGCATTTGTCACTGCTCAGGAGTGGCCTGGAAACACGCTGGCCACAGGGTGTCCACGGGTTGCGGCTGCGGCGTAAGGGACAGACCGCTACGATTCAGCAGATGTCCGGATCGACAGGTGTGATGGCGCCGCCCCGACCTGGGCCTACGCCGGCTCAGCGGATGCCGTCGCCGTATTCGCTGCCCCTGCACGCGCTGCGCCTCGCGGGGAAATGCGCGCTGCCCCTGATCCTCTGGTACGCGGCGGGCCAGGTCGTGCGCTTCGCCCTGCTGTACGCCGCCACCGAGCTCGCCTACGGCGACCTGCGCCAGCTCCGGCTGGTGGGCACGGTCACCTTCCTGACCGTGATCGTCCTCGCGGTGATGACGGTCACCACGGGCATGCTCTACACCCTGCGCGGCGCGCTGTGGGAGATGCGCGCGCGAAGGGAGGAGGGCGTCGAGGACGAGCGCTTCTTCCGGGTGCTGGACCGCGTGGCCCCCGCCTTCGCGGTGCTCTACCTGTCATGGGGCTGGCACGTGGAGGACGCCCGAGCCCTCCAGCGGATGGACCTGAACCACCACTTCTACGACATGACGTCGGCGGCCTGGTTCGGCGAGGAGACCCAGGTCGGCAAGGGCCTCACCGACCTCGACTGGCGGGTCTCGCTGGGCGCGATGGTCGTGCTGTTCGGCCTGAAGTGGCTGTTCGCCAAGCTCGTGGAGCAGGGCAAGGGCAAGCTGTACGGCTTCGGCGCCGCCTTCTCCGAGTTCGCCTTCGTCTTCTACGGCCTGAACGCCACCGTCGCCATCGCCGGGCTGCGCTCGGACTGGGTGCAGCACCGCAGTGTGGTCGCCGGCGGCGAGGACCTGCTGGAGCAGGCGGAGAAGAGCGTGCCGCTGTGGAAGACGGTCACGACCGCGGTGGGCGACTTCTGGCCGTACTTCATCGGCGGCGTCGCCGTCCCGCTGGCCTGGCTGACCGTGGCGATGCTGGTCTTCGGCGCCTACTCCGACGAGACCCGCAGCCTGGTCAAGGGCACCCGGTTCGAACGGGGCGTGGACCGGCTGGAGGACAGCCACGACCTCACCAAGAGGTCGTTCGACCAGCTCACCGGTGGCTTCCGGGACCGCTGGCTGCCGCTGGCCAACTCCCTGCGGATGATCGCCAAGGGCGGCGCGCCGCTGTTCGGCATGATGTGCCTGAGCTACGTCGCCCTCACCGTGGGCGCCGAGTACGCCGAGCGTGCCGTGGTGACGCTCGTCGGCTCGCAGGCCGAGTGGGCTTGGGCGTACAAGCAGGGGCCCGTGACGTTCGTGCGCGGGCTGGTCGTGACCGTGCTCACCATGGCGCTGCTGGCGGCCACGTACGACCTGGCCGCCACGCGGGCCCGGCTCAAGGGCGAGCCGCTCAGCGACGTATGAACCGCAGCACGTCCGCCTCCGGCTTGCCGGCCTTCTCCCGTTTGAAGAAGTCCGCCGTCGGGGTGTCGGAGCGGTAGTCGCTGACTCTGAAGGAGAGCTCGACCTCGTTCGCGACCGGCGCCGGCACGATGGCCATGCCCTCGAACGTGTACTCCTTGCCCAGCTCCAGCCGGTCCGTCGGGCGGTCGCCCGGCGTGAACTCCACCGTCCAGGTCCGGCCGGCGCGGTCCGCCAGCTTGACCTTGTCCGGCGGCGCGGTCATGGTGGCGCTGGACTCGTCGAGGAGCTTCTGGGTGATGTCCACCTTCAGCCAGGTGACCTCGGGGCCGTGCTTGCTGCCCTGGGGCGCCTGGACGGGCTTCAGGGCGGCCTTCCACTCGATCTCGTGGACCTTCCCCGACTGGCCGGGGGCGACGGCGATCTCCTTGATCTTGATGCCGTCGGTGATGGTCGTGTCGTAGAAGCGGTAGCCGTCGTAGGTGTTGAGGCCCATGGCGACGACGGACGCCACGGCGGCGCCCACGGCGACCAGGACCAGCCGGCGGCGCCTGGGCGGCGGGGCGTCCTGCGGGGCCGCCGGCGGCTGCTCCGCGGGCGGTACGGCGGCTGCCGCGACCGGGGGCCGCTGCGGGGACGGCATGGTCATGCCGGGCCGGATGGCGGGCAACGGCTGGGTGCTGCCTCCTGAGGACTCCCGCGGGGCGGGCGGCCACACCTGCTGGTCCGGATGCACGAACCGGCCCCGTCCGGGCCCACCGGGCATCCCAGGGCCGCCGGGCATGCCAGGGCCGGGCTGCTGCGCGCCGCCACGGCCGGGAGGCGCCCCGGCCGGGCCGGTCGGGGGAGTCGCGTGGCCTGAGGGCGCGGGGCCGGAGGGAGCGGGACCGTAGCCGGGCGGCGGCGTGGGACGGGTCGGCGGCGGCGTGGCGCGGTCGCGCGGGGAGCCCGTACGGCGGCGCCGGGGCCTGCCGGGCAGCGGCGACGGCGACGGCGGCACCGGCCCGGCCCCGGGCGGTGGCGTCTGCGGCGACGGCGGCATCGGCCCCGGCGGGGTCGCGGGGGCCGCGGGCGGCGCGGGCGGCGGGGGCGGCGGGAAGGCCGAGGGGGCCGGGGCAGGGTCCTCGGGGTGGTGGTCGTTCCTGGGGGCGAACCAGTCGCGCTCGTTCGTGCTCACGGTGCGATCACTTCTTGACGGTGGAGTAGACGGCCTGCGGCGAGGTAGCGAGCTTGCGCGCGGCCTCCTCGTCGAGCCCGAGGTCGATCTCGACCTCCGGCTGGAACGGCTCCACCAGCATCTCGGCCGGCAGCCCGAAGACCACCCGCGCCCCCGGCAACGCCGATGGAGGAACCTCGAAGAAGAACCGCCCGCTGACCCAGATGTCGGGCTGCACCCACGTGTTGGCCAGCGTCAGAGTGCTCGCCACGCGGTCGGTGGCCGCGAACTTCTTGCCGTCCGCGGTCAGCAGCTGCGGCTGCCCCAGGTGGTACGGCTTGAGGCTCGACCTGGCCGAGGCGTTGACCACCAGGAACAGGTTGTCGGTCGTGATGGTCCGGTCGCTGTTCTGGATCGTTCTGGTGGCCAGGTACGAGTCGAGCCGGGCGGTGAACCGCCGGGCGTCCACGTCCTCGCCCTTGGCGCCCGTGTAGGTCACCCTGGCGCCCGCATCGTTGGCGGACAGGTGGAACGTCTGCAGCCCGACGGCGGCGGCCGCCAGCAGCAGCCCGGCGCAGGCGTTGAGCAGTTTGGAGCCGCCGCCAGACCCGCGTCCGGCGCGGCGGCCGGGCCCGTCGGGACGCCCGGGGACGGCGGAGGAACGCGGCTGGGTGGCGGTCATGCCCCCTCACCCGCCTTGACCGGCAGCGTCACGCGGGCCTTCACCTCGGGGTAGAACTTGTCCTCCTTCTCCTCGGCGACCATCTGCCAGCGCAGCCGCTCGTCCTCGAAGCCGGGGGCGTACTCGAAGGTGGCCACGTCGAGCGTGATCTTGTCCGGTGGCCGTTCGGTCGCGCCGAGCCGGTACCGGACGAGGACCTGGCTGGTCACGCCGGGGTGGAGCTGCCGGGTCTCGTCGCCCTTGTTCAGGGCGTAGACGAAGGGCCCCGACTCCTTGGGGAACTTGGGGCTGATGGAGACGAGGGAGTCGGCGAAGGACATGCCGAGCCACGCCTTGTCCGGCTTGGCGGGGTCGGGGGGCACGCCGACGCTGGAGGTCTCGTCCCCCTTGTTGGTGACCTCGAAGACCAGCTCCACGAACCGCTTGTCCTCGTCGAACTGCGTCTTGGCCCGCTCGACCTTGACCCGCGACTCCACGAAGCGCGTGGAGTAGCGGCCCTGGTCGAGCGTCGCACCCTGGCCGAGCAGGTCCGGGCCCTTGTCGGGGGCCTCGTTCAGCCCGCCCAGCAAGGCCGTGATGCCGATGGCCGTGACCGCCACGAGAGCCACGATGGGCACCGCCACCGGGCGTGTCGGCCTCGTGTCGCCGCCGGAGGGTTCGGTCATGGGTATGGATGGTAATAGGTCACGGTTGCCCCATCTGCCGCAATGCTCCCTTCTGGCGGGTGGAATTGCCGCGAACCCTGCCGCTACGGGGGTGGAAGCTCATACGCTGTCACGGAGCGGAAAAGGGCTGGCCCCTGCAACTAACGACATATCGCGGCCGGAGGGTCACGTGGCGGACGTGCATCCCGAGCATGCCCAGCTCCAGGCGGACCGCATCTACCTGGGGTGGCAGTACATCCTGCTGCATCCCGACCCGGGGCCGCCGCCCAAGCGTCCCTCGCCCGTCCAGGAGCCGGCGCCGGACGCGGAGTCGACCGGCCGGGCGGCGGCCGAGGCGCTGCGCCGCGAGCGGCTCCAGGAGGACATGCTCAACCGGCCCGTACGCGTCATCCGGGCCATCAGCCTGACCATGTCCGCGCTGATCCTCGTGGCCGCGTTCAGCGGCTACCTGGGGTGGTCGTTCGCGCTCCTCGGGCTGGTCGCGGCCGGCGGCGTGGCGGGCATCTGCACCTACGCCCTGCTCCAGGGCGACCGGGCGGTCCGCTACCGAGTGCTCGAACAGCAGGCCAGGGACGACCGGCAACGCCAGGAACGTGACAAAGAGCTGTTCCGCGCCCAGGAGGAGCACGCCCGGCGCTACCGCGACTGGCAGGAGTCGAAGGAGCGCCACGAACGCCAGCTCACCTGGTACGCCGTCGCCGTCCCCGACGAGATCGACCGCATCGACGTGGCCGGCGGCACGCTGCCCGGCTGGTCCGCGCTGATCACGCTGCTCGGCGCCACCCGGCTCTACAGCGGCGGCCACCTGACCGTGCTCGACCTGTCGGAGGGCGCGATCGCCAAAGACCTGATCGAGCTGGCCCGCAAGGGCGGCGACGACCCGCTGGTCTGGGTGCTGCCGGTCGACCTGCCGAAGCTCGACCTCGGGGCCACGCTCAAGCCGGAGGCGTTCGCCGACGTGCTGGCCCACGTGGTGAGCGTGAGCGAGGAGCACCGCACCACCCGCGACCTCAGCTTCGACAACGCCATCCTGGAACGGGTGCTCGAAGTGCTCGGCGAGAACGCCACCATCAGCCAGGTCACCGCCGCCCTGCGGGCCCTGGCGCAGGTCGGTGACCCGCGGGACGACCTGCGCTTCGGCCTGATCACCGCGACCCAGCTCGAACGCATCGGCACGCTGTTCGGCCGCGGCGTGAGCGACCGGGTGGTGATCGAGCGCGCCTGGGCCCTCGAGTCGCAGCTGCGCAAGCTGGAGACGCTCGGCACCCAGGCGGTGCGGCTGCCGCCCGCCCGGCTGCGCGTGGTGAGCATGGACCGGCAGGCCGGCGTGTTCGGCAACCGGGTGCTCGGCACGTACGTGGCCACCGCGCTCACCCACATCCTGCGCCAGTCGCCCGCCTCCGACCGGCCCTGGTACCACACGATCATCGTGGCGGGCGCCGACAAGCTCCGCGGCGACGTGCTCGACCGGCTCATGGACGCGTGCGAGACCTCCCGTACCGGGCTGGTGCTGACGTACCGGAGCCTGACCCCCACCGTGAAGGAGCGCCTGGGGCGCGGCCACGCGGCCGTGGCGTTCATGCGCCTCGGCAACGCCGAGGACGCCCGGGTCGCCAGCGAGCACGTCGGCACCGAGCACCGGCTGGAGCTGGCCCAGCTCACCGAGACGATCAGCGACGCCCTGCCGGGCCTGGACGGCGGCTACACCTCCACCATCTCCCAGGTGGACGACGCCCGGCACGACCGCGGCGACGACGGCCGCGCCGACCTGGCCGAGGACATCACCGAGTCCACCGAGTGGGGCAGGACCGCCGACAAGATCTCCGAGACCGAGCGCGTGCTCCACCGCTCGCGCGAGTTCCTGGTCGAGCCGCACCAGCTCCAGCAGCTCCCCACGACTTCCGTGATCGTCACCGACGCGACCGCCGAGGGCAGGCGGGTGCGGCTGGCCGACGCCAACCCGGCCATCCTCACCTTCCCCAAGACCACGCTGGGCGACCTGGAGGAGGTGCGCGAGGCCGTGCTGGCCCTGGAGGCGAAGGACGAGGGCGAGGAGCCGCCACCCAACCTCGGGCCACCACCGCCACGCCTTGACTGGCGCAAGGGCAGGCAATGACCTGGTCAAGGGCGTGGTGAGGAGCTGACGATCGGCGGGATTTTACTGAGAACCGACTGTGGGGGAATTGAAGATGCAGCCGAGTGTCTCGCTGAGCGGGCCCTGGTATCGGATCCAGTCGATCGCCGCACCCTCGCGAAGCTCGTCGGCGGAATGGGATTTCGTCACCGTGCTGCCCGCCGTGTTGTCGGCGGCGCAGCGTGACCGGCCGTTCGTCATCGGGTGGCTGTCGCGGGGTTCCGGCGCGCCGCTCGAACTGATCACCAATGCCGGCCCGCTCTCGCCGCCGCGCCAGCCGCGCAGGGCGACCGACGTGCCCGGCCTGCCGACCGGGCCCCAGCCGCTGCTGTTCCCGGGCGGCGCGCGGGGGATCGAGCTGAACGAGGAGTACCTGGCCGACCTGGCCGACCTGGTCTGGACGCCGTGCCCCGGCCGCCAGGCGCCGCCGCTGGGCGGACGGGGGCGCGAGTTCGCCGGGTCCGACCCCGACGAGCTGAAGCGGCCCACGTTGTTCGAGTCGACGCTGGTCACGCTCATGTCGCGGCCGTTCGCCTGGCTGGTCGTGGCCGAGCCGACCGACCTGCTCGACGCCGAGGTGGCGCACCTGCGCACCCAGCTCAACGTCCTGCGGCAGTACGGCGACGCCTCCGAGCGTTCCCGGTTCGACGCCGAGCGGGCCGAGCGCCGCATGCAGGAGCTCGACGCCTTCCGCGAGGCCGGCCTGTGGAACGTGCGCGTGCTGGCCGGCGGGGCCACCGCCGAGGAGCTGCGGCAGATCGCGCCCGTGCTCGTCGGGTCGGTCGAGATGAGCCACCACCCGTACCGGCTGCGCAGCGCGCACGGCGCGGTCTACGCGCTGTCGGAGGCCCTGGCCATCACCATGCAGGACCCGGCCGACGGCGCCGCCGCGCCCTTCGCGGCCACCGCCGGGGCGCTGGCCGCGCTGGCCGGGCTGCCCAGGCGCGAGGTGCCCGGCGTACGGGTGCTCGACTCCGGCTTCTTCGACGTGACGTCCGAGGCCGACGGCGGCGAGCTGGAGCTGGGCGAGATCCTCGACGGCCAGGACAGAGGCGTGGGCAGCTTCCGGGTGCCCCTCGCCACGCTCAACAGGCACGCGTTCGTCACCGGCGCGACCGGCTCGGGCAAGTCCCAGACCGTCCGGCACCTGCTGGAGCAGCTCAGCGAGGCGCGCATCCCCTGGCTGGCCATCGAGCCGGCCAAGTCCGAGTACGCGGCCATGGCCGGCCGCATCGCCGACCCGGTGACGGTGATCAACCCGTCGGCCCCCGAGGGCGTGCCGCTCAGCGTCAACCCGCTCGAACCCGAGCCCGGCTACCCCGTCCAGGCGCACATCGACATGATCAGGGCGCTGTTCATGGCCGCCTTCGACGCCGAGGAGCCGTTCCCGCAGATCATGTCGCTGTCCCTGCAACGCGTCTACGAGGCCACCGGCTGGGACGTCGTGACCGGCGGCGCCGTGCCCGGCTCGAACGTCCCGCCCAGCGTGCCGACGCTCGAACAGCTCCAGCAGCACGCCATGGACGTCATCAAGGAGATCGGCTACGGCCGCGAGGTCCAGGCCGACGTCGAGGGCTTCATCTCGCTCAGGCTGCGGTCGTTGCGGGTCGGCTCGGCCGGGCGTTTCTTCGAGGGCGGCCACCCGGCCGACATCGGCGGCCTGCTGGAGCGCAACGTCGTCCTCGCCATCGAGGACGTCGCCAACGACGAGGACAAGGCGTTCCTCATGGGCACGCTGATCATCCGGATCGTCGAGCACCTGCGCATGCGGGCCAGGAAGGAGAAGTCGGCCGGTCTGCGGCACGTCATCGTGATCGAGGAGGCCCACCGGCTGCTGCGCGACCGCGGCCACGGCCGGGCCTCCACGCACGCCGTGGAGCTGCTGGCCGGCCTGCTCGCCGAGATCCGGGCGTACGGCGAGGGCATCGTGGTGGCCGAGCAGATCCCGACCAAGCTCGTCTCCGACGTCGTGAAGAACACCGCGCTGAAGGTCGTCCACCGGCTGCCCGCCGAGGACGACAGGAAGCTCGTCGGCGCGGCCATGAACCTCAGCGACGAGCAGTCCAGGCACGTCGTCTCGCTCCAGCCGGGCTCGGCCGCCGTCTTCGCCGACGGCATGGACCGGCCGCTGCGGGTGCGCGTCCCGCTGGGCGAGTCGCGGGAGAAGCCGCTGCCGGGCCCCCAGCCGCCCATCCGCGGGCGCAGGTCGGCCGCGTGCGGGGCGCAGTGCCGTACCGGCCAGGCGTGCACCCTGGTGGAGCTCAGAGAGGCCGACGTGCTCGCCGACGGGCCCGACTGGGCGTGGCTGCGCATCTGGTGCGACACGGTCGTGCTCGCCTTCGTCAGCAACCGGCCGCTGCCCGGCGTGCCGCGCACCCTGTCGGCCGCCTGGGGCGAGCTGCCCGCCCGCCGCCGTGAGTGCCTGCTCGCCACGCTGGTCGAACGCGCCGTCCAGCGGCGGGCCTGGTCGTTGCGGAGCTGGTTCGACCCGGCGCTGCTCACCGAGAAGGCCGCCGAGGTCGCCGCGCGGCTGCTGTCGGGGGCCGAACCGGGCGGCGACCGTCCGGGCGCGTCGTGGGTGATCCCGCAGGTGCGCTGGCTGCACGAGGTCGACCGGCTCTTCCCGTACGGCCAGGCCGCCCCCAACCTGCGCAGCCCGGCCCCGCCCATGGAGTACGCCCTGTTCCGCCAGTCCAACGGCAACGGCGCGGCCGACCTGGTGCACGCCGAGCTGCTCGGCCACCGCGCCAAGGCCCTGCGCCACCACCCGCTGTCCATGGAGGTGGACCACAACCGCGCCCTGGCCTGGCGGGTCATCCTGGGCGACGACGAGAACGAGAGCATGCAGCGCGACATCACGAACGTGGCGATCGGCATCGAGGCGTCGGCCAGGATCAGGCACGTCGGCCAGACGATGGGCGCGGGCTGGCTGGAGGGGGTGTTGTCGTGGCCGCAGCGGTTCGTCCTGCCGTTCGACCACGGGGGCGCCCCGGAGATCGCCTTCGTCGACGCCCCCTCGGCCTGACGCCCGCTCGGGGGCGGGTCAGCGGTCGCGGCGGCGTTCGAGGCGTTTGCGGCGGGCCACCTCGCGCTTGTGCTCGGCCAGCTCGCGCCGCCGTTCCCGCCGCCCCTGCGCAGCCTCCCGCTTACGGCTCTCCAGCTCCAGCCGCATCGCCTCCTGCGCGGCCGTGCTCCGTACGGGCACCTGGGCGGCGGCCCGCGCCGCCAGCTTGGCCGCCCGCTTGGGGTTGACCCGCCGCGCGCGCTCCCCGCCGGCCACGGCGGGCGCGGCATGGGCCTGCTCCAGCAGCGAAACGCCATGGCGCATCAGGAACGCGTGCAGCTCGGGATCGGTGGGCTCGGACCCGAGGGTGAACCGGGTCGCCCGCAGCCGCCCGCCCTCGGCGACCTCCAGCACCCCGACCCAGAACGGGCCGTCCAAATAGACCGACAACGTGACCATCTTCTCCGCCCTTCACCAGACATGCCGGGAAAGCGACCTGGACAGGCCGCCTCCGGCACACCGGACATCCCTGGAAGGGCGGATACGTGATGCTTCGCCCGGGCTACCAACCGGGCCGCGTTTTCGTGTGCAACTCCAGAGTAGGACTCAACGGCGACTAGGATCCATGTGCATGACCCAGCTTCCTCTGCGGGCTCAGCTCGCCAGCGCCCTGGGACGCAGCGCCGCCACGCTCTCGCGGATGACCGGGCGCGGTGACGGCTCGGTGATCGGCGGCAGGGTCGGCCTGCTGCTTGAGCCCGACCTCCTGCGCAAGCTGGCCCGCGACCGCAAGCTGGCCCTGGTCAGCGCCACCAACGGCAAGACCACCACGACCAGGTTGATCACCTCCGCGCTGCTCGACATGGGCGAGGTCGCCACCAACGCGTTCGGCGCCAACATGCCGGCCGGGCACGTCTCGGCGCTCTCCCAGCACAAGGGCGCCCCCTACGGCGTGCTGGAGGTGGACGAGAAGTACCTGCCGGAGGTGCTCGACACCACCGGTGCCGGCGTCGTCTGCCTGATGAACCTCAGCCGCGACCAGATGGACCGCGCGGCCGAGATCTGGCTGCTCGCGCAGAAGTGGCGCAGGGCGCTGTCGGGCAGGCCCACCCACGTCATCGCCAACTGCGACGACCCCCTCGTCACCTGGGGGGCCTCCACGGCCGCCAAGGTCACCTGGGTCGCCGGCGGCCAGCGCTGGAAGGAGGACTCCTGGTGCTGCCCCGAGTGCGGCGGCCCCCTCGACCGCAAAGACGCCGACTGGTCCTGCCGTGAGTGCACCTTCCACCGTCCAGAGCCGCAGTGGGTGCTCGACGACGACGTCGCCATCGACCCGCGCGGGCAGCGCTGGCTGCTCGACATCCAGCTCCCCGGCCTGGCCAACCGCTCCAACGCGGTGATGGCGCTGGCCGTGGCCGAGGCGTTCGGGATGCCGGTCGACCGGGCGCTGCCCCGGCTGCGCGAGGTCACCTCGGTGGCCGGCCGCTACACCACGGTCGAGCGCGAGGGCCGCCACGCGCGGCTGCTGCTGAGCAAGAACCCGGCGGGCTGGCTGGAGGCCTTCGACGTCGCCGACCCGCAACTGCCGATCATCCTCTCGGTCAACGCGCAGGGCCCCGACGGCCGCGACACCTCGTGGTTGTGGGACGTCGACTACCGCATCCTGCGCGGCCGTCCGGTCTTCGTCACCGGTGAGCGGCGGCTCGACCTGGCGCTCCGGCTCGACGTGGCCGACGTGCCGTTCACGTTGTGCAGCTCGTTCTCCGAGGCGCTGGCCATGCAGCCGCCCGGCCGGGTCGACGTGATCGCCAACTACACCGCCTTCCAGCAGATCCGATCGGAGTTCGGACGTGCCGTCTGACAGCGCCCTCAGCATCGTCTGGATCTACCCCGACCTGCTGAGCACCTACGGCGACCAGGGCAACGTGCTCGTCCTGGAGCAGCGTGCGCAGCGCCGGGGCATCGAGGTCGAGACCGTCTACGTCCGCTCGGCCGACCCCGTGCCGGAGACCGGCGACATCTACCTGATCGGCGGCGGCGAAGACCGTCCGCAGATCCTGGCCGCCCAGCGCCTGCGCCGCGACGGCGGGCTCCAGCGGGCCATCGCCCGGGGCGCGGCGATGCTGGCCGTGTGCGCCGGCTACCAGATCATGGGCAGCACGTTCGGCGGCGAGGAGGGCCAGCCGGTCGACGGCATCGGCCTGCTCGACATCGCCAGCTCGCGCGGCCCCGCCCGGGCCGTGGGCGAGCTGGTCGCCGAGGTCGACGCCGCGCTCAACCTGCCCACGCTGACCGGCTTCGAGAACCACATGGGCGTCACGCACCTCGGCCCGGGCGTCCGGCCGCTGTCCAAGACGGTCGCCGGGGTGGGCAACGGCGACGGCTTCGAGGGCTGCTACGCGGGCCACGTGGTGGGCACGTACCTGCACGGCCCGGCCCTCGCGCGCAACCCGGCCCTGGCCGACCTGCTGCTGTCGTGGCGCGTGGGCGAGCTGACGCCCCTCGACGACTCCCGCTACGAGGCCCTGCGCCAGGAGCGGCTGAGCACCGTCCTGTCCGGCTGACGGCCTAGTAGACCAGAGCCTGGGCGCCTTCGCTGACCGCCTCCTCCACGAAGGCGGGCGCGCCGGCGATGCGCACGCCCTCGATCACGTCGTCGACCGTGATGTCGCGGCGGGCGGCGCACTGCGTGCACAGGGTCACCCGGCCGGCCGCCAGGACGGCTTCGAGCAGGTCCGCCAGCGGCGCCGCGTGGGGCAGGGAGAACTCCTTGGCCCGCCCCGGCAGGGCGAACCAGGACGACTCGCCGGTCAGCCAGAGGGAGACCGGCACACCGCTCGCGAGCGCGGCCGCCGCCACCGTGAAAGCCTGGTTGCACCGCTCAGGGGCGTCCGCCCCCGCGGTCACCTTGATCACCAATGATCGTGCCATGGCGTCACCCTAACCCTCACCGACGCGGGCCCACACGTACGGATCGGCCTGAGCGCTGCCGAACGGCGACCAGGCCAGGCGCGTCTGCCCGGTCCTGTCGTCGGTGTCGGAGTCGTAGACGAGCACGTTCGCCCTCAGCGCGGTGGGCGGGGCGGGCAGCAGCGCGAACGGGATGCGCACCTCGACGCCGTACCCGCCGTCGCGGGACGCGGACGCCACGCCCACCCGCGGGGCGGGGCCCTGGCGGGCGTCGGCGTCGCGGGCCGCGCACGGGCCGCCCTTGGCGGTGTAGGGCAGGACGCCCAGCTTGAAGGTGGTCGAGGTGTCGTCGGAGTCGCCGCGCGGGTCGAGGGCGATCTCGACCGCGTCGGTGCGCCAGTGGCGCTCGCACTCGTCGAGGGCGGCGCCGCGCGCCTCGTCGGTGACCTCGACCTGGACGTAGAGGTCGGCGCCGTGGCGGGTCAGCCGGGCGGTCGCGGCGCAGTCGGCCGCCGGGCAACGCTCGCCCTCCCAGTGGGCGAGGGGCAGGGCGGGGCCCGCGTACTCGCCGGGGGAGGCGCGGCCGTCGAGCACGGGGGCGCGCCCGGCGACCGGGAGCGTGGTGGCGGGCGGCTCGGGATAGTCGGGCTGCGCCCGGTTGGCCAGCCAGGGCAGGCCGGTCGCGCGCGCCCAGTCGCGGAACTCGGCGTACAGAGGGCGCAGGCCCGCCTGCTCGACGACGGGGGCGGGCACCGGCCGCCCGCCGTCGAAGACGACCGAGAACCAGTCGCACCCGAACGGCCCGGCCACCTTCGCCGGCCGCGCGGCGAACCCCTGCGTGCGGTACGCGCGCTCGGCGTCGCGCTCCCGCTGGGCCCACGTGGCGCGGTGGCGCGGCGACCAGGCGCCCGCCCAGACACCGAGCTGCGGCAGCCCGGTGGCCGGGTCGCGCAGGCCGGCCGTCGCGCAGCCGGGGCCCACGGGGCCGCGCAGCCCCCAGTTCTGGGTCAGCAGCCGGGTGGCCCGCCAGGGCGCGCCCGTCCCGGGGAACGCGGCGGGGTCGGCGGCCAGCCGGAACGCCTCGACGGCCAGCCGGGCGGCGAGCTGGTGCCCGCCGTGCTGGTTGAAGGGCCGCGGGTCCATCGTCACCACGGTCGAGGGCCTGGTGGCCCTGATCGTCTCGACCAGCCGCCCGAGGGTGCCCGGCCCCCACGCGCGGGCGGTCAGGGGCGCCGACAGCGTGTACCAGAAGTCCGGTCTGTCCAGGTAGAAGACGTCGCGGATGCCCGCGTGCGCGACCGCCGCGCGCTCCTCGGCCTCCCTGATCCGGCCGAGCGCCGCGCCCTTCTCCGGCCCGGCGGCGTTGCCGCCGCCCTCGCCGCGGGTGACCGTCACGATCCCGGTGGTCAGCCCCCGGCGCTCGCGCCACTGCCCGAACGTGGACAACGACTGGTACTCGTCGTCCGGATGGGCGCCCACGAACAGCACGTCGACGTGCGGCGGCACGGCCCAGGCATCCAGCATCGCGGCTCCCCCCGGCGAAACCTCTCCCCGATCCAGAAGGTTAGCGACCGGGACTAGGCTTGGTGAGCATGGAAGAACCTGAGGTGCACCCCGCTCTGGAGCAGATCGCGTTCCTGCTCGGCCGCTGGGAGGGTGCCGGCGTGGGCGGATATCCGACGATCGAGAGCTTCAACTTCGGCCAGGAGATCGAGTTCGGCCACAACGGCAAGCCGTTCCTGACCTACGTCAGCCGCACCTGGCTGCTCGACAACGACGGCAACCGGGTCAGGCCGCTGGCCACCGAGTCCGGCTACTGGCGTCCGCAGCCCGACCGGCAGATCGAGGTGGTGCTCGCGCACCCGACCGGCATCGTCGAGATCTACATCGGCGAGGTCGTCTTCCACAAGATCGAGCTGCGCACCGACGTCGTGGCCCGCACCTCCACGGCCAAGGAGTACACCGCCGGCCACCGCCTCTACGGCCTGGTCAACGGCAACCTGATGTGGGCCTACGAGATGGCCGCCGTGGGCCACCCGCTCACCGACCACATGTCGGCCGAGCTGAAGAAGGTGTCCTGAGCATGACCTCGCCCTTCACCCCCGACGCCGTCGAGGCGATCAAGCGCCACATGAACGACGACCACACCGGCGACGCCCTGGTCATCGTGCGCGGGCTCGGCGGCCGGCCGCAGGCCACCTCGGCGGTGACCAGCGACGTCGACGCCGAGGCCATGGAGTTCACGGTCGACGGCGGCGAGCGGGTGCGCGTGGCGTGGGGCGAGACGCTGACCGAGCGCGTCCAGGTGCGCAAGGCGGTCGTGCGCCTCTACCGGGCGGCCTGCGCCGAGCTGGGCATCGAACCCCACGGCGAACACTGAACCGGGAACACTGAGCCGGGAACGCTGAGCCGGGAACGCTGAACGGGAAAACAAAGAAGGGCCCCGGGCAACACTCCGCCTGCCGAGCAGACGGGCCGGATGGACCAATGGACGGGATGCGTCATCCCGCCCTCCGGCTGCCAGGGGCCCCGGTGGTTGCCTCGAATTCGCTTGCGACACGAGACAACAGTCCGCAGCGCTAGCGGACAACCACCTCGCTAGCCCGACTATGACTATCCATTATTCGGACCACCTCCTTTCCGCGTACTCACGAAGCTATGCGGTCGCGAGCGCCGGGGGCAAGTAATTATCAGACGGCCGCGAACAGGCGATCGTGCGCTTTACACTCGGGGGCATGACCGAGACGCAGTGGCACGAGGAACTCCGCGCCAAGGGCTACCGGGTCACCCCGCAGCGGCAGCTCGTGCTCGAAGCGGTCAAGGATCTGGAGCACGCGACGCCCGAGGAGATCTGCACCAAGGTGCGCGAGACCGCGCGCGGGGTCAACATCTCCACCGTCTACCGCACCCTCGAACTGCTCGAAGAGCTCGGCATGGTCACCCACACCCACCTCGGTCACGGCGCGCCGACCTACCACCTGGCGGCCGAGGCCGACCACGTCCACCTGGTGTGCCGGGGCTGCGACGAGGTCTTCGAGGTGCGTCCCGAGCTGGCCGAGGGGCTGGTGAAGGGGCTCGACGAGGAGCTGGGGTTCGCCGCCGACGTCCATCACCTCACGGTGTTCGGCCGCTGCCGCAACTGCCGCTGACCCACGGCACCGGCGTCGGGCGCCGTCGCGCGGGCGGATAGCCTTGGGTGCATGCGTAGCCCTCTGCTCGATCTCCCCGGCGCCGTCGCGGCCGACGGGCCGGACGCCGACGTAGCCGCGCACTATGGCGACCTGTTCGCCGAGCAGCGCGCGCTGGCCAAGGGTGAGGCGGTCGTCGACCGCAGCAACCGCGAGGTGGTCCGCATCTCCGGCGCCGACCGGCTGAAATGGCTCAACGACCTGACCTCGCAGAAGCTCGACACGCTGACGCCCGGCCAGTGGACCCAGACGCTCGACCTCGACCTCCAGGGCCGCGTCCTGCACCACCTCACGCTGGTCGACGACGGCGAGAGCGTGCTGGCGCACGTCGAGCCCGGCACGGCGCAGAGCCTGATCGACTACCTCGACCGCATGCGGTTCATGCTGCGCGTGGAGGTGTCGCGGGCCGACGACCTGGCGGTGCTCTCCACGGCCACCGAAGACTTCCTGGTGCCGCGGGCGGAGCTGGCCGGCCATCTGGGCCGGCCCCTGGCGGGGTTGTGGGCGTACGAGGCGCTGCGCATCGAGGCCCACCGGCCGCGGCTCGGCTTCGAGACCGATCACAAGACCATCCCCCACGAGGTGGGCTGGGTCGGCTCGGCGGTCCACCTGAGCAAGGGCTGCTACCGCGGCCAGGAGACGGTCGCCCGCGTCCACAACCTGGGCCACCCGCCGCGCCGCCTGGTGTTCCTGCACCTCGACGGCAGCGTCGACACCCTGCCCGCGCACGGCGACCCGGTGATCTTCGAGAGCCAGGAGATCGGCGTGGTCGGCTCGGCCGCCCGGCACCACGAGCTGGGCCCGATCGCGCTGGCCGTGGTCAAGCGCACGGTCCCGGTCGACGCGCCGCTGCTGGCCGGTGGCGTGGCCGCCGCCCAGGAGGTCGTCGTGCCGCCGGACGCCGGTCGCAACGTCACCATCGACCCCTCGCTGCGCCGCCGGATCCGCTGACCCCGCTAGGCGTCGATGTCGAGGACGAGCGTGATCGGCCCGTCGTTGACCAGCGAGACCTTCATGTCGGCGCCGAAGCGGCCGGTCTCCACATGGGCGCCGAGCGCCCTCAGCTCCTCGACCACGGCCTCCACCAGCGGCTCGGCGACCGGCCCAGGGGCCGCGGCCTGCCAGGTGGGGCGCCGGCCCTTGCGCGCGTCGCCGTAGAGGGTGAACTGGCTGATCACCAGGAGCGGGGCCGAGACGTCGGAGCAGGACTTCTCGCCGTGCAGCACGCGCAGGCCCCACAGCTTGGCGGCGAGCCTGGCGGCCTCGGCGCGGGTGTCGGTGTGCGTCACGCCGACCAGGACGAGCAGCCCCGGCTCGTCGACCGCGCCGACCGTCTGCCCCTCGACCTCGACGGAGGCCGAGCTCACTCGTTGTACGACTGCTCGCATGGCATCCCATTCTGGCGCAGAAAGAACTGTTCGTAGACTCGTGCCGAAAGGGGGCGCGTAATGTCGCTTGTTGTCGAGGTTGTCCGGTCGGGGTTCGTGGAGTCCACCCATCAGGCCCGCATGCTGACCGTGGACGCGCAGGGTGTCCCGGTGGAGACGCGGGGAGCGGTGCACGTGCCGGCCTCGCCGCGATCGTCGATGAAGCCGCTGCAGGCGCTCGGCATGATGCGCAACGGCCTCCAGCTGGAGGGTGAGCTGCTGGCCCTGGCCTGCGCCTCGCACTCCGGTGAGGCGTTCCACGTGGACGGCGTACGGAATATCCTGGCCGGAGCGGGCCTGGACGAGTCCGCCCTGCTGTGTCCGGAGGACCACCCGTTCGAGCGCACCTCGACCGAGTTCGGCCGGGTCTACATGAACTGCTCCGGCAAGCACGCCGCCATGCTGGCCACCTGCGTGCTCAACGACTGGCCGCTCACGACGTACCTGGAGCCCGCGCACCCGCTCCAGCGCGCGATCCGCGCGACGGTCGAGGACCTGACCGGCGAGCGGGTGGCCGCCTCCGGCGTGGACGGCTGCGGCGCGCCGCTGTTCTTCGTCTCGATGCTCGGGGTGACCAAGGCGTTCAGGGCGTTCCCGCTGGCCGCGGAGGGCTCGTTCGAGCGGCGCATCTTCGACGCCATGCGCACCCACCCCGAGTGGACCTCCGGAACCGACCGGCCCGAGGCCAAGCTCATGCGGGCGATCCCCGGGCTGATGCTGAAGGCGGGCGCGGAGGCGTTCGACGCGTTCGCCTTCGAGGACGGCCGGGCCGGCACGATCAAGATCGAGGACGGCTCCTCACGGGCCCGCGTGCCCGTCACCGTGGCGGCCCTGCGCTCGCTCGGCCTGGACGCGCCCGAGCTGGCCGAGCTGGCCAGGCCGGCGCTGCTGGGCGGCGGCCGGCCGGTCGGCGAGCTGCGGATCCGCTAGAGGGTGCGGAACTGGCGGCTGGCGGAGATGGCCCCCGAGGTCGTCGTGGTGAACGTGCGCATCGATCCGGCGAACTTGGACAGGTCCCACTCCGCCGGCCCGTGGTACCAGTAGAGGTTGTCGGCCTGGTGGCCGTTGCCGGTCACCGAGGCCACCACCCGCGACCAGTGCTCGACCCCGTCGAAGATCACCGCGTACGGCAGGTAGCGCGAGAACAGCTCCACCCGGTGCTGCTCGGGCACCTCGCCGAGGTCGCCGGAGAACAGGTACTCGCGGAAGCCCATGGTGTGCGCGAGTGCGGCCGAGCCCTTGGCGGTCTTGGCCGGCATGTACTGGCCGCCGACGGCCAGCGCGCCGCCCGCGATGACCAGGGCCAGCCCCAGCAGCCCGTAGGTGGTGAACCAGGCCAGCCCGACCGTGGCCAGCAGGCCGAGGCCGATCAGCACGACGCCGATCGTCGTCCACCGGGTGCGCTCGGTGTCGGGACGGCGGGCGAACCAGCCCTGCGCGACCACGTCGGTGTAGAGCGCGTCGCGCACCTTGCCCAGATGGCTGGCGAACGAGCCGGACAGTTGTGACAGCAGCACCGCGTCGCGGCCGTCGAAGACCGCGTCGTAGAGGGCGCGCTCGTACTGCAGCAGCGAGTTGACCGGCGCGTTCTGCAGCCTGACCAACAGCCAGTCGGGGGCGTCGTAGGTCTGGCGGGGCTGCTCGTCGATCCGCAGGTAGCCACGGACGGCCAGGTCGACGATGGTGGCGGTCACGTCGATCACGTCGGCCTGCTCGTCCACCAGCGTGCCGATCTGGCCCGGACGCACGCCGTCCGGCGGGGTGAAGTGCCCGTTCTGGATGGGATCGACGCTGCCCTTCTCGTGGCCCGCGACCCGGGCGTCCCGGCCGCGCGTCCAGTAGAGCAGGCCGACGCCGCCGAGCAGCAGCACGAGCAGGCCGGCCAGCGCGCCCCCGGTGACCAGGTCGAGGGTGAACGCCGAGGCCAGCGAGAAGCGCCGCTCCAGGATGGGCGCCCCGGAGCTGGAACCCTTGGGGTAGCCGACGACCACCGTCAGGGCCTGGCCCGCCGCGAGGTTGTCCTGCTCGAAGTCGGCCCGGGTGGCGGTGTGATCCATCGAGGCCGAGGTGCAGCCGATCGCCGAGGTCAGGTCGCCGGCGAAGCACGACAGGTTCTGCACCTGGCCGGGCCCGCTGACCTGGACGGTCGCCTTGGTCACGGGGACGCTCCAGCCGCTGACGGCGAACCAGCGCAGCTCCTCGACCCCGCCGGAGGTGGTCACCGCGCCCTTGACGTCGTACTCGACGGTCTGGCCGGTCACGGTCAGGACGTCGCCGTCGAGCTTGCCACCCTTCACGTTGGTGACCCCGTAGACGCGGTCGTTGTCGTCGTCGTAGCGGGTCTTGGTGAGCAGGGTGCGCTTGAGGCCGCCGGACGCCCCGGTGATCTTCTCGACCACGTGGAGGGTGCCGTCCTTGCCGAGCGTCATCGTCACCTGGTCCGTGATCCCGGCCTCCGCCAGGGCGGGGGTGGCCAGCAACGTCAGAGCAGTGGCTCCCAGGGCGGCCAGTGTGAGTCTGAAACCCGTCATGGCGGGACATCGTAGCGGTTGCGGGTGTCAATCCAGGGTGATGCCGTCGGCCGCCCGGCGTACGCTCTCGGGCGAGGCGGCCATGCCCGGGTTCTCCAGGGCCAGAGCCTGGTTCAGGGCGACGTAGGGCCGCATGCGCCGCTCGTACCGGTCGAACGCCCCCTCGGGGAGCCGGCCCAGCTCCTCGGCCAGCACGTACGCCCCCACCAGGGCCAGGCTGGTGCCCTGCCCCGACAGCGGCGAGGGGCAGTGGGCGGCGTCGCCGATCAGCGCGACCCGGCCCTGCGACCAGCGGTCCATCTCGACCTGGGCCATGGCGTCGAAGTAGAAGTCGCCGGCCCGCCACATGGCCTCCAGCAGCTTGGGCGCCTCCCAGCGCAGCCCGGAGCAGTGCTCCTGGACCAGGCGCTTCTGCTGCTCGACGTCGCGGTGGTCGTAGTCGATCGGGCCCGCGGCGAAGCCCATGTTCACCTTCATCACCGCCGGCTCGCGGTCGCTGAACAGGCCGAACCCGGCCTCTCCCGCCCGGTGCCAGAGCTGCCAGTGGTCCAGGCCGAGGAAGTTGTCGGCGGTGTAGATGGAGACGTACATGCCGAGGTGCCGCAGGAAGCGCTCCTCCGGGCCGAAAACGAGCCTCCTGACGTTGGAGTGCAGGCCGTCGGCGCCGATCACGTAGTCGTAGCGTTCGCGCGCGCCGCTGTCGAAGGTCACGTCGACGCCGTCGCCGTCCTGGGTGAGGGTGGCGATGGAGTCGCCGTAGCGGCAGGGGGCGTCGGTGACGGCGCCGACGATCGCGGTGAGGTCGTCGCGGGCGATCTCGACGTCCGGGCTGTCGAGCCGGCCGCCGCTGATCGTCTCCTCGGTGCTGCGCATGATCTCGTTGCCGTCGCCGTCGACCATGGACATGCCGCGCATGGTCGTCCGCGCGGCCCTGACCTGCTCCAGGATGCCCATACGATCGGCCACGACCAGCGCGGCGCCGCGGAGGTCGACGGCCTGACCGCCCTGGCGCGGGCGCGGCGCGCGCTCGACGAGCGTGACCTCGAAACCACGCCGCCGCAGCCAGTGAGCCAGGACGGGACCACCGACGCTCGCTCCCGAGACCAGAACCTTCACGATGTGCTCCTTGCTGTTGACGTTGTACGCGGAACTGAATGTACGTCGTACATACAGCAGCTCACAAGGGTTCGCTGATACAATCTGTACTAGTACAGAGAAAGGGTTGTGATGACCGCTCCGCCCTACGCGCGCATCGTCGAGGACATCAGGCGGCGCATCGCCGACGGCCGGCTCCGCCCCGGCGACCGGGTGCCCTCCACCAGACAGCTCGCCCGCGACTGGGAGGTCGCGCTCGCCACGGCCGCCAAGGCGCTCACGGTGCTGGCTCAGGAGGGCGTGGTGGTCGCCGAGCCGCGCGTCGGCACGGTCGTGGCCGAGACGCGCGGCGGCAGGGCGCGGCGGGCCCCCGTCCCGTCCGGCGACGACCTGACCCGCGACCGCATCGTGGCCGCGGCCGTTGACATCGCCGACGCCGACGGGCTCGCCGAGCTGACCATGCGCGGCGTCGCGGGCCGGCTCGGCGTCGCCACCATGTCCCTCTACCGGCACGTCGGCGGCAAGGACGACCTGGTCATGCTCATGATCGACCACGTGATCAGGGAGTTCCCGCTGCCCGGCCCGCCGCCCGACGGATGGCGGGCCAGGCTGGAGACCGCCGCGCGGGTGCAGTGGGCGGGCTACCGCACCCACCCGTGGATGGCCAGGGTCACGTCACTGACCAGGCCGTTGCCCTCGGCCAGCCTGATCGCCCACACCGAGTGGGTCATGCGCACGCTGGAGGGCTCGCCTCTCGATCCCGTCAGCAAGATGCACGTGCACACCCTGCTGTTCAGCTTCGTCCAGGGCCTGGCCGCCAACATCGAGATGGAGCAGCAGGCCCAGGCCGCGACCGGGCTGACCGCCGACGAGTGGATGACCAGCCGGGAGGGGGAGCTCCAGGCGCTGGCGGAGTCGGGGCGGCTGACCGCCTTCACCGGCGTCATCGAGGAGCTGGGCGGCGAGTTCGACCTCGACCTCGACCGGCTCTTCGCCTTCGGCCTCGACGCGCTGCTCGACGGGCTCGCCGGGCTGGTCGAGGGGCGCTAGTCGGAGATCGCGATGCGCAGCCGGCGGAAGCCGCGGCCCTTGCTCTCGATCTTGGCCACCTTGATGCGGCCGATCTGCTTGGTCGAGGCCACGTGGGTGCCGCCGTCGGCCTGCGTGTCGAGGCCCACGATGTCGACGATGCGCACGTCCTGGACGGCCTCGGGCACCAGGTTGCTCGCCGTGCGGATGATGTCGGGGATCTCGAACGCCTCCCGCCGCGGCAACACGCGCACGTCGATGCGGCGGTCGGCGACGATCTCGGCGTTGCACGCGTCCTCGACGGCCTCCTTGAAGCCGGGGGGCACCTCGGGCAGGTCGAAGTCCATGCGCGCGCTCAGCTCGTCCATGTTGCCGCCGGTGACCAGGCAGCCGTAGTCCCTGAACACCACGCCGCACAACACGTGGAGCCCCGAGTGCGTACGCATGAGCGCCGAACGCCGGGCGTCGGCCACGGCCGCCGCCACCACCGTGCCGGCGGGCGGGATCGGGTCGCCCTCGGCGGGGATCAGGTAGAGATCGTCGCCTTTGCGCACCCCGACGATGCGGGTCTCCACGCCCTGCCAGATCAGAACTCCGTGATCGGCAGGCTGGCCGCCCCCGCCTGGATAGAATGCCGACCTGCTCAGCACGATCCCCTCAGGCGCCGCGTCCAGCACGACGGCTTCGAAGTCGCGCAGGCTCTGGTCGGACAGTTCGAGCCGCTGTGTGCGTCCGTGGAGGTCGGCGGTCATATCGGCAGCCTAGTGCCCCGGGGTGATTATGCGTGGCCTGATGCTTCGAGGAAGAATCGCCCCGGTCGTCGCAATAATGGGGATTTTTGCTGGGATTTCCGCATGTACTAGTGCGGTGGCCCGGACGCCGCCGCAGCGGGCGCCTCAGGCCGTCCCGCCGGCCCGTCCGGCGGTTCCCGTGATGATGTTCGTGGGCGACAGCTTCACGGTCGGATCCGGCCCGGTGCCGCCCTGGCGGACCTACGCCTCGGAGTCGGCGCGGCTGCTCGGCTGGCAGCCGGTGATCGCCGGCGCCGGTGGCACCGGCTACCTCAACGAGGGCAAGGTGGGCCGCACGTTCCGGCGGTCGTTCGAGGAGGAGCTGGCCTGGCGGCCGGCCCCCGACGTGCTGGTCATCTCCGGCGGCCACAACGACCAGCGCTGGAGCACCGGGCAGGTGCGCGAGGCCGCCGCGGCCCTGCTCGCCGAGGTGCGCCGCCGCTGGCCGGTCACCAAGGTCGTGATGGTCGGCCCGATCTGGCTGGAGGACACACCGGCCAAGGCCTATCGGGTACGCGACGCCCTGGCGGAGGTGGCGGACGCCGCGGGCGTGCCGTTCCTCGACCCGATGCGCCGGAAATGGGTGACCGGCAGGCCGTCGGAGACGGTGCTGCCCGACGGCGTGCATCCCACGTTCGCCGGGCACGAGCGCATCGCCGCGTGGCTGGCGGCGCAGCTGGCCTGAGCCGGCCGGTCCGGCCTACCAGGGGCCGTAGGGGCCGCTGTTGCCGCGGCCCATGCCCTTGACGGCGGGCTTGACGTCGACGATGTAGATCGTGGCGGCGATGACGGCCAGGATGGAGAACAGGCCGAGCCCGTTGAGGCCGATGAAGCGGAAGCCGCCGATCAGCATGAAGTCGTTGAAGTAGCCCAGCGCGCCGCCGCCGGACAGCAGGGTCGCCAGCGCGAGGATGAGCACCCAGATCTTCTTCTGCAGCTTGCCCGCCGAGACGAACGCGTTGGTCGGCACGCGCGCCGCGTGCACCAGCGCGTAGATCGACATGCCGAAGATGACGGCGGCGAGCACCAGGAAAAGGAAGTTGAAAACGCCGTTGATCATATTCATGTTGCTGGCTCCACCCAACGCCGCGATGAAATCGGCCCCAGCCTAATAGGCGTCCCCGGCGAGCGGGCACCGGAAGAGAAACGGGCCCGCCTCCGGGGAGGCGGGCCCGCTCGCTCACTCAGGCCTTGGCCCGAGGGGTACGAGTGGTCTTCTTGACGGGCTCGGCGACGGGCGGCTCGGCGGCCTCCGACACCTCCTCCAGCTCAAGGGCGGCCTCGCCGGTCGTCTTGCTGACGACCTTGCGGCCACGGGTGGCGAAGTCCTCGTAGACCTCGGTGGCCTTGTTGCTCAGCTGGTCGGCGTACTCGCGGGCCTTGTCCGGGAACTCGCGGACGAAGCCCTCGGCCTTGTCGGCGTACGCGCGGGTCTTCTCCGGCAGGTCCTTGGCCAGCTCCGAGCGGCGGGACTGGAGCTGACGCAGCTGCTCGGGCAGCTCGCGCAGCTTCTCGACGGCGAAGTCGCCGGCGCCGGCGAAGGCGTAGAAGGGCTTGGAGTCGGTGAGCTTCTTGACCTCGGTGGCAAGCGTCATGGGTTAACCTTCCTTGGTTTCCTGGGTGACGGTCCCGTTGCCGGGGGAGGCCGCGTAGGGCTCAAGCGCGGCGAGATACTCCTCGGGCAGCGGTGGCTCGTCGTCCGCGGTGGAGTCGTGCTGAGGGCGGGCGTTCTGGGAGGTCTGCTCGCCCTCGGTGCGGTTCTCCTTGCGGAACGATTCGTAGATGTCGATCAGCACCTGGCGCTGCCGCTCGGTGAGCAGCGTGTCGGCGTTGACCGCGGTGATCACGTCGCTCGGCGGCTCCCGGTCCTCGATGAGGCCGGCCTGCACGTAGAGCGCCTGCGAGGAGATGCGCAGACCCTTGGCGATCTGGTTGAGAATCTCCGCGCTCGGCTTGCGCAGCCCGCGCTCGATCTGGCTCAGGTAGGGGTTGGAGACCCCTGCCGCCTGCGCGAGCTGGCGCAGCGAGATCTTCGCCTGCTGCCGTTGCTCGCGGATGTATTCGCCGATCGAGCCGACCTTCGGTAGTGCCATACCCACAGTCTGCCGTCCCGTGCTTGCAATTGCAAACGGAACGGCTAACACCTGCAAGCAGTCAGAGCTGGTAGACCCACAGGAAGGGGGTGGTGGTGAGCAAGCTCACAGAGAGGGCGAGGTAGCCGTACCGGACAAATGCTGACAATTCCGGCCCCGGCTTGATCAGGCGGTCCACCCTGGCCATGACGTTGTGCGCGTGCACGCCGAGCATGCCGTGCGGGGTCGGCATGGCGCCGGCCGTACCGAACCTGAGCAGCGCCGTCGCCAGCCTGCGCGGCGAGCAGTAGCGGCGGGCGCGGTCGTCGGCGGCCATCTCGATCAGCAGCTCCACCTGCGCCTGCGCGTCGGCCACCACCTTTGACCAGGGCAGCGCCCGGCGCAGCGCGGCGAACGGCAGCAGCACCAGATCATGCCGCTCGCGCACGTGGGCGGCCTCGTGCGCGAGCACGGCCGCCATCTCGTCCTGCGACAGCAGCTCGAGCGCGCCCGCGCTGACCACGACCTGCGAACGCAACCCCGGCACGCAGTACGCCGCCGCGCTGGGATGGTCGAGCACCCGCACCCCCGGCACGCCGGGATCGTCGCGGGAGATCAGCGCGAGCAGCACGCGATGCCGCCGCCGCGCGCGCAACGCCTGCACGCCGGCCGTCAGCAGCACCACGACCAGCACCGCCAGCGAGGTGAGACCGGCGATCATGGCCAGGACGTGCAGCGGGTCCCACGCCTCGACCGGCGTCTCCCCGCGCGTGAAGGCGATCAGCCCCGGCAGCACGCCCACGTCGTAGGGCATGACCGCGTAGGCCAGCATGGCGCCGGTGGTGGCCAGACCCCAGGCCACGCCCAGGGACTGCCAGACGATGATGGCGAGCCTCGGGGCACGGGAGGTCCACCGGGCCGTCGTGAAACGCCAGGAGCCGAGCGCGCACGCCGTGGCGAGCGCCGCTAGCACCGCTGCCGTGATCACTCTTCCTCCAGCTCCGTGAGGGCTCTCCGCAGGATCTCCGCCTCCGGGCCCGACACGGCCTGGGCGAAGCGGGTCAGGGCGGCCGATCGGTCGCCCGTCAGGTCCAACGCCTCAAGCATAAGCTCGGCGATGTAGGCGTCACGGCTCGCGGCCGGCTCGTAACGCCACGCGCGGCCGTCCCTGGTGCGCTCCAGGAAGCCCTTGCGCGTGAGGCGGTCGAGTACGGTCATCACCGTCGTGGGGGCGAGGTCGCGATCGGCAATGAGCCGGCCGACCTCGCGGGCGGTCAGCGGGTTGTGCTCCGCCCAGAGGATGTCCATGATGCTGCGCTCAAGCTCGCCAAGACCCTTCACGCCCTTCAGGGTAGCTCTACAAAGCGTCGAGCTGGCATCCGGGAGCGGCAAGTGGCGGCGCGGAAGCCCGCCTGGCAGGCTCGGTGAGATGAATGTCACGTTGGTGCAGGGCGACATCACCGAGCAGCGGACCGACGCGATCGTGAACGCGGCCAACTCCTCGCTGCTCGGCGGCGGGGGCGTCGACGGCGCCATCCACCGCCGCGGCGGGCCGGAGATCCTGGAGGAGTGCAGGCGGCTGCGCGCCGGGCAGTACGGCAAGGGCCTGCCGACCGGCCGGGCCGTCGCCACCACCGCCGGGCTGCTGCCGGCCCGCTGGGTGATCCACACGGTCGGGCCGGTCTACTCCAGGTCGCAGGACCGCTCCGAGCTGCTGGCCGCCTGCCACCAGGAGTCGCTGCGGGTGGCGGACGAGCTGGGCGCGCGGACGGTGGCCTTCCCCGCGATCTCCACGGGCGTCTACGGCTGGCCACTCGACGACGCCGCGCGCATCGCCGTCGCCGCCGTGCGCGCGGCCGGGACGTCGGTCGAGGAGGTCAGGTTCGTGCTGTTCGACACCGCCGCCTACGAGGTGTTCCTCGCGCAGATCTCCCGTTAGGACGCCTGTCGGCGAGGGTCCACCGCCGACCAGGGCAGGGTCAGCTCGCCGAGCCGCCATCTGGCCGGGCCGCCGAGCGGCGGGCGCGCCGCCACCGGCCACTGCCCGGCCAGCAGCCGCACGGACGCCAGCCAGCGCTGCCGCAGCCCGTGCACCCCGTAAGGGGCGCTGACCGCCCACGCGTGGTCGAAGTCGCGCAGGAACGCATGGATGCGCTCACCCGGCACGTTCCGGTGGATGAGGGTCTTCGGCAGCCGGTCGGCCAGGTCGGAAGGCCGCTCGAAGGCGTCGAAACGGGCGGAGAACGTCAGCGTCCGCGGGCCGTCGGGGGACAGGCCCACCCAGACCGCCCGCCGTCCGGTCTCGGAGCAGGTGCCCTCGACCAGCACGCCGCCGGGGGCCAGCTTGCCGCACAACACGTCCCAGTAGCGCCACGCCTCCGCCTCGCCGTACTGACGCAGCACGTTGAAGGCGCGGACCAGCGTCGGCGGGCGCGGGACGGGCAGCTCGAAGCCGCCGAGCGCGAAGCTCAGCCCCTCCCGCTCGTACGGCTTGGCCAGGGCCACCCTGGCCGGGTCGATCTCGATGCCGACCACCTCGACGTCGGGCGTGACCGCGCGCAGCCGGGTGAACAGCTCAAGCGTGGTGGTGTGCGAGGCGCCGTAGCCGAGGTCGACGACGAGCGGGCGGACGGCGGCGCGCAGGGCCGGGCCGTGCACGGCGGCCGTCCAGCGGTCGACCCGGCGCAGCCGGTTGTGCCACGTCGTGCCGCGCGTGATCGCGCCGACCGGTCTGGCCATCCGGCTCAGCCACCGCTGACGCGGTGCACCTTGTGCTGGGCGGCCTGGGCACGCGGCCTGATCACCAGGCGGTCGATGTTGACGTGGGACGGGCGCGTCACGCACCAGGCGATGGCGTCGGCCACGTCGTCGGAGGACAGCGGGTCGGGGACGCCCTCGTACACCCGGGCGGCGGCCGTCTCGTCGCCGCGGAAGCGGGTGACCGCGAAGCCCTCGCTCCTGACCATGCCCGGCGCGATCTCGACCACCCGGACCGGCTGCCCCACCAGCTCAAGGCGGAGGGTCTCGGCCATCGCGGACTGGGCGTGCTTGGCCGCGCAGTAGCCGCCGCCGCCCTCGTACGAGACCAGCGCGGCGGTCGAGGTCAGCATCACCAGCACACCGTCGCCGGACGCCACGAGTTTGGGGATCAGCGCCTGGGTCATGCGTAGGGAGCCGAGGACGTTCGTGTCGTACATCTGCTGCCAGTCATCCAGAAGGCCGTCCGTGACCGATTCCGTGCCGAGCGCGCCACCGGCGTTGTTGACCAGCACGTCGCAGCGGTCGAGCGAGCCCACCAGCGCGTCGACCGACTCCTGAGAGGTCACGTCGAGCGTCACCGGCCTGATCGAGGGCACCTCCGCGGCCAGCTTGTCCAGCCGGTCGCGGCGCCGTGCGCCCGCCACCACCGCGTAACCTTCAGCGGCGAGCCGCCGCGCGGTCGCCTCGCCGATCCCGCCGCTCGCACCGGTCACCACTGCCGTTCTCTGCATGCCCCTCATCCTGCCAGGGCGGACGCGGTGCGAACGGCGGCAGGGAATGTCGAAAAAATCTGGATAGTTGTATTCCGCTTGGAGGTGATGTCGAGTGAGGCGACGACGGGTCAGCCGGGTCGCGACCATCAGCATGCACACATCGCCATTGGACCAGCCCGGCACGGGCGACGCCGGTGGGATGAACGTGTACATCGTCGAGTCGGCCAGGAGACTGGCACAACTCGGCGTGGAGGTGGAGATCTTCACCAGGGCCACCGCCCGCGACCAGCCGCCCGTGGCCGAACTCGCCCCAGGCGTCCTGGTACGTCACCTGACGGCGGGGCCGTACGAGGAGATGGACCGCGCGGACCTGCCCGGGCAGCTGTGCGCCTTTTTGTCGGAGGTGCTGCGCACCGAGGCCATGTACGACCCGGGTCGCTACGACGTCATCCACTCCCACTACTGGCTGTCCGGGCAGGTCGGCTGGCTGGCCAAGGAGCGCTGGGGCGTGCCGCTCGTGCACACCATGCACACCATGGCCAAGGTCAAGAACCTGCTGCTCGCCCAGGACGACAAGCCGGAGCCGCAGGCCCGCGTGGTGGGCGAGGAACAGGTCGTGGAGATCGCCGACCGCCTGGTGGCCAACACCGCCGACGAGGCCCGCGAGCTCATCGACCTCTACGGCGCCGCCCGGCAGCGGGTGGCCGTCGTGAACCCCGGCGTCAACCTCACCGTCTTCCAGCCCGCCTCGCAGGGCGCCGCCCGGCAGCGGCTCGGCCTGCCGCAGGACGCCCGCGTGCTGCTGTTCGTGGGCCGCATCCAGCCGCTCAAGGCCCCGGACGTGCTGCTGCGCGCGGCCTCGCGCATGCTCATCGACGACCCCTCGCTGCGCGGCCGGCTGGTCGTCGCCTGCGTCGGCGGGCCGTCGGGCAACGGGCTCGCCCGGCCGTCCATCCTCACCGAACTGGCCGGTGAGCTGGGCATCTCGGACGTCGTCCGGCTCGTGCCGCCGGCTCCGCAGGCGGAGCTGGCCGACTGGTACCGGGCGGCGGACGTGACCGTCGTGCCGTCCTACAGCGAGTCGTTCGGGCTCGTGGCCCTGGAGTCGCAGGCCTGCGGGACGCCGGTCGCCGCGGCCGCCGTGGGGGGCTTGCGCACCGCCGTCGACGACGGGGTCTCCGGCGTGCTGGTGGACGGGCACGACCCCGACGAATGGGCCCGCGTCCTGCACCGCCTGGTCACCCTGCCGGACTGGCGTGAGCAGTTGTCGCGGGGGGCGCGTACGCACGCGGCCGCCTTCGGCTGGCAGGCGACGGCGGGCCGGCTCATGGAGGTGTACGCGGGCGCCGTCGCGAATCTGCACAAGGTGCCCGTGGCGCTCAACTTCTAGCGGCTTGATGGTCGTACGTCGCGCGCTCCTAAGCTGTATCCCATGCGCGATGTCGTCGAAGCCGCGCTCAAGGCCGCGGACGTCTCCTATGACGAGCCGCGGCCCGGGGCGTTCCTGGTCAAGCTGCCCGGACAGCACAAGCTCGCCACCATGACCTGGCTGATCGTCGGCGAGCGGGTGCTGCACGTCGAGGCGTTCTTCTGCCGCCAGCCGGACGAGAACCACGAGGAGTTCTACCGCTGGCTCCTCGGCAAGAACGGCACCATGTACGGCGTGCACTTCTCCCTCGACCCCGTCGGCGACGTCTACCTCGTCGGCCGGGTGCCGCTGGCCGCCGTCAGCGAGGAGGAGGTCGACCGGCTGCTCGGCTGCGTGCTCACGTACGCCGACGACTGGTTCGACCGGGCGCTGGAGCTGGGCTTCGCCTCCTCCATCAGGCGGGAGTGGGAGTGGCGTGCCAAACGCGGCGAGTCCCTGGCCAACCTGCAGGCCTTCGCCCGCTTCGCCGACCCCGGGCAGTGACCTGCCGGCGCTCCGGGCGGCGGCCATAGGATTGGCCGCATGGCGACTTTGGTGCTGCTACGGCACGGTGAGAGCGACTGGAACGCGAAGGGCCTGTTCACCGGTTGGGTGGACGTCAGCCTGTCGGCCAAGGGCGAGGACGAGGCCCGGCGCGGCGGCCGGCTCCTGCAGGAGGCCGGTCTGCGGCCCGACGTCCTGCACACCAGCCTCATGACCCGGGCCATCCAGACGGCCCAGCTCGCCCTGGGCGAGGCCGACCTGCTCTGGCTCCCGGTCAAGCGCAGCTGGCGGCTGAACGAACGCCACTACGGGGCCCTGCAGGGCAAGAACAAGGCCCAGACGCGTGAGGAGTTCGGCGACGAGCAGTTCATGCTCTGGCGCCGCTCGTACGACGTGCCGCCGCCACCCATCGCCGACGACGACGAATACTCCCAGGCCGGCGACCCCCGTTACGCCCTCCTGCCGCCGGAGCTCATGCCGCGCACGGAGTGCCTGAAGGACGTCGTCGACCGCATGCTCCCGTACTGGTACGACGAGATCGTCCCCGACCTGGCCGCGGGGCGCACGGTCCTGGTGGCCGCGCACGGCAACTCGCTGAGGGCCCTGGTCAAGCACCTCGACGGCATCAGCGACGACGACATCGCCGGGCTCAACATCCCTACGGGGATCCCGCTGGCGTACGAGCTGGATGCCGACTTCAGGCCGCGGGCGCGGGGCGGCCGCTACCTCGACCCGGAGGCCGCCAAGGCCGCCATCGAAGCAGTGGCCAACCAGGGCCGCTGACCCCCACAGACCCTCGGGCGCGCGCGAGGGGACTCCCGTCCCCTCGCGCTTCCCTCGGCCTCGACCTGCGGGATTCTCGTGACGTGTCGGGATGACGGTTCCTGCGCCGGAGCGTGGATGATCAATCTGAAAGACGGGAGATCGCGAGCATCCGGTCACGGATTTCCCTAGGCTGAGCCTGAAGGGAGAGGACTCTGATGGAATCGCGCGACCACGGTCCACGTGGTGGGTTGATCAGCGACTTCCGCTACGTCACCCCCCTGTACAGCAAGAGCCAGGCGGCAGACCTGATCGGCGTTCCGCGTGAGTCCTTCCGCAACTGGTCCGTCGGCTACGCGTACAAGCGGATGGACGGCGTCACGGTGGCGGTCGAGCCCTTGGTGACGACCGCCGGCGCACAGGGGCCGACCGTGCCGTTCGTCGGCCTGGCCGAGGCGTACATGCTGGCCGCCTTCCGCAGGGCAGACGTTCCGATGCGGCGCATCAGGCCCGCCGTTCGCTGGCTTGAGGAGAACATCGGTCTTGAGCAGGCATTGGCCGGCGAGCGGTTGATGACCGACGGCGCTGAGGTGCTGTGGGACTTCAGGGAGCACACCGACGATCCCGTGGAGCGCGAGGCGGTCGACGGGCTGGTCGTGGTACGCAGCGGTCAGCAGGTGTTCCGGCCGATCGTCCGGGACTACCTGCGACGCGTCACTTACGTGGACGGTTGGATGAAGGTGATCCAGCTTCCGGGGTACGAACGCGTGGCGGTCACGGTCGACTCATGGATCAACGGCGGTCAGCCGACCGTCGCCCGACGAGGCGTCCGTGTCGCCGACGTGCTCAACCGCCTGCGGGCCGGTGAGGACAGCCGAGAGGTGGCCGAGGACTACGACCTCCAGGTGGACGAGGTCGAGGGACTCCTGCCGCAGGCGGCGTGAGGGGAAGGCATGACGGACGATGCGCGCGCCTCCGGGTTCACCTTCTTCCTGGATCGCGGATCAGGCTCCCGTATCGTCCCCCAAGCTCTGCGCGAGGCCGGCTGGGTCCTGGAAACGATGGACGAGCGCTACGGGCCGGACGCCTCCCAGCGCATCGCTGACGTTCAGTGGATCGAAGAAGCCACGATTCGCGGCGACATCCTGCTGTGCAAGGACCTTGCCATCTCCCGGAACCTGGTGGAAGCGCGTGTCGTCCACACGAGCGGTGCGCGCATGTTCGCGCTGGCGAACGCCAGGATGGTCGGGAAGGAGATGGCGGCGGCCTTCCTCGGCAACGAGGCTCAGATCGTCCATGTCGTGAGGCGGGTGATCGAGCCGTTCGTTTTCGCGGTCGGTCACGAGGGACTGCGGCGAGCCCGATTGCGCTATCCCGTCGAAGGGGCGTGACCGACAAAGACGGTTCGGTGCCCGTCTCGACGCTGCGTCGAGATACAGCCGTGCAGCGGCCGATGCCGCCTTTCTTGCGGACGGATCGGCGCTGCTACGTCCGACGTCACCTGGCTGGACGTCCGCCATGGGCGAGGCCCTGGGGCCGGGGGCTGTTGGCGGGGAAGCTATGTCACTGATGCCGGACACTGAAATGTGTGGGCCGTTCTGGGGCGAGGTGCCTATGCTTTCGGGGATGTGAGCACCTCTGCCAGAGCTGAGCGCTCCTGCCCCCTTCCGTCCGCCAGGGAAGCCCGCGTTCCGGGCGGGACGGTCTGACATGCCGACGTGGGAGCCCCACGTGTCGCGCGGGCTCGTACGCGTGGTCGAAGCGTCCTGTTGTGAGGAGTACGTCCTGTGCTTCGAGGCGGCGCAGTTCTTCGTACGGCGGGTCACCGAGCGAGGGGACCACGAGGAGACCGCCAGGGGCCCGTACGCCCGTGCCGCCGCGGTCTGGGCCGAGCTGGCGCGGCGGCACGTGTGCAGGAGCCGGCAGGCGGCCTCCTGACCTGACCGGGCGTGGCACGGCGGCACGGCCCGTCAGTCGGACGTCGGGCGCAGGACCAGGGTGACGAACCCGAAGACGTCCCGGTAGACGCGCAGCCACTCGGCGCGGTGGGTGTCGGCCGTCGTGATGGCCTCGCACCTGTCCGGATGGTCGGGGTTGTCCAGAGCCCAGGACGCCAGCGAGCCCGTCCAGGCCCATTCGTAGTCGTCGAGCTCCTGGCGCGTGCTGATGTGGCCGTGCACCGGCGTCCAGCCGTCGGCGGTGACGCGGTCCATCAGGGCCGGCAGGTCGGTGAGCTCGCCCAGCATCTCCACCGCCTCGGCAGAGGGCTCCCGGGCCCAGAAACCGTCCCCGACCAGGACGCGCCCGCCGGGGGCGAGGTGCTCGCGCGCCGCGGCGAGCGTGGGGAGCAGGCCGCCGAACGCGTGCGTCGCCCCGACGCTGATCACCAGGTCGAACGCGTGCGGGCAGGTGAACTCGGCGGCGTCCGCACGATGGAGGACGAGCCGGTCGTGGACGCCGAGCGCCTCCGCGCGCTCGCGGGCGTGCGCCAGCGAGCCCTCGGCGATGTCCACGCCCTCCGCCTGCAGCTTGGGGTGCGTGCCCAGCGCGCGCAGCAGCCACTCCCCGCCGCCGCAGCCGAGGTCGAGCACGCGCGAGTCGCCCTGGGGAAGGGCGCGGTCCAGCAGGCGGCGCACCGAGTCGTCGTCGAGCGGTGCCGCGATCGGATGGTCCGCATGGGCGAGTCGGGAGATCTGTTCACGATTCACCGGCGGAGCGTGCCACATGCGGAGACGTTGCCGCATCCGCTTTTGGCCAGGAGACAGGGCGCTAGGCAGGCGTCTGTCGCGGCTTGCCGCTGTTTGTCCGGCCGGATTGTCTCGTCCCCGTGTCTGGTCCCCGTGTCTGGCCGGGGACATGCGAAGCGGGCGGCCCCCCGACAGGTGCCGCCCGCTGCGTCCGGGTGAAGAGCCTGCCCCCCGGGAGGCCGTCAGCTGGGACGTGAGCCGGTGACCAGGTAGACGACGTCCCTCGCCACCCGCACCGCGTGGTCGGCGTACCGCTCGTAGTACCGGCCGATCAGCGTGATGTCGATCGCCGGCTCCACGCCGTGCGCCCAGTCCTTGGCCAGGATGTTGCGGAACAGCCGCCGGTGCAGCCGGTCCATCGCGTCGTCGTCCTCTTCCAGCTCAAGGGCCGACTCCACGTCCCTGGAGGCCACGCAGCTTCCGGCCTTGGTGACCAGGTTCTCGGCGATCTGTCCCATTTCCACGATGGTCGAGCGCGTCTCGGGCGGAATCGCCGAGTCGGGGTGCCGCAGCCGGGCCACCTTGGCCACATGGACGGCGAGGTCGCCCATGCGTTCGAGGTCGGTGCCCATGCGCAGCGCCGTGATGACCATTCGCAGGTCCACCGCGACCGGCTGCTGCCGGGCCATCAGCTCGAAGATCGACGACTCGATGTCGGCGAAGAGAGCGTTCACCTCCTGGTCACGGGAGATGACGCTCTCGGCGAGCTGGAGGTCGGCGTCGAGGAGGGCCGTGGTGGCACGGGAGATGGCCGAGCGGACGAGCCTCGTCATCTCGACCAGCTTGCTCGTCAGGAGATCAAGTTCTTCATGGTACGCATCGCGCATGTCGTCACCGTACGTGCCACTCGATGAACGAACCTCTACTGCGAGATGAACTTTCCAGGAAAGGGCCGTTCATCCGCAGGTGAGAGGTCTGTCCCTTGGACTTCGCCACCTACCATCGGAGGCATGAGTGAGATGGCCATGAGCTTCGCGGCCCTGGCCGGGTTCGTCGTGGGAGCCCTGGCGGTCCTGTTCTACCGGAACCAGATCGAGGCTCCGAAGAGGACCGATTCAGCCGACGGCGTCGAGACCGGAGCGGCGCTGCCGCAGGGCGTGGCCTCCGTGCTCGCCGTGCTCCCCTCGTCCGCCGTCGTGCTCGACGCGCACGACCGCGTGCTGCGCGCCAGCTCGGCGGCGCGCGCGTTCGGGCTGGTCAAGGGCGACAGGCTGATGGCCGCGGAGCTGCTCGCACTGGCAAGACAGGTACGCCGCGACGGCGAGATCCGCGAGAGCGAGATCGACGTCGCCGGCCACAAGTTCGGCCAGGAGACGACGAACTTCGCCGTCCGTGTCGCCCCCCTCGGCTCCTACGGCCAGGTGCTGGTGCTGGCCGAGGACCAGACCGAGCGGCGCAGGGTCGAGGCCGTGCGCCGCGACTTCGTCGCCAACGTCAGCCACGAGCTGAAGACCCCGGTGGGCGCGCTGAGCCTGCTGGCCGAGACCATCCAGGACGCCGCCGACGACCCCGAGGCGGTCACCCGCTTCGCCGGGCGCATGCAGCACGAGGCCGCCCGGCTCACCTACCTGGTCCAGGACCTGATCACGCTGAGCAGGATCCAGGGCGCCGAGCCCATCCCCACCCCGGGCCAGGTAGCCATCGACGAGGCCGTCCACGACGCCATCGACCACTGCAACACCAAGGCGGTGGCCAAGGACATCACGCTGGTCACCGGCGGCACCGAGGGGTTGCGCATCTGGGGCGACGACGAACTGCTCGTCACCGCCCTGCGCAACCTCATCGACAACGCCGTCGCCTACAGTCCCGAGCACACGCGGGTCGTGGTCAGCGTCCGTCCGGCCGGCGACTCCGTCGAGATCAGCGTCAGCGACCAGGGCATCGGCATCCCCGAGGAGTCTCTGGAGCGCATCTTCGAGCGCTTCTTCCGCGTCGACGCGGCCAGGTCACGGGCGACCGGCGGCACCGGGCTCGGCCTGGCCATCGTCAAGCACGTCGCCGCGGCCCACGCGGGCGAGGTGTCCGTCTGGAGCAAGGAAGGCTCCGGCTCCACCTTCACCCTCCGTCTGCCCGCCTTCGGCGGCACGGCGGTGGCAGTACCACCCTCGATTCCCCTGGAGACCGCAAAATGACCAGAGTTCTAGTGGTTGAGGATGAGGAGTCCTTCTCCGACGCCTTGTCCTACATGCTGCGCAAGGAGGGCTTCGAGGTGTCGGTCGCGGCGACCGGGCCCGAGGCGCTCGACACGTTCGACCGCAACGGCGCCGACCTCGTGCTGCTCGACCTGATGCTGCCCGGCCTGCCGGGCACCGAGGTGTGCCGCTCGCTGCGGCAGCGCTCGAAGGTGCCGGTCATCATGCTGACCGCCAAGGACAGCGAGATCGACAAGGTCGTGGGCCTGGAGCTGGGCGCCGACGACTACGTGACGAAGCCGTTCTCCTCGCGGGAGCTGGTGGCCCGCATCCGCGCGGTGCTGCGCCGTCAGGGCGACGTGGTGGAGGAGCTGGAGACGGCCGTCCTGGCCGTCGGCCCGGTGCGCATGGACGTCGACCGCCACGTCGTCGCGGTGCGCGGCGAGCAGGTGCAGCTGCCGCTGAAGGAGTTCGAGCTGCTGGAGGTGCTGCTGCGCAACGCCGGCCGGGTGCTCACCCGCGGCCAGCTCATCGACCGCGTCTGGGGCGCCGACTACGTGGGCGACACCAAGACGCTCGACGTCCACGTCAAGCGCCTGCGGGCCAAGATCGAGGCGGACCCGTCCAACCCGCGCTGCATCCTCACCGTGCGCGGCCTGGGCTACAAGTTCGACGCCGTCGAGGAGTGAACGACCCTTGTTCTGGTACGTGGGTTCGTACCAGAACAAGGGTTTTCTCATGCCGTCAGTGGGCCTCTTCGGTGGCCGTGGGGGTGGCCGACGCCGAGGGCGTCGCAACCGGGGTGGCGTTGGGGGCGGCGGGGTAGTCCTTGAACTCGCGGCTGCGCGTGACCACAGGGACGGTCAGGGTCACTGTCCCGGCGTTGGCGAACTGGAGGTCCAGACGCACGCTCTCGCCGCCTCTGAGGCTCGTGGAGATGCTCTCCAGCATCAGCTGGGGCTGCGGCTTGCCGGTGTTGACGAGCTGGTTGGGGGGAAGCTGGATCGGCGTGGCGACCTTCACGGACCCGACCGAGCCCGCCGAGACGGCCTGGAGCGTGTCGGCGGCGCCCGCGGTGTTGAGGATGTTCAGGTAGATCGGGGCCGAACCGCGCCACGGGAGCTGGGCGCCGGAGTCAGGGCCGAGGATGAACGCCTGCGGGATGTGAATGCCGCGCGTGCCATAAGCACCCTGGTCGATGAGTGCGACCGCCTCGTTCGGGGCGTACGGCTTGTTGGTGTTGGCGTCGAATCCTGCCCCGCAGCCCGCGAGCACGGGGGCTGCCAAGAACGCGGCGGCTACGACAATCCAGCGACGGCTGGTCACGTGCGGGTTCTCCTTGCTCTTGCGCGGTATGGCGCATGGGGTGTTGGGCAGCGCCTACCATATCCACCTGAATCCATGGTCATATCCGCACCCCTGCAGGTCATTCGCTATGTCCGGAAATGCGATTCATACGGTCGAGGACTTGTCAAGCCCCAATATGCGGCTTTGACCTGCAGTTATGAGGTTTTCACTGTTCCGGGAGCCTGTGGATGCGTGGTACCCTGGAGTACAGCGGAAGGGGTACTTGTCACATGACTTTCCAGGTCGGCGACACTGTCGTCTACCCCCACCATGGGGCTGCTCGGATCGAAGCAATCACGAAGCGATCCATCAAGGGTGAGGAAAAGACCTACCTGGTGCTCAAGGTCGACAAGGGCGACCTTACCGTCCAGGTGCCAGCAGAAAACGCGGAACTCGTCGGTGTGCGCGACGTTGTCGGCCAGGAAGGCCTTGAGCGGGTTTTCGATGTTCTTCGGATGCCGCACACGGAAGAGCCGACCAACTGGTCGCGCCGTTACAAGGCCAATCTGGAGAAGCTCGCCTCCGGCGATGTGAACAAGGTTGCGGAGGTGGTTCGCGACCTGTGGCGTCGCGACCGCGAGCGCGGCCTGTCAGCGGGCGAGAAGCGCATGCTCGCGAAGGCTCGTCAGATCCTCGTCAGCGAGCTCGCGCTCGCCGAGAAGACCAATGAGGACAAGGCTGAGGCCCTGCTCGACGAGGTTCTCAACTCCTGAACACGAATCTTCCACGGGTGGGCGTCGGAGTCGACGTCCACCCGTTCGCTTCGGTGGGATCAGGGCGTGAGCTCAGCCTCGCCGGCCTCCACTGGCCGGCCGAGCTCGGGCTCGACGGCCATTCCGACGGCGATGTCGCCGCGCATGCCGCGTGCGACGCGCTGCTGTCCGCGGCCGGCCTGGGCGACCTGGGCGGGCTGTTCGGCACGTCGGACCCTCGCTGGGCGGGGGCTTCCGGGGTCACCCTGCTGGAGGAGACGGCCCGCCAGGTGCGTGCGGCGGGCTTCGAGATCGGCAACGTGGCCGTCCAGGTGATCGGCAACCGTCCCAGGATGGCTCCTCGGCGTACCGAGGCCGAGCTGGCGCTCAGCGGCGCCGTGGGGGCGCCTGTGAGCGTCTCGGCGACCACCACGGACGGGCTCGGGCTCACCGGGCGCGGCGAGGGGATCGCCGCCATCGCCACGGCCGTCGTGGTCAACCTTTCCTAGGCGTTCAGCGTCTTATGTACGGGATGCGTGAGGGTGTCCCGGCGGGTCGTCGCCGAACCCGCCAACTGTGGGGGCGGCGGTTCGTCACTGGCGCGGTACGGACCGCCGCCTTCCTCGGGGGGTAGTTTCCCCAGGTGTCGGGTATGTCCCCATCTAAGACATGTGAACGTCTCGGGGGGAGCTACACATGATCGGCGCGATCGTTTCCGCGGTAGTCATCGGCGCCATCGTCGGTGCGCTGGCCCGGCTGATAGTGCCTGGCAGGCAGAACATGTCCATCGGCCTGACGCTCATCGTGGGCATCGTGGCCGCCCTGATCGGCACCCTGATCGCACAGGCGTTCGGCTGGGCCGACACCAAGGGCATCGACTGGCTCGAACACATACTCCAGCTCGTGCTGGCTGTGGTCGGCGTGCTCCTTGTGACGCGGATGGGCCCGGGACGCGGTGGACGCACCGGCCGAACAACGACCTGACCTGCTCGTTCGTAAAGTCGGCGCATAATCGCCGGCGATCGGGTAGCGAAGCTCCCCGTGAGAGTGAACGGCTCACCCTCACGGGGAGGTTTCGTGTCATGACCATTCAGTCCATCCTTGGCGCCATCGTGATTGGCGCCGTCATTGGCGCAATCGGTCGCCTGCTGCTGCCCGGCAGGCAGGCCATCGGGTGGATCCTCACCATCGTCGTCGGCATCGTCGCCGCCCTGCTGGGCACGCTCATCGCCCAGGTGCTCGGCGTCGAGACGACCCCCGGCATCGACTGGATCGAGCTCGTGATGCAGGTCGTCCTGGCGATCGTCGGTGTCGGCCTGGTCGCCGGCCTACGCCGCGGCTCCAGGGTCTAGCGGCGCCAGGGGTGTAGACGAGATAGACGCACACGAAACGGCCCGTCCGGGATCATCCCGGACGGGCCTCTCGGTTCTTCGCGGGTGGCCGCTATTCCTCGGGGTCCGGCGGGCGCGGAGTGCTGCGCAGGCGGCCGGACGGGGCCTGGGTGTCCTCGTGGATCACCGGGTGGGGCGCGGTGTCCTCAGCGTCGCTCTGGCGCGTCCGAGGCTCGTCGGTGGCGGGGCGGCTCCTGCGGTCGTCCTCGATGACGGGGACGGGCTGGGTGTCGACGTCACGGGTGTCGGTGGCCCGGGTGTCGGTTCGGGGGTGGACCAGGACGTCGGTCGGCTTGACCCGGTCGCCCCACCGCACCGGCCGCCTCAACGGCTCAGGCTCGGGTTCCGGTTCCGGTTCCGGCTCGGGTTCCGGCTTCGGCTCCGGCTCGGGTTCCGGTTCCGGTTCCGGTTCCGGCTCAGGGGCCGGTTCGGGCTCGGGTTCGGGCTCGGGTTCCGGGTCTTGCGGTACGGCCTGCCACTCGGACACCTGGGCCGGGACCGGCGGAGTCTCCGGCGCGGCGGTGGGCCCCACCAGCGGCGTGGACTCCAGCACGGGCGGGGGCGCCTCGGTCACGAGCGGCGGCGGCGTGTCGGCCGCGCGGCCCGGATGGAAGGGCACGAGCTCGTCGTCGTCCTCCTCGCGCGCCGCGCCCCGGTGAGCCTGGACGTGCTTGATCAGCAGCAGCCAGAGCCACAGGGCCAGGGCCAGCATGACCCAGGGTGCCAGGGCCACGCCCACGGCCACCTGGCGCGCGTCGAAGGTGAACCGCAGCGCGGTCGCCACGTTGACCGCCGCGGCGGCCACGATGAGCAGGACCAGCACGGTGGCGGCCTGCGCCCGCACCAGCGGCCGGGCGGGGCGCAGCAGCAGCACGCCGAGCAGCGCGACCACGAGCAGTGCGTCGAAGGCGGCCGGATAGAGGAAGGCGAGGTCCTGCCGCGCTTCGCCGGTGACGGCCAGCGCGCGCAGATCGTCGAAGGACAGCGCGCAGGCGGCTCCGGTGAGAGCGGCCACCGCGAGCCCGGCCAGGGCGATGCCCAGGCGACGGAGCGTAGAGGGGGGAGTCACGTCCATGGCGCCTTCGAGACTACAGAAGAATGGGGATCACGACCGATCGAGGGAGACACATGCCCGAGCTGCCGGAAGAAGCCCGCCAACTCCTGGATGCCCCGAATCATGCGACGGTGACCAGCATCAACCCCGACGGCGGACCCCAGTCGACCGTGGTGTGGGTGCGCACGGACGGCGACGACGTGCTGTTCTCGACCGTCCGGGGGCGGGTGAAGCCGCGTAACTTCGAGCGCGACCCGCGGACGAGTCTGCTGGTCATCGACCCTGGCAACCCCTATCGCTACCTGGAGGTGCGCGGCCGGGTGACGATCGAGGAGGATCCCGGGGGTGCGTTGATCCAGGAGCTCGCCCAGAAGTACACAGGCGGGCCTTGGGAGGACAAGCCGGGCACGGAGCGTCTGATCATCCGGATCCGTCCCGACAAGGTCACGGTGCGAGGCTGAGTAATCGGCCTGTGAGAGCCTCCGAGGCGTTAGCCTTGCCTTCGTGAGCCTGCACATCTACGACACCAGCACGCGCGCCATCCGTGAATTCGTTCCGGTCGAAGCCGGCCGGGCGTCGATCTACCTGTGTGGGGCGACCGTGCAGGCTCCTCCGCACATCGGGCACATCCGCTCAGGCGTGAACTTCGACGTGCTCAGGCGCTGGCTCACGCGTTCCGGCTACGACGTGACGTTCTGCCGCAACGTCACCGACATCGATGACAAGATCATCAGGGTGTCGGCCGCGGAGGACGTGCCCTGGTTCGTCATCGCCGAGCGCAACCAGCGGGCCTTCACCTGGGCCTACGACACGCTCGGCTGCCTGCCGCCCACCGTCGAGCCGCGGGCGACCGGCCACGTGCCCGAGATGATCACGCTGATGGAGCGGCTGATCGAGCGCGGCCACGCCTACGCCTCGGGCGGCGACGTCTACTTCAGCGTCCGGTCCTACGTCGACCACTACGGCAAGCTCTCCAACCAGAAGCTGGAGAACATGCGGGCCGCGGCCGACACCGACGACGAGTCGCTCAAGCGCGACCCGCGCGACTTCGCCCTGTGGAAGGGCGCCAAGCCGGGCGAGCCGACCTGGCCCACGCCGTGGGGGCCCGGGCGTCCCGGCTGGCACCTGGAGTGCTCGGCGATGGCCACCAAATACCTCGGGCCGACGTTCGACATCCACGGCGGCGGCATCGACCTGATCTTCCCCCACCACGAGAACGAGATCGCCCAGTCGCAGGCCGCCGGCGACGGCTTCGCCCGCTACTGGATGCACAACGGCATGCTCAAGATCGGCGCCGAGAAGATGAGCAAGTCGCTCGGCAACTCGCTGCTGATCCCCGAGATGGTGCAGAAGGTGCGTCCGGTGGAGCTGCGCTACTACCTGGCCGCGCCGCACTACCGTTCCTCGATCGAGTACTCCGAGGAGGCGCTGCTGGAGGCGGCGGCGGCCTACCAGCGGATCGAGGGCTTCGTCACCCGCGCCGCCGAGGTGATCCACGACGTCGACGCCGACGCGCCCCTTCCGCAGGCGTTCGCCGACGCGCTCGACGACGACCTCGGCACGCCGCAGGCGCTCGCCGTGGTGCACGAGGTGGTGCGCGAGGGCAACGTGGCGCTGTCGCGGGGCGACAAGGAGGCCATCGCGCGGCTGCTCGCCGAGACCCAGAACATGCTCGACGTGCTCGGCCTCGACCCTCGCTCGCCGCAGTGGCGCGGGGGCGGCTCAGACCTGTCGCCAGTGGTCGACGCACTCGTGGCGGTGGCCCTGGAGCAGCGCAAGGCCGCGCGGGCCCGTAAGGACTACGCGGCGGCCGACGCGATCCGCGACCAGCTCGCCGCGGCGGGCATCACGGTCGAGGACACGCCGCACGGGGCCCGCTGGGAGCTGGCCCGCTGACCTTCCGCCGCTCTTGACCTTTCGCCGCGCCTGAGTGACGGCGGGCGCCTTGCGCCCGCCGTCAGCCGCGGAGGGCCACGACGGCGGCGTCGGGGGCCTCGATCACGATCGTGTGGTAGCCGTCGATGCGCGAGACGATGCCCTCGCGCGGGCCCTGGTGCCATTCCGGGCTGGTGTAGAAGGCGTCCTCCTGCTCGTCGCGGGTCTCCTTCGAGGAGAACGCGCGGATCAGGTACGCCTCCTCGTGGCCGTCCTCGTCCACGAGGGAGGAACCGCTGCTCACCACGTCGATGCCGGCCTTCGCCAGGAGGGGGAGGGCTTCTTCGCACATGATCCGGAGGAAGTCTTCGCGGGTGCCGGGTTTGAGGCGGTAGGTGCGGATCTCCAGGATCATGCGGCTGCTCCTTCGGGGAAGTGTGGGGCGGCTGGCACGTTATCCGTTGGTCGCTGACATCCTCCGTCAGTGAAGGGTTCTGTTCTGGGAGCCTGTTTGAGGGCTCTAGGAGCCGGATTCCGGGGCTTTCGGCTTGTCGGCTGGGTTGTGGGTCGGTTCGCCGGTCGGCTTGTCGGTCGGTTCGCTGGTCGGCTTGTCGGTCGGTTCGCTGGTCGGTTCGCCGGTCGGTTTGTGGGCCAGGAAGAAGGCCTGCCGGCCTGAGCGGGGTCTCTCGCTCTCGTCGGGCTCGCGGATGAGCCGGGCGTCCAGGGACAGTCCGGCCTTCGCGAGGAGCTCGGCGATGTGCTCCGGGGGAGTCCAGTAGACGTCCAGCGAGAGCTTGTGGCCGTAGCCCTGGCTGAGGTGGCGGCGTTCGTCGCCGACCTTGAACGCGATCAGCAGGTGGCCGCCCGGCGCCAGCACCCGCTGGATCTCGGCGAACACCGTCGGCAGGAGCTCCGGCGGGGTGTGGACGGTGGAGTACCACGCGAGGGCGCCGGCCAGGGACGCGTCCGCCAGGTCCAGCGCGGTCATCGAGCCCACTTCGAAGCGCAGGCCGGGGTGGCTCTGGCGGGCGACGTCGATCATCCTCGGGGACAGGTCGATGCCGAAGGCGTTCACCCCGAGGGAGTGGAGGTGGGCGGTGACACGGCCCGGTCCGCAGCCCAGGTCGGCCACCTCTCCGGCGCCCGGTCCCTGTACGAGTTCGGCGAACGCCGCCAGCATGGCCCGGTCCAGGGGCTTGGTGTCGAGTTCGTTCCTCAGTAGTTCGGCGTACTCGGGGGCGACGGCGTCGTAGGCCGTTCGGGTGGTGTGGAGGTAGGCGGACTCAATCATGGCTAAGGACGATAACCGGCCTTTGGGGTGGGTGGTGGGAGCTTGTGGATCTGTCTGGGGGTGTATGGAGGTGGACGGCTTTTGTGCTGTGCTGGGAGCTGTGCGGGGAGAGGGTGGGCGGGCGGTTGACGCGATGCGCGGCCGCGGCCTTCGCGTGCGACCCGGTGAGGTGAGTGAAGCTTTGTGGTGATGTGCTCGCGTAAGACGCCTCGGTGAGGTTGTGAGTGGGGCGGTACGTGCGCTTCGGGGGAGGGCAGGTGGCTCGCCGGGTGTGCCGCAATCGGTCGTGTTGGGCGAACGCCCTGTGCTCCTGAAGCGTCTCCTCCAGGGCACGCGGATCCCCCCGAGACCGCGCTCTACCCCTCTTCCCGGACCGCTCTTCCTAAGATCGCTCCTCCTGGGGCCGCACTTTCGCGACTGCGCGCTCTACTGCGTGACGGGGTGGCTCTTTCTGGGGAAGGGCAGCAACCGTGTGGTTTCTGGCCTTACGGCCGCTGGGTTTTTGCAGCGTGGCTGGGTTGCTCCTTCCTGCGAGGCTCGATTGGTCTTCCTGTGCTGGGGCTTGGGCGGCGTGATCGGCTGGGAGCTTCCGGTGGATGGCAGCTCTGCCGCGTGACCCAGATATGTCCTCCTACGAGTCGGACCTCTGCCGCGTGGCCGGATTCGCCCTTCTCGGTGGGATTGGGCGGGGGCTTGCCCGGCGGGATCGGTTGGGTCGGCGGGCCGATACCCTTGATGGCATGGCAGCAGGCGGTAGGGCATCGGGCAGGCCCGCGAAGAAGAAGGGCCCCTCCAAGGGCACCGGGGGCCAGAAGCGCCGGTCGCTCGAGGGCAGGGGCGCGACGCCGCCTGCCGAGATGCGCCACTGGTACAAGGACAAGGCCAGGACCGAGCGCATCGCCAGGGAGGACCGCGGCGAGACGCGCCGTCCGGGCAGCGGCCCGGCCCGGCAGAAGCGTTCCGAGGACGCCCCCGAGTACATCGGCGGCCGTAACCCGGTGCTGGAGGCGCTGCAGGCCGGGGTGCCCGCCAACGCCCTCTACGTAGCCCAGCGCGTCGAGAACGACGACCGCGTACGCGACTCCATCAAGATCGCGGCGGAGCGCGGGATCGCGCTGCTCGAAGTAACCCGCGACAAGCTCGACCGGATGACGGAGGGCGTCGTCCACCAGGGCATCGCGCTCCAGATCCCCGCCTACGACTATGCGCACCCGTCCGAGCTGGTCCAACTGGCCCAGGACGCGGCCGAGGTCCCGCTGATCGTGGCGCTCGACTCGGTCACCGACCCGCGCAACCTGGGTGCCATCGCCCGTTCCGCCACCGCGTTCGGGGCGCACGGCCTGCTCATCCCGTCCCGCCGCTCGGCCGGGGTGACGGGTGGCGCATGGAAGACGTCGGCCGGCACGCTCGCCACGCTGCGCGTCGCCCGCGCCTCCAACCTGACGGCCGCCCTCCGCGAATACCGCGAAGCCGGCCTCTTCATCGTCGGCCTCGACGGCGCCGGAAAGATCGACATCGGCGACGCCGACCTCCTCGCCGAGCCGCTCGTGGTCGTGGTGGGCTCCGAGGGGAAGGGCCTCGGCCGGTTGGTGCGAGAGCAGTGCGACGTGGTCGTCCGCATCCCCATGCAGGCCGCCGCGGAATCCCTCAACGCGGGGGTCGCCGCAGGTGTGGCACTGTACGAGGTCGCTCGTCACAGGCGCCGCTAGCGTCTACACTGGTAGGCCGTGCCGACGTAGCTCAATCGGCAGAGCATCTGTCTTGTAAACAGAAGGTCAGGGGTTCGATTCCCCTCGTCGGCTCTGCAAGCGAAAGGCCCCTGAGCAGGCGTTACGCCGTCAGGGGCCTTCTGCTTTCCGACCTTCAACCGGTGTCTTCCGCGTCTTTGGGAGCCACCGGGGTCTGTCCGCCCACGAGAGCGCTGGAGATGGCCTCCGTGGCCGCGCGCCGGTCGCCCTCCAGCAGGTGGCCCTAGAGCCTGTACGGAGTTGAGATCAGAGGGATTGCCTGCGGTACGGCCGGTGGCCCTGGTAGGCCATCGAACATGGCGCGTGGAGACCTCACCG